>JBHEMU010000157.1:0-7394 GCA_046262415.1 Gaiellaceae bacterium | reverse complement strand
CCGGGACCCGCCGCGAGGCCCTGCGATGATCCGCGCATGGCGGACACGCTCGTCTTCATCCCCGCCCTGAACGAGGAGGCCTCGCTGCCGGCTGTGCTGCAGGAGCTGCGCCGGGAGCTACCCGACGCCGACGTCCTCGTGGTCGACGATGGATCGACCGACGGCACGGCCGCCGCCGCGCGGGCCGGAGGCGCCCGGGTGCTCTCGTTTCCCCGGAACCGAGGCCTGCGCGAGGCGGTCGCGGCCGGGTACGGCTACGCGCTCGAGCACGGTTACGGGTTCTGCGGCCGGGTGGACGCCGACGGCCAGCATCCGGCCGCGGAGCTGCGCCGGCTGCTCGACCGCGTGCACGGAGGCGCGTGCGACGTCGCGCTCGGCTCGAGGTTCGTCGCCGGCGACGGGTTCGCTGAGTACCGGTACCGGCCGAGCACGGCCCGTGCCTTCGGGACGGCCGTCCTCCGCCGGCTGATGGGCTGGCGGCTCGACCGGCCGCTCGCCGACGCCACGAGCGGGCTCTACGCGGTGAACGCGGCTGCGCTGCCGCTGCTCTCGGAGCCCTACGAGAGCGGCGCCCCCGAGGTCGAGGCGCTAATGCGGATCGCCGATGCCGGGCTGCGCCTCGAGGAGGTGCCCGTCGAGATGCGTGAGCGCCAGGCGGGTGTGTCCAAGCTCCGCGGGGCGACGGCGGTGAAGCTCGTGGTCACGGTCGGCGCCGCGATCTTCATCGGGCGGCGACTCGTGCGGCGACGGTAGATTCGGGCCGGGCGGTGCGACTCGAGGGCATCCACCACGTCACGGCGATCACCGGCGACGCGCCGGCGAACGTCGAGTTCTACGCCGGGGTCCTCGGTCTGCGGCTGGTCAAGAAGACCGTCAACCAGGACGATCCGACCGTCTACCACCTGTTCTACGCGGACGAGCTCGGCAGCCAAGGCGCCGACATCACCTTCTTCGAGTATCCCGCGGCACGCCGCGGGCGCGCCGGGGCGGGCATGGTGCACCGGGTCGCCTGGCGGGTCGTCTCCGAGGATGCGCTCGCGTTCTGGGCGGACCGGCTCGAGGCTGAGGGGACCGAGTCGGCGCACGAGGGCCGGTCGCTGCGGTTCGCGGATCCCGAAGGGCTCGAGCTGGAGCTCGTCGTCGCGGAGGCGGACGACGCGCCGCTCGTCGCCGAGCATCCCGCGATCGCACCCGAGCTGGCGTTGCAGGGCTTCGACGGGGTGCGGGCGTACGCGGCGGAGCCCGGGGCCAGCCGGCGCTTCCTCGAGGACGCGCTCGAGTTCGCCCCCGCAGGGGCAGAGCGGTGGGAGACCCGCGGCGAGCGGCGCGGCGGCCGGTACGCGTACGACCCGCCGCCCGCGGAGCGCGGCTTCGGGGGTGCCGGCACGGTCCACCACGTCGCCTGGGCCTCGACGATGGAGGATCACGTCGCCTGGCGGGAGCGGGCCGAACGCGCGGGGGCGCACCCGACGCCGGTGATCGACCGCTTCTACTTTCGCTCGATCTACTTCCGCGAGCCGAGCGGGGTGCTGTTCGAGATCGCGACGCTCGGCCCGGGCTTCACCAGCGACGAGCCGCTCGAGAGCCTCGGCGAGCGCCTTTCGCTGCCGCCCGCCTTCGAGCACCTCCGGGACCAGCTCGAGCCCGTCCTGACCCCGCTGCCGAGCCCGCGCGCCGCGCGGTGAGCCTCGACGCCCTCGTCCACCGGCTCCGGCCGCCGGACGGGGAACCGCGGGGAGCGCTCGTGCTCCTGCACGGCCGCGGCACGGACGAGTTCGACCTCGCGCCCCTGATCGACCTGCTCGATCCGAAGCGGCGCCTGCTCGGCGTGACGCCGGGGGGCCCGCTGGCGCTTCCGCCGGGCGGCCGGCACTGGTACGCGTTGCACGAGATCGGCTATCCCGACCCTCCGACGTTCGCGTCGACGTTCGAGCGGCTGTCCGGCTGGCTGGACGCCCTGGCGGCCGAGACGGGCATCCCCCTCGGGCGGACGCTCCTGGGCGGGTTCTCGCAGGGGGCCGTCATGGGCTACGCGCTGGCTCTCGCGCGGGGCCGGCCGCGCCCGGCGGCGCTGGTGGCGCTGAGCGGCTTCGTCCCGACCGTCGAGGGCCTCGTGCTCGACCTCGACTCGCCCCTGCCGCCCGTGGCGATCGGCCACGGCACCCTGGACCCCGTCATCACCGCGGAGTGGTCGCGGCGTGCCCGAGCGCTCCTGGAGGAGGCAGGCGCCGAGGTCTTCTACCGCGAGTACCCGCTGCCGCACGCGGTCGATCCCGGCTTCCTCCATGAGCTCGCCCCGTGGCTCGAGGCAGCCCTCGCCGCCGCCCCCGCCGGGGCGCCGGAAAACAGGGTCTGACCCTCGAGAGGTGCCATTCGGGACATGGCGTTCGTGCCGGCTCTGTGACGATCGCTCCACGGACCGGTCCCGAAGCGCCGGTGGAGGGTCGTCCGGGAGGCGTGCGGCGAGCTAGCCTGGCCGCGCCGGTGCGCGTCGGCCGGTCGGATGCCCCATGCCCGGGCCCAGGCGCGCGGAGCGTCAGGGGAAGACCAGCACACGCGTGCCGATCGACGCGAACGCGTACACGACGGGAGCCTCGGGGTACGGGACGCGCACGCAGCCGTGCGAGGCGGGGTGAGTGGGGACCTCGCTGTGGGCGTGAAAGGCGACCCCGCCGGTGAAGTAGCTTGCGTGCGGCAGCCAGAGCCGGTAGGGCACAGACCAGGAGAAGCGCTCCTTGCGGAAGACCTGGAACGAGCCGAGCGGCGTCTCGAAGCCCGGCGCGCCCGTGGAGACGTGGATGGCACGCCGCACGGCGCCTCCGACCACGAGCAGCGCCACGCCCCGGCTCCGGTAGACCTCGATCCGCTTTCCCTGCGAGCGCCGCGGCTCCGGCACCTCCGCCTCCCCGAGCACGCCCAGGGTCTGCGGCCCCACCTCGCCGTCACGGTCGATGCCGCTCCAGCTCTGCAGCGCCAGCACCGCTTGCTCCGTGCGGTA
The DNA here is from genome assembly GCA_046262415.1 of Gaiellaceae bacterium. GTDB lineage: Bacteria > Actinomycetota > Thermoleophilia > Gaiellales > Gaiellaceae > JACDAS01. The sequence goes on along the minus strand of JBHEMU010000157.1, from coordinate 4,396 downwards.
GTCCCACCTTCCCGTCACCGCCGCCCGCGGGAGGTAGCGCAGCTCCGCCAAGCGGTCCTGGATCGCGTACGGGAACTCGGGCGCCGGTGCGATCGGCTGGAGGTCGGGCGGGTCGGTCGGCGGCAGGCGGTCCGGCGCGGCGTTCGGCACCGCGTGCGGCGAGCCGTCCACCCGCAGCTCGATCGCCCGGATGCCTTCGAGGGCGCGTAGCGTCTCCGCCACCTGCTGGGTGCGGGCCGGCCGGAGGGAGAGCGCGAACGCACCGGAGCGCGCCCCCTCGCCGGCGAAATGGACGTCCGCGCGGACGAGCGAGCCGAGCAGGCGCACCGAGCGGAGCCGCGATCCGGCCGGAATCGCGCTGCGCAGCCCGGCCCGCCGCTCGGTCGCGCTCGGGCCGGCCATCAGCGCGCGGAGCGCGACGGCCTCGGGCCGCTGCCCGGCGCCGACCGCGCGGGTGACCGCGGCGAGCTGCTCGCCCTTCGTGAAGAACACCTTGACGCTCGCCGGCCGCTGCGCTGCGGCTCGCGGGGCAGCAACCGCCACGCCGGCGACCGCCAGGACCAGGACGAAGCGCTCGAGACCCCTGCGCGACACGCCGACGATCCTAACCAGGGGGTGCGGGCGGCCGGCCGGGAACCGGACCGGCACCTGCGGCGAGCTCCAGCTCGAGCTCGTCGACGGCTTGCCGGAGGGCCGCGACGCGTTCGGCGATCGTCTCGTGCCGCTCCAGCCGGGGCTGCTTCGCGCGCCGGGTGATCTCCCGCGCCTCCTCCATGCTGTGCAGCACGACCCCGATCAGGACGTTGAGGATGATCAGGGCCGCCACCAGCACGAAGCTGACGAAGTACACGACTGACCACGGGTGGATCTCCATGCCGCGCTCGAGCTGGGCCGGGAAGTTCTCGAGCGTCAGCATCACGAAGAGGGTCAGCATCGCCTGGCCGATGTCGCCCCAGGCGCCGGGATTCTCGTCGCCGAACAGGAGCCAGCCGACCATCCCGTAGGCGAAGAGGATCATCGTCGTGAGCACGGTCATGCTGAAGAGCGGCGGCAGGCTGCGGAGGACGGCGAGCAGCAGCACCCTGAGCTCGGGGAGAAGGCGCACGACGCGGACGAGCCGCAGCAGGCGCGCGAGCCGCAGCACGGTCGCGTTCTCGCGGACGCCCGGCACGAACGCCGCGGCGACGACGAGGAAGTCGAAGATGTTCCAACCGTCGCGGAAGAAGTCCTGCGGGCGGCGCCCGTAGGCACCCACGCGAAGGGCGAGCTCGACGACGAAGACGCCCAGGAAGATCTCGTTGAGCAGGTCGAGCAGGTCGCCGTGCTCGCGCTCGAGGCCCTCGTAGGTCTGCATGCCGAGCACGACGGCGTTCCCGACGATCGCCAGGAAGACGATCCCGGTGAACGCCGGCGAATCGACCAGGCGGGCGAGTGCGGTGCGTTCGGGGCGGTCGGCCATGGGCGGCGGATTCTCTCATTCCCCCGTTGCGGGCCCATGGTCACGCGAGTAGCCTCGCCGTCACGTGAGTGAGGCCGCGCACCCGCGGGACTTCGGCCAGCGGCGCCAGACGGACGTGTACCTGGAGGCGGCCCGCGGCCGCAGGCAGCGGGTGCCCGCCGACCCGTCCAAGCTCGAGCGGGCAGCCCGGAAGGCGATGTCGCGCGAGGGGTTCGCGTACGTCGCGGGCGGGGCCGGCCGGGAGGGCACGATCGCCGCGAACCGCGAGGCCTTCGACCGGCGGCGGATCGTCCCGCGCATGCTGCGAGACGTCTCCAGCCGCGACGCGACCGTGGAGCTCTTCGGACGCCGCCTGAGGGCACCGATCCTGCTCGCCCCGGTCGGCGTGCTGGAGGCGGCGCACCGCGACGCCGACCTCGCGGTCGCGCGGGCTGCGGCGGCCGAGCGTGTGCCGATGATCTTCTCGAACCAGGCCTCGGTGCCGATGGAGCGCTGCGCCGGGGAGATGGGGGACAGCCCGCGCTGGTTCCAGCTGTACTGGAACAAGTCGAACGAGCTGGTCGAGAGCTTCGTCCGGCGGGCCGAGGGGTGCGGCTGCGAGGCGATCGTGCTCACCCTCGACACGACCATGCTCGGCTGGCGCTCGCGCGACCTGGATCTCGGCTACCTCCCCTTCCTGCTCGGCAAGGGAATCGCGCAGTACACGAGCGACCCGGTGTTCCTGCGGCTGCTCGAGGAGCCGGGCGGCGGCGGCGAGCGCCCGCCCCTGAACCTGGCCACGCTCAGGACGCTCGTCCGGCTGACACAGGCGTATCCCGGCCGCTTCCGCTCGAACCTGCGCTCGCCGCTCCCGCTCGCCGCCGTCCGTCGCTTCCTCGAGCTGATCTCCCGGCCCTCGCTCGCCTGGGACGACCTCGGCTTCCTCCGGGAGCGGACGTCGCTGCCGATCCTGCTCAAAGGCATCCTGCACGCGGACGACGCGCGGGAGGCCGTCGCGCGTGGGCTCGACGGGATCGTCGTCTCGAACCACGGCGGCCGCCAGGTCGACGGGTCGATCGCGACGCTGGACGCTCTCCCTGCCGTCGTGGAGGCGGTCGGAGGCCGCGTGCCGGTGCTGCTCGACAGCGGCGTCCGCGGCGGCGCCGACGTCTTCAAGGCGCTCGCGCTCGGTGCTCGCGCGGTGCTGATCGGGCGTCCGTATGCCTACGGGCTCGCGGTCGCGGGCGAGGCGGGCGTGCGCGAGGTGCTGCGGAACCTGATCGCCGAGTTCGACCTGACCATGGGTCTCGCGGGCTGTGCCTCGGTCGGCGAGATCGCTCCCGAGGCGCTCGCGCGGTAGGCATGGGGATCTCGCTCGAGGAGCTGCAGCTCGCGACCCGAAACCACGGCATGCCGCTCGAGGCGCTGCGTTACGACGTCACGCCGGTCGGCCTGCACTACCTCCTGATCCACTATGACATCCCCGCCGTCGATCCGGCGACCTGGCGTCTCGGCCTGCGAGGACTGGTCGAGCGCGAGCTGACCCTGACGCTGGCGGATCTCCGCGCCCGCCCCCGCGCGGAGGTGGTCGCGACGATGGAGTGCGCGGGCAACGGCCGCGCGCGGCTGGAGCCCCGGCCCTACAGCCAGCCGTGGCTGTGGGAGGCGGTGGGAACGGGGCGGTGGGCGGGCGCGGCCCTCGCGCCGCTGCTCCGGGAGGCGGGCGTCCGGGACGGCGCGGCGGAGGTCGTCTTCACCGGCCTCGACCGCGGCGTCGAGGGCGGCATCGAGCAGCGCTTCGCCCGCAGCCTGCCGCTCGCCGAGGCGATCGAGGGCGAGGCGATCCTCGCCTACGAGGTGAACGGCCAGGAGCTCCCGCCGCAGCACGGCTTTCCGCTGCGCCTGATCGTCCCCGGGTGGTACGGGATGACGAACGTCAAGTGGCTGGCGGAGATCGAGGTCGTCGCCGAGCCGTTCGCGGGCTACCAGCAGGCGTCCGGCTACCGCTTCCGCGCCGACGAGGAGGACGAGGGTCACGCGCTGACGCGCATGCAGCCGCGCGCGCTGATGGCGCCGCCCGGAATCCCAGAGTTCATGACCCGCCACCGCACGGTCGTCGCCGGCCCGTGCGTCCTGTCCGGCCGGGCCTGGTCCGGCTGGGCGCCGGTCGAGCGCGTCGAGGTCAGCGTCGACGGCGGCCGGACGTGGGCGGGCGCCGAGGTCGGCGAGGAGGTGGGGCGCTGGGCCTGGCGGTCGTGGCGCTATGACTGGGACGCGCGCGTCGGCGAGCACGAGCTCCGCTGCCGGGCGACCGACGCGGCCGGGAACGTGCAGCCCGACGAGGCGCCCTGGAACGTCGGCGGCTACGCGAACAACGCGGCACAGCGAGTGCCCGTGACGCACGCCGCCGCGGTGAAGAGCTCGTAACGCTCGGCAAGCCGCTCGCGGTCGGGCCGCGCCGCCCTGCGAGAGGGAACCTGGATGGGCTGGCCGTGGAAGGTCTTGAGCACCTCCAGCATCGGTCCGTCCTCGTCCTCGAGCAGCCGGCTGGATACGTGCACCGCGTAGTCGGGCGAGATCCCGACGAGGTCGCTGTCGTAGGCCCGGTGATGGATCGTGCAGAGGCTGACGCCGTTTGCCAGCGTGGCCGCCCCCTCGGCATCGGCGTCGCGGGTGATGTGGGCCGCGTCGAGCAGGCGGAGCTCCTTGAGCCTGCAGATGGCGCACTGGTCGTTGTAGGCAGGCACGACGAGGCCGCGGAACCGGGCTTGGTGCAGCCGCACGCGGACTTCGCGGACGACGTAGCGCCTCTCGATCGCGTCGGCGATCGGTACCGGCAGGGGCTCGTCGAAGGGGCCCGAGAGAGCTCCCGGCGTCAGAAGCACGCGACGGGTGCCTGGATCGTCGGCCGTGACGAAGGTCGGCGAAACGACCCGGTACCAGCCGGGCCGCGTGCCG
>JBHEMU010000156.1:0-3392 GCA_046262415.1 Gaiellaceae bacterium | reverse complement strand
GTCGAGCAGTCGCGGGTGGGAATCTCCTGGCTGGCCGCGAGCGACGGCGGCGAGAGTGCGGCGCCGACCGCCGCAAGCGCGAGCAGCAGTCTCAGCGTGTCTGCGGGAAGCCGAGGTCCACCTTGCTGGTCGCCGGATCCGGCCAGCGGCTCGTCACGACCTTGCCTCGCGTGTAGAAGTTGATTCCCTCGGGACCGTAGACGTGGGTGTCGCCGAACAGCGAGGCCTTCCAGCCGCCGAAGGAGTAGTAGGCGACGGGCACCGGGATCGGCACGTTGATGCCCACCATGCCGGCCTGCGCGTCGAACTGGAACTGCCGCGCGACGCCCCCGTCCCGAGTGAAGATCGCCGTCCCGTTCCCCCATGGGTTCTCGTTCACGAGCCGGACGGCCTCGTCGTAGGTGCCCACGCGCGTTACCACGAGCACCGGGCCGAAGATCTCGTCCTTGTAGCAGTCCATCTCGGGGGTGACGTCGTCGAGAAGCGAGACGCCGAGGAAGAACCCGTCGCCGTCAACCTCCAGATCGCGTCCGTCGGCGACGACAGTCGCGCCCTGCTCGCGGCCCGAGTCGAGGTACGAGGCGACCCTATCGCGGTGCTCCCGCGTGACAAGCGGCCCCATCTCGACGCCCGGGCTGAAGCCTGAGCCGACCTTGATCTTCGGCAGCCGCTCCTTGATCGCCTCGACAAGAGGATCGGCCGCATCGCCCACGGCGACGACCGCCGAGATCGCCATGCAGCGCTCGCCCGCCGAGCCGTAGGCGGCGCTGACGGCCGCATCGGCCGCCATTTCGATGTCGGCGTCGGGCAGGACGAGCATGTGGTTCTTCGCACCGCCCAGCGCCTGGATGCGCTTGCCGTGCTTCGTGCCGGTCTCGTAGATGTAGCGGGCGATCGGCGTCGAGCCGACGAAACTGACCGCCGCGATGTCGGGATGCTGGAGGATCGCATCGACGGCGACCTTGTCCCCGTGCACGACGTTGAAGACGCCGTCCGGCACACCCGCCTCCTTCAGCAGCTCGGCGGCGAGCAGCGAGGCCGAGGGGTCCTTCTCCGACGGCTTGAGCACGAACGTGTTTCCGCACGCCAGCGCGGGCGCCCACATCCACATGGGCACCATGGCCGGGAAGTTGAAGGGGGTAATTCCGGCGACGACGCCCAGCGGCTGCCGGATCGAGTAGACGTCGATCCCGGTCGACGCCTGCTCCGAGAAGCCTCCCTTCAGCAGCGTCGGGATGCCGCACGCGAACTCGATTACCTCCAGGCCGCGAGCGACCTCGCCCATGGCGTCGGAGAAGACCTTGCCGTGCTCGGACGTCAGGGCTCGGGCGAAGTCCTCCCGTCGGGCGTCGACGAGCTGGCGGATCCGGAACATCAGCTCGGCGCGACGCGAGAGCGAGACGGCGCGCCAGGCCGGGAAGACCTCCTTCGCGGCACGGACAGCGCGATCAACCTCCTCCGCGCTGGCGAAGTCAACAGCGCCGGTTTGCTCCCCGGTCGCCGGGTTGAAGACGGGACCGCTGCGGCCGGAGTCGCCGGCCACGAGCGCGCCTCCAATCCAGTGGTTGATGGGCTTGATGGCGGGCGGTGCGTCGATCAGCTCGGTCATCGGGTCCTCCTCACGAGATGGGGTGAGCGTAGCGCGATACGCTAGGGAGGTGGGCGACGTCGTCTACACGTCGCGCGTGCGCGTCGAGCGGATCCGCGGGCCGTTGCGGCGAGCGCACGTCCCCGGCGCCGGGGAGCCGGTCTTCTTCGGCGTCCACGACGAGGTCGCCGACCACTACGGAGTGCCGCGCGGCAGCGACGCCGAGCGGACGACGACGCTCGACTACGTCGTCGCCGCCGCGGCCGGCTGACTGACGGGCACCTTCGGAGGCGCGCTGGAGGCGCGTCAGATCCCGGCAGGCGAAGGCAGGCTCTCGAGCGAAGCCGCGGGCGAGATCGAGTCGGAAGACGGCGTGCTCGTGATCAGGCGCATCCACGTCGAGTACGAGCTGCGGCTCGACGAGGGGGTCGACCGCGACAAGGTGCAGCGCGCCTTCGACGCGCACATGCCGAGATGTCCGGTCTACCGCTCGATCGGCGGCTCGATCGACATCACGACCTCGCTAAGCGTCGTCGGCTAGAACACGCGACGGACGGCTGCCTAGCCCGGCTTCGATTTGCCAACTCCAGTGGTTGAGCGCAGAGTCCGATCCTAGGGAACGAGGACGAGCTTCCGTCCGGACCCTTGGGCCTGACGCTCCCACGCGCTCGCGACGTCGTCGAGCGAGACCTGCTCCACGTCGATGGTGATCCCGCCGGTGACCGCGTGCCGGACGAGCTTCCCGTACTCCTGCGCCAGCACGTCGCGCGGCACGGCGAAGTTCGTATGTCCGAGGATATCGAGCTGCTTGCCCCGGATCAGGCCAGACCGCACCGACGCCTCCGCGCCGGCGGATTGGCCGAGCTGAACGACGCGGGCGCCGGGCGCAACAGCCTCGAGCGCCGCAAGGGCCGGCCGCCCCCAGAGGGGATCGAAGACGAGCGTCGGGCCGTCGCCGCCGCAAGCCTCGCGGAACCGGTCGCCGAGCCCTTCCGCATCCTCGAGCTGCACCGTTGCATCAGCGCCGTCCTCGGTGGCCCGCTCCAGCCGCTCCGCATCCCGGCCGGCCGCCACGACACGCTCTGCCCCGAGCAGCTTCGCCACCTGGACGGCGACGCGCCCCGCCGTGCCGGTCGCGCCGAGAACAAGGACGCGATCGTCCTCGCGCACGGGGGCGCGCCACGCGAGGGGCAACCAGCCCGCCAGACCAGCGATACCCAACGCCGCGGCCACCGCCGGCTCGGCGCCGTCCGGCACCGGGACGAGCGCCTCGCCCGAGCAGGCTGCCAACTCGGCGAAGGTCCCGTCCCGCCGCAAACCGAAGCCGTCGCCGAACGCCCAGACGAGCTCGCCGGAATCTCTCCTCCGACCGACAGCTTCGCTCCCCGGTACGTACGGCACCGGCGGGTGGCCGGCGAAGTAGCGGCCGGAGCCGACGGCGATGTCGAGCGGGTTGAGCGGGGCGGCGAGGACTTCGAGCACCACCTCGCCGTCCGCGGCGGCAGGAGCGGGCCGCTCGCCCAGCTCGGGCGAGCGGCCCAATTCGCTCAGAACGGCAGCCCTCATCGACTCCGCGGGTTCAGAGCTTCTTCAGGTTCCGCCACTTCTGGAAGATCTGGCGGACCTCGCCGTCGAACGTCTTCGCCGCCTCCTGCGCCGTCATCTTGTCCTGGGCTACCGCCGCGAACATCTGCGGGATCAGGAACTTGTTGAAGACCTCGTCAACCCCGGCGTTCGAGAAGCCCGGCCAGCCGACGTTCGCCGTGTACTTCTCGGCGATGGTCGCGAGGACGGTGTACTTGCC
>JBHEMU010000155.1:0-6287 GCA_046262415.1 Gaiellaceae bacterium | reverse complement strand
AACGCGCGCGAGCTGCGCTCGGACTGGCGCCGGCACGCTCAGGCCCGGTACACGGGCGGCCTCCTGACGGCGATGCTCGCGCCGACGAACTTCTTCTGGGGCAACCCCACCGCGGTCAAGCGGGCGTTCGACACGGGCGGGGCCAGCGTCGTCAAGGGCGCGCGGAACCTGCTGCGGGACGTCGCGGAGAACGGCGGCATGCCGGCCCAGGTCGACACCCGTCCGTTCGAGGTGGGCGTCAACCTGGCCGCGACTCCGGGTGCGGTCGTCTACCGCGACGAGCTGTGCGAGGTCCTCCAGTACCGGCCGTCGACCCCGGCCGTGCGCGAGACGCCGCTCCTGATGATCCCGCCCCAGATCAACCGCCACTACTTCCTCGACCTCGCGCCCGGGCGCAGCCTCGTCGAGTACCTGGTCGGCCATGGCGTCCACTACTTCACGATCGTCTGGCGCAATCCGCAGGCCGAGCACGGGCACTGCGGGCTGGAGGACTACGTGCAAGCGCAGCTGCGTGCGCTCGACGTCGTCCGGGACGTCTCCGGCAGCGAAGACGTCAACCTCCTCGGCGCCTGCGCGGGAGGCCTGACCGCCGGGCTCATGCTCGCGCATCTCGCCGAGATCGGAGACGAGCGCGTCAACTCGGCCACGTTCACGGTGACGATGATCGACACGAGCCACCCGAATGCCCTGAGGCTGGTCGCCGACGAGCGGATGCTGAGCCGGATCACTCGCGACGGCGAGCAGGGGAAGATCTACGACAGCAGGGCCGTGGCGTCCAACTTCGCCTGGATGCGCCCCAACGACCTCGTCTTCAACTACGTCGCCAACAACTGGCTGCTCGGCAACGATCCGCCTGCGTTCGACATCCTGGCGTGGAACGGGGACGCGACGAACCTCGTGGCGAAGTTCGACGGCGAGATGCTCGGCATCTACGCAGACAACAAGGCCGCCACCCCCGGGGCGATCACGCTCCTGGGAACGCCGCTCGACCTCGGCAAGGTCACGTGCGACAGCTTCGTCATCGCCGGCCAGACCGACCACATCACGCCCTGGAAGCCGTGCTACATGACGAGCCAGCTGCTGTCGGGGCCGAGCGAGGTCGTCGTCACCTCCACCGGCCACATCCAGACGATCGTCAACCCTCCCGGCAAGGCGCGGGCGCGCTACTTCGCCGGACCGGAGCCTGGCCCCGATCCCGACCTCTGGCTCGCGAAGGCCGAACAGGTGGAGGGATCGTGGTGGCCGCGCTACGGGGACTGGCTGCTCGCCCGCTCCGGCGGGGAGCGGCCCGCGCCGGCCAAGCTGGGGAGTCGCGAGCACCCGCCGCGCGATCCCGCTCCGGGGCGCTACGCCCGGGAGTGAGCCGGTGACAGAAAGCTCGGAAGCCGCGCTGACGGAGGAGATGCTCGCCGAGACCGGCGTCGAGTCGGAGCCGTGGGTCTACGAGGTGACGACGACGGGAATCCGGGCCTTCGCCCGCGGGGTCGGCTACACCGATCCGGTGTACTACGACGCCGAGGCCGCGACGGCGGCCGGCTACGACGCGCTGCCGGCCCCGGCCTGCTACCTCGGCACGCCCGTCTACGTCCCGGGACGATCGGACGAGACGTTCTCGGTACCGCTGGGGACCGGCCCGCGCCCGCGCTTCGGGCGGCGGGAGGTGCTGGACGGGAGCACCGAGGTCGTGTACGAGCGCCCGCTCGTCGCGGGCGACGTGATCACGATCACCGTGAAGCTGGTCGACCTCCAGGCCAAGGAGAGCAGGGCGCTCGGGCCGATGCTGATCGCCACCACCGAGGCGACCGGGCGCGACGCGCGCGGCGACGTGGTCGTGCGCGAGCGGTCCCAGGCGATCTTCTACTGAGGCCGGTCGTGACCAGGTTCGACGAGCTGGCCGTCGGCGACGGGCTGCCGGCGCTGACGAAGTCTCCGGAGCGGGAGGACCTGGTCAAGTACGCGGCGGGCTCGGGCGACTTCAACCCCCTGCACTTCGATCCCGAGCATCCCCAGGCGCGCCAGCTGGGCGACAACCTCGTCCACGGCCGGCTCAAGTACGCCGCGATCGGCCAGCTCGTGTCCGACTGGCTCGGCCACGAGGGGTGGATCAGGCGCATTGCGGCGCAGTACCGGGGGATGGACCGCCGCGGCGCGCCCTTCACCTGTCGCGGCCGGGTGTCGAGCGTGCGCGAGGAGAGCGGTGCGACGGTGGTCGACCTCGAGCTGTGGACGGAAAACGCGGAGGGAGAGCGCACGACCACGGGGAGCGCCGAGGTCGTCATTCCGGGCGGGTAGGAGAGGGCCGGGGGCGAACAAGCCGCCCTGCAGCCAGCGAGATCAGCGACCAGCGCGGCTCCACCCCTCCGGTTCTGACGTTCCAAAAGGGGCGGCGGCTCCGCCGCCGCCCCGCTCTGCCGAAGGCACATCCCAAGGTCGCTCGAAGTGCGCAGCACTTCGAGCGAAAGGCCCGAAGGCCTAAATGTCGCTCACAGTCACCGGCGCGTACGTGTGGTACCGGGCGCAGTGGGGCTCGAAGCCGTCCCAGACGCGGAGCCGCCAGGTCCCCGCCGCCGGGAACACGACGCGCGCGCGGTAGACGCCGCGCTTCGCGGCCGGTCGCGCCGCGAACACCCGCCACCGGGCCTTCCCGCGCCGGATCTCGATCCGCGGCTTCGCGTCCGGCAGGGTCGTCCGCCCGTGCTGCAGCGGCGTCACCTTCACGTTCCAGACCAAGCCGCTCGGCATCGAGCTGAGCTTGACCGTCGCCCAGCACCCGGCCTGCGCGGACGGCGTCGCGGCGAGCGCCAGGGGCGCTGCGGAGAGCGCCGCCACGGCGGTCACGAGCAGTCTCCTCATTTCAGCCTCCTTTGCGATTGGCGGAGGAATCCCCTCCGTATCAGGACTATCCGCCCCGCAGCGGAAACCTCACGCTGTTCATCGCGGCGTGACCGGCCCGTGCACGACGCGCTTGCCGCCGAGCCGAACCTCGTGGAGCCAGTAGCGGCCGCCGGAGACGGGCGAGCGATCACGCCAGGCGTACGTGTGACCGCGCCCGAGGCCGAGCGGGCCGCGGATCCGCTGGCGGTTGAGCTTCACCTTCGAGCCGCCGCGCGTGCGGTACACGTCGAAGCCGAGGCTTCCGATCTCCGAGGCCGTGCGCCAGCGGAGGACGACGTCTCCCCCACGCCGGCCGGCGCTGAACGAGCGCACCGTGACCGCGGTCGGACCCGTGACCTGAAGCGTGAGCGGCACCGCGATCAGCGCCTCGCCGGCGTCGTTGCTGGCCAGGCAGAGAACGCCGGTGCGAGTGGCGGGAGCGGTGATGCCGGCCGCGGAGAACGTCAGCTGGACGTTCGTGCTCCCGCCGCCCGAAGCGGTCGTGCCCGACGTCTGGGCGGCGCTGAACCAGGGCAGGTTGCCCGGCGTGGAGCAGCTCGACGCGGCTTCCGTGATCGTCCACTCGAGCGGCTCGTTCGCCTCGACCGCCGCGTTGCCGATCGCGAGCGTCGCGGTCTTCTGGGTGCCCTCCTGCGTCGCGACCGTGAAGCTGCGCGGCGAAGCGGTCACGTGCGGACACTCGGACAACCGCGTCGCCGCGACCAACTCCTCCGCGGCCTGGTCGTCGAGCAGCAGCGGGATCAGCCCGCGGAGGGGCTGCGCCATGCGGACGATGTGGCCGGACGGCCTGTGCTGGACGGTCATTCCGTGCAGGCCGAGGCGGAGCGCAACGGTGCCCTTGTCCTCAGGTGTACTGGTGTACTGGGCTTCGGTGAGGAAGTAGCCGCAGGGCGGTTCGGCGAGGATCTGGTTCGGAGCCGGGGCATCCTCGTCGGGCGGCTCCTGCCCGACGCTCGGGAAGGGCGGCCAGGGCCACGAGCCGCGGAACACGACGCGACCGGTGTTCGACCTGTTGAAGGCGATGCTCTGGGCGATCGCGGCCTCGATCTGGGGCAGGCGGGCGGCGTGGTACTCGAGCCCCTGGAAGAACTCCCACCGGTGGCTGTAGACCAGCCGCCGGAGGTTCGCGGCCGGGTTGACCTCCCCGGGCCGGGTGATGCCGCCGGTGGGGCGGGCCTCGGCCAGCATCGCGATCCCGTTCTTGAGGCCCATGGTGTTGCGCAGGATCGTCTCCTCACCGAGCCCGCCGGTGTTGTAGGGGCCCATCCACCAGCCGTCGACGGCGGCGTGGTCGTACATCCAGTCCTCGATCATCGAGTTCTTGCCCTCGTCGTAGATCGAGAACGCGACGTTCGCGTGGCGGGGCCCGAGGATCGGCAGGTCCTCGCTGTCGCCGTGATGGCTGTCGATCAGCACCTGCGGCGTGTAGTCGCGCAGGAAGGCCGAGAACGCCTTCGTCTCCGGCTCGCGGAGCAAGGAGTGATCGCGGTTCAGATCCTGGCCGTTCGCATTGCCGCGCGTGTTCAGGGCGCGGCCGTCCGCGTTCAGGCCGAGCACGAGCAGCACGGTCACGTTCGAGAGGATGCCGAGCAGCTGCGGGTCCTGGGTGAAGGCGAGCTCGCGCGCCATGATCAGGCAGGCGTCGACACCCGAGGCCTCGTTGCCGTGGACGACGCAGCTGACGCCGTACGACGGCGAGTCCGCGATCTCCGCGACGGTCGCGGGCGGGGTCGGGTAGCCGATCACGAACATGTTGATCGCGCGGTTCTGCACCGTACGGCCAAGCTCGACGACGCGCACCCGGTCGCTCGCGGCGTCGAGGGCGGCGGTGTAGGCGTACTCGTTGACGTCGCTCGTGTAGGCGACGTTGCCGTTCGTCTCCCACTCGGTGCGCAGGGAGGCGCCCGGGCCGGTCCCGAACTGCAGGAGCGTCGTCGCGGTGACCGGGTCGGAGGGCAGACCCGGCGTCGGAGCGAGCACGCCGACGCGCCACTGGTAGCGGCCCCCGGGGACGAAGCCGGAGTCGGCGAACGTCGGCGCGGTGGGGGTGACGGTGCGATTCGACTGCCAGACGCCGACGATCTCCGGCGGGCCCGTGGGCACTCCGGCCGCGTCCACCGGCATGCGGGCGACCTGATACTGGGTCGCGCCCGGCTCCGGATTCCACGCGAGCCTCGTGAAGCCGTGGTGCTGCACCGCGGTCAGCCCCGTGACCCGGGGTCCCTGCGCGCGCGAGCCGACCTCCGTGCGCGCCTGCGCGCCTGCGAGGTGCACCTGCGAGACCAGCGCTGCCGCCAGCATCGCGATCGCCACCGTCGCCGCCCGCTTCCGCACGAGCTGCGTCGGGCTCGTTCCCCTGCCTGCTTCCATGGTCTCCCTCTCCTTGGCGTCCTCCGAGCCCCGAGGATAAGCGAGGCCGGGGAGCGGCGCCACCCGGCGGGCAGACACCGGCCCGCCGGACCGGGTCGGGGTGAGGGAGAATGGAATCGTGACGGAACCCTCACCGCCGGCCGGACCCCGCCCGACGGCCCCCTCACGCAGGCGCGTGTGGCTGAAGCGGGCGAGGAACGCGCTGATCGTGGCGGCGCTCATCGCCGGCGCGTACTTCGTCGGGTCCGCGCTGCTGCCGCGCTGGTGGGCCCACCGGGTCGGCGCCCAGGTCGGCGGCAGCATCGCCGCAGGCATCGCGCTCGGCCTCTTCTACGGCTTCGTCTTCACCTTCCTGCCGCTCGTCGTCCTCTGGAACGCCGTACGCAAGCGCCACACCTGGCGTCGCCTGGTCGCCCACGTGGGCGGCGTGATCCTGCTCGCCTCGCCGAACCTCGTCACGCTGGGGATCGTCCTCGGTACCGGCAACGCGGCGCACGCCGGCGAGCGGACGCTCGACGTGGAGGCGCCCGCCTACCGGACCAGCGTCCTCGTCGGCGCGATCGTCGCGGCGGCCGCCTTCGCCGGTCTGTGGTACCTGCTCTTCTCGCGGCGGCTCGCCCGCGGCCGGGCCGCGAAGCTCCGCGCGAAGCTCCGAATCGCCACGGAGGAGCAGGCGAGCTCCCCGCCGGCGCCGTAGGAGCGTGGGCCTGTACCCGGATGCGCTCGTCCGGTCGGCTCAGACGGAGCCCGGGCAAGCCCGTGTTCCTGAGGTCGGCGTCGCAAGCGACGCCTAGAGCGTGGGTCTGTACCCGGATGCGCTCGTGCGGTCGGCTCAGACGGAGCCCGGGCAAGCCCGTGCTCCTGAGGTCGGCGTCGCAAGCGACGCCTAGGTGTAAGTCCTAACCACGTTGTTCCATCCGGCCCTCCTTGGAGGCTGGGGGTGTCAGAGCCACCAGACCCAAGGAGGGGACCGGATGAAGCTCCACCGTAACGCCAGGACCTGCCCGCACAGCCGCGAGTTG
>JBHEMU010000154.1:0-6933 GCA_046262415.1 Gaiellaceae bacterium | reverse complement strand
GAAGGAGACGCCGAGCAGCTTCAGGAGCGTCAGCCACGCGTCGCGGAGCTCGGTCTTCGGGGTCGCCACGATCAGCGCGCCGAACACGGGGCCTGTCCCGTCCAGGAAGAGCGGGTTGCCGACCGCGAGAAAGGTGCGGCGTTCCCCGGGCGGCGTGAACTCGAAGACGACGTCGCCTCTGCCCTCGCGCAGCTCGGGCCAGGGGACGTCGGCGAAGGGAAGCTGCGTGATCCCCGAGCCCTGCCCGGGGAAGATCGACGTCCCCACGTAATACAGCCGGTCGCCCGTCGCCTTCTCGAGCTGGCGCGCGGCGAACGTCGGCGCGTCCTTGCCCTCGTCGTTGGCCTTCAGCGCCGCCTCCGCGTAGAGCGTCGTCAGGCCCGTCGCCTCGCGCCGGAGGTCTCGCAGCGACTGGTCGTGCGTGTAGCCCTGGTAGAGGCGGATCGCGATCGCCGTCGTCACGAGCCCGGCCAGCGCGATCCCGGCCAGCGAGAGGGCCGGCAAGCGGAAGCGGAGCGAGCGGAACATGGACGGCCGGTGCTACGCGCCTGCCGTGATCGCATCCCTGGCCGGCGAGACCTTGTACCCGACGCCCCACACGGTCACGATCGGCGACGCGTCGCCGAGCTTGCGCCGGAGCTGCCGCACGTGGACGTCGACGGTACGGGTGTCGCCGGCGAACGTGTAGCCCCAGACGCGCTCGAGCAGCTGGTCGCGGGTGAGCACGAGCCCGCGATGGTCGAGCAGCTCCCACAGCAGGTCGAACTCCTTCGGCGCGAGCTGGACCTCCTGCTCGCCGACACGGACCTCCCGTCGGCCGGCGTCCACGTGGAGGTCGCCGTGGTGGAGCTGCGCGCTCTCGCCCCGCCGCCGCTCGGGGGCCGCCCGGCGGAGGATCGACTTGACCCGGGCAACCAGCTCGCGCGGGTTGAAGGGCTTGGTCAGGTAGTCGTCCGCCCCGACCTCGAGCCCGATGATCTTGTCGACGTCCTCGTCACGCGCGGTCAGCATCAGGATCGGCACGTCGGAGTCGTGGCGGATCCGCCGGCACACCTCGACGCCGTCGATGTCGGGCAGCATCAGGTCGAGCACGATCAGCGCCGGCTGGGCGGACTCCGCCTTCATCAGCGCCTCGGCGCCGTTGACGGCCGTCTGAACCGCGTAGCCGGCGTTCTTGAGGTAGATGGCGACGAACGAGGCGATCGAGGCCTCGTCCTCGACCACCAGCACCGTTTGTGGCTTGGAGCTCGTAGCCATCCCGTTCAGGATGCCAGAGGCGCCGGATCAGCCGCTGTTCGCGGCGTCCAGCTGGAACGTGTGCGAGGCGTCCGGGAAATCAGCGTCTGGAGCGCCGTTGAGCGAGAAGGTGCCGAGAATCGGGAGCGTCGCGACCGGGCTCAGCGTGACGCTGCCGCGACCGACGACCGAGGCGTCGATGCCGACCCCCACGATCTTGACGCGGAAGAAGCCGCCGACGACGCGGAAGCGGACATCCGTGCCCGAGAACACGTTCTTCGTGTCGGTGAGGTCGCGCCTGCGCTCGTAGCCCCACACGACGGGCGCCTTGCCGTCGTTCGGGTTCGGATCCTGGATCGTCACGCTGCCGCGGTCGATCTGGCCGATGATCGCTCCGCGCGCGGCGACGCTGACGCTGCCGGAGGCACCGTCGACAGAGAGCGTGCCGTCGCCGGCCGCTCCCACGACTCCGAGCGCAACCGCCGGGATCGCGAGACACGCGAGGACGCCGAGGAGTGCGAAACGCCGCATGGTGGAAGTATCGATCGAGCGGGTGTGCCCTGCATAAGCGGCACGTAAAGAAAGTGTAAACGCCGCTAACTTCCGGGCGTCAGCGCCTCCGGTCTGTACACGCCCGCCGCATTCCAGAGCAGGAAGCCGCGCGCGTTCATCCGGCGGGCCGCCGCCACCTGGTCCTGGACGTCCGCCAGCGTGTACTCGCGGCCGAGGGAGAAGTCCTGGAGCCAGGGGATCAGCTTCGCGCGCTTGCCGCGCATCTGGCGCTGGAAGTCCGCCAGCGAGAACGCGACCGTCTGCCCGGGCACCGCGTTCGGGTCGTCGAGCTGGTACTCGCCGGGCCCGTAGTGCGAGGGGTAGACCATCGGGTAGACGGCGTCGAGGACGCGCGCGAGCTTGCGCGGCGACTGGCCGATGCCGAGCTCCTGGCTCGCCGCGAGGCCGAAGACGTCGGCGGAGACGCGGACTCCGAGCGGCCGCAGCCGCTTCGTCGCGTACCTCAGGAACTGGTAGATCGTTTCCGCCTTGGGCTCGGCACGCTTGCCCGGGTAGACGATCGAGTCCGTGTCCCCGTCGCTCGGGAAGCGCACGTAGTCGAACTGGATCTCGTCGAAGCCGGCGCGGGCGGCGCCGACCGCGATGTCGACGTTGTAGTCCCAGACCCGCTTGTCGTACGGGTTCGTCCAGCCGAGGCCGACGTCGTTGCGCCACACCGACCCGTCCGGATTCTTGATTGCCAGGTCGGTCCGGCGCTCGGAGAGGACCGGATCCTCGAACGTGACCACGCGCCCGATCAGGTAGAGGCCCCGCGCCCGCGCCTTCCGGACGGCCTGGCGCGGGTCGTAGTAGGAGCGGACGGCGTCGACCTCGGTCGCCAGGGGCGCCGACGGCGACGCGAAGGCCACCTCTCCGCTCTCGTCCTTGACGTCGAGTTCGATCGTGTTCAGGCCCCAGGACTGGAGCGAGTAGTACTCGTCGAGCTTGCCGCGCACCGACGCCAGCGCCATCGTCACGTGCACGCCGCGCACCTCCGCCGGCAGCGCGCGGAAGCGCGGCTTCGGGAGCGGTGCGAGCTTGCTCCCGTCGACCGCGCCGAGACCACCGCCCCCGTGCGACGTGAAGAAGGCGGCCCCGGCCGCCAGCGCCGCCGCGCAGCCGAGCAGGATCGCGGCGGCGAGCGACCGGCGGGCACGCCGGCGCCTGCGCGCCTGCCGGCGGCGCTCGCGAAAGCGCTCGTTCAGGTCTATGCGGTCGTGCACGTACACCGCGAACTCTTCAGGGTATGCCCTCCCGCGCACGGCCGCAACCGCAGGGCCCGCCTCGCGCAGGGCATCTCTAGTCGTCCCAGCCGAAGCCCGCTACGTGCGCCGGCGGCTCCAACGGGCTCCCGGGAAGGCCCGGCGGCGGCTCCGGCAGGTTGAAACCGCCGGGCGCGACGTCGTTCGGGGCACCGGGGTGGAAGATCGATGCCAGGTGCTGGATCTGACCGCGCCCCTTCCCGAGCTCGAACTGGCCGCCGCCGTAGACGGAGATCACGCGCTGCTCGCAGTACGCGTACGTTTCGAGCAGCGCGCGGAGGCTGCCGAACCGGGACGGCTTCACGTTGATCGCGCCCGGTTCGGACGGGAGCGCCTCGATGTCGGCCACGGAGTGGATCGGCTCGTCCCACGCGATCCGGTCCCGATGTGCGTCGAGAGCGCCCGCCGTCGCCGGGTCGGTCAGGTTCGGATCCTCGATCCAGGCGTCGGGAAAGGCTCGGGCGACGAGAGCGTAGAGCTCCGCGTCGGGCCGCTGGTCGACGGGCGTGCCCCTGTACATGCCCTTCAGGTCGACCGCCTCGACGACGCCGAGCGCCGCGAGCTCCGCCACGAGCGGCTCGTCCCAGCTGCTGGTCGGATCGAGCTTGAAGCGCAGTCCCGGGACGAGGGCGAGCAGCCGGTGGAGCGACGCCGTGCTGGGCGGCTCGCCGAGCCTGCGCGAGACGACGAATCTGACGGGACGGGCCTCGAGGTCGAGCGCCCGCTCCAGCGAGGTCCGCGCCTGCCGGAGCGCGAGGTCGAGCGCGGCGCCCTCGTAGGCCCACCGGCCGTACGGACCGCCGGGGAGCCGGAGACCCTCCAGGAGGCGCGAGAACGTGTCGATCGTGTGCGAGCCGGCGAGCGGCAGGATCGGTCCTGCGGCCTGCAGGCGCTCGTGCTCGGCCCCGTCGTAGGTGACGTCCTCGCCGGTGCCCGTCTCGCCGGCACCGCGCAGGCGCACCAGTGTCGTCCTGCGGACGAACGCGCTCGAGACGGGGCGCTCGAAGCCCTCCAGATCGTAGCCTTCGACCTCGAGCGGCAGCTCCGCGATCCGCTCGTACGTCGAGACGGGCTCGCTGTTCAGAGCCGTTCGATCACCGCTGCGATCGCCTGGCCCTGGCCGATGCACATGGAGGCGATCCCGAAGCGGGCCTCGCGCCGGTCGAGCTCGTTCAGCAGCGTCGCCGTGATCCTCGCGCCCGTCGCGCCGAGAGGATGCCCGAGCGAGATGCCGCCGCCGTTCGGGTTCACGTCCGCCACGCGATCCTCGAGACCAGCGTCCTGGAGGAACTGGAGCGCGACGCAGGCGAACGCCTCGTTCACCTCGATCACGGCCATGTCGTCCCACCCGAGCCCTGCTCGCCCGAGCGCGCGCTCGCACGCCTGCGGGTTCCCGTGGAGCATCCGGTAGGGGTCGACGCCGGCGAGGCCGAAGGAGACGAAGCGCCCCCGCGGCTCCAGGCCGAGCTCGCCGGCGGCGCGCTCGCTGGCGACGAGCACCGCCGCGGCGCCGTCGACGATCTGGCTCGAGCTCCCGGCCGTCACCCGCCCCCCTTCCTTGAACGCCGGCCTCAGCGCTGCGAGCTTCTCGAGCGACGTGTCGGCGCGAGGCGTCTCGTCGACGACGAAGCGTCTCGTCGCCACGGCCGTCGCAGCGCCCCCTCCCGCGGGCCAGCCGCCCGCCTCGTCACCCAGGTCGATCGGCACGATCTCGCGCTCGAACTTGCCGGCGGCGATCGCGGCGAGGGCGCGCCGGTGCGACTCGAGCGAGTACGCGTCGAGCTGCTCTCGCGAGAGCCCCCACTCCTCGGCGATCACCTCCGCCGAGATGCCCTGGGGAACGATCTCCCAGGCTTCGAGCAGCTTGTCGGAGAACCCTGCGAAGCCCTCCGGCCCGAGATTCGAGCTCATCGGGACGCGTGACATGGACTCCACGCCCGCGGCGACGACGAGGTCGAGGTGACCGGCCTGGATCGCCGAGGCTGCGTTGAAGCACGCCTGCATCGAGGAGCCGCACTGGCGGTCGATCGTCGTCGCGCACACGGTCTCCGGCCAGCCCGCGATCAGCGCAGCGATCCGCCCCACGTTCAGGCCCTGCTCGCCGATCTGCGTGACGCAGCCCATCTGGACGTCCTCGATCGCGCCGGGATCGACGTCGCACCGCGTGGCGAGACCGCTCAGGACCTGCGCCGCGAGCTCGTCCGCCCGGACCGTCGCGAGCGAGCCGCCGCGCCTGCCGATCGGCGAGCGGACGGCGTCCACGATCAGGGCCTCCCTGCTCATTCCGGGGCCAGTCTAGACTCAGCGGATGGTCGCGAGCGCAGCCGGGCAGCGGCTCCTGATCGGCGGCGACTGGATCGAGACGGGCGCGTGGCTCGACGTCCGCTCGCCGTACTCCGACGAGGTCGTGGGTCGCGTCCCCAGGGCCGGCGCAGCCGAGGCAGGTAGGGCTGTCACGGCTGCCGCGGCGGCGCTCGGCGATCCTCTGCCGGCCCACCGCCGTGCCGAGATCCTCGTCCGCGTCGCCGCGCAGCTCGGCCGCCGGCACGACGAGGTCGCCCGGCTGATCAGCGCCGAGGCGGGGAAGCCGATGAAGGCCGCCCGGGTCGAGGTGCGGCGCGCGATGTCCACGTTCACGATGGCAGCCGTCGAGGCGAGGAAGCTCGCGGGCGAGATGGTGCCGATGGACGCCTCGCAATCGGGCGAGGGGAAGCTCGCGTTCACGCTGCGGCGGCCGATCGGCGTCGTCGGGGCGATCACGCCCTTCAACTTCCCGCTCAACCTGGTCGCCCACAAGGTCGCGCCCGCCCTCGCCGCGGGCTGCCCGGTAGTGCTCAAGCCCGCGTCGCAGACGCCGCTCTCCGCGCTGCTCCTCGCCGAGCTGGAGACCGAGGCGGGCCTGCCTCCGGGCTGGCTGAACGTCGTCACCGGGGACGCGGGGGAGATCGGCGGCGTGCTCGTCGGCGACGAGCGGGTCCGGCTGATCACCTTCACCGGCTCCGCGGAGGTCGGCTGGAAGCTCCGCGAGCGGGCTCCGCGCAAGCGGGTGACGCTCGAGCTCGGCAACGCGACCCCGGCGATCGTCGACGCCGGAGCCGATCTCGGCGAGGCGGCGGCGAGACTCGCGGCGAGCGCCTTCTCCTTCGCCGGGCAGAGCTGCATCTCGGTGCAGCGGATCTTCGTCATCGACTCGGTCCACGACGCGTTCCTCGAGCGGTTCCTGGGACGTGTCGAGGCGCTCCAGGTGGGCGATCCCGCCGGCGAGGAGACCGACGTCGGACCCGTGATCGACGCCGCCGCACGCGAGCGGATCCTCGAGTGGATCGAGGAAGCGCGCTCGCAGGGCGCTGCGATCGCCTGGGGCGGTGTCGCGGCGGCAGGGGGGCCGATCGCACCGACCGTGATCACCGGAGCCCCGCCGGGCACCAGGGTGTCGTGCGAGGAGGTCTTCGGCCCCGTCTGCACCGTCGATCCCGTGGCTTCGCTCGAGGAGGCGATCACGCGGGCCAACGGGACCCGCTACGGCCTGCAGGCCGGCATCTTCACGAACGACCTCGGCAGCGCGCTCAGGGCCGCCCGCGAGCTGGAGTTCGGTGGCGTCACGGTCAACGAGGCCCCGAGCTTCCGCGCCGACCAGATGCCCTACGGCGGCGTCAAGGACTCGGGCAACACGCGCGAGGGCCCCGCCTACGCCGTCCGCGAGCTGACGCAGGAACGGCTCGTCGTGATCGAACTGGATCCGTGACGCTGTAGACTCGCCGCCGTCCGCGATGGCCCGCCAGCCCCTGCTCTCCCGCTTCCGCCGCCCGCCGCCCGACGGGGCCGAGCAGACAGCCGGACCGGCTGCTGAGGAAGCGGCCCCCGCCCGGCCCGCACCGGTTCA
>JBHEMU010000153.1:0-2983 GCA_046262415.1 Gaiellaceae bacterium | reverse complement strand
GTTCACCTCACGAACACACTGTTGCGAGGACCGGTTGAGCTCGCCCAGTACACGAGCGCCGAGCTCACCGCGGTGATGGCCCAAAGCGGTGTGCTCGCCTCCGTCGGCTCGACCGGCGATGCCTACGACAACGCGATGGCCGAATCGTTGGTCGACACCTACCCGACTTCCGCAGTTCGCGGGCACACGCGCGGCCGTCTCATGGCGTGATCGCCGGTCGTGTTGCGGGTTTGCGCCGCTTGTGCTGATCCGCACGCGTGTGTCCACGCGCCTGCCGGCGTTGTGGATGCCGCGCCCGGGGTCGGGTCAGGCGGGGGTGAGGCTGGTGAGCCTGGGCGGCGGCTCGATCTGAAGCCGGTCGAGGATGTGGCGCTGTTCGGGGCTGAGCCGGGTGGTCTGCTGGACCCGGCCGGCGGCACCGGCGAGGGTGACGAGGTGAAGCCGCTCGAGCTCGCGGCGGAGGTTGCGCCAGGTCTCCGCGGCCTGCCGTTCGGCGAGCCTGACCAGCAGCAGCGCGAGCCAGCAGATCAGGATGTGAGCGCGGATGCGGTCCTCGAGCCGGTGGTAGATCGGCCGCAGGCGCAGGATGCCCTTCAGGTCGCGGAACGAGCGCTCTGCCTCGAGCAGATTCTTGTAGCCGAGCGCGACGTCCTCGGCGGTGATGTCGGGGTCGGAGGTCGAGAGCAGGAACTTGCCGTCGAGGCGCTTTTCGGCGGTGACCTTCTGGCGGTCGATCCGCAGCCTGCCGGTCGGGGTCAGGCGCACGTAGCGGCCGAGGGTCGGGTGGTCGCGCAGCGCGCACTCGGCCTTGACGTGCGCGCGCTCCTCGCTGCGCGCGAGCGCCTTCCGGCGCGGGCCCGTTCCCGTCTTCTTGTTCCGTTGGCGGCGGTCGCGTTCGCGCAGCGCCTCGATCCTGGCGAGCTCGGTCTCGATCCGCTCGAGCTGCGCCTCGCGCTCGGCCCGGTCGCGCTCCGCCTCGAAGGGGTTGTGGCAAACGACGAAGCGCTTGCCCTCGATCCCGAGATCGACCTCCTTGACCCGCAGGTTGTCCCTGACGGTGCGGTAGCGGCCCTGGCGGGCGAGCGCCGCACGGGCGTCCGGCGAGCCGTCGCGCATCCGCTCGCCGGCGATCCAGTGGCCGCCCGCCCGGGTCAGGTAGCGCAGGTTCTCCTCCGATGAGAAGCCGCGGTCGACGACCCACACGCAGCGACCGAGCCGCCAGCCGGCGAGGTCGTCCTTCACCTGCCTGATCACGGTCTGGTCGCTTCGGTTGCCTGGCCACACCCACACCCGCACCGGGATCCCCTCGCGCGTGACCGCCAACCCGATCACCACCTGCGGCAGGTCGGGCCGGTGGTCCTTGGAGTGGCCGAGCGCCCGCAACCCGGGCTCGCCGTCCGGGCCGGTCTCGGGCTCGTCGCGCTCGAAGTAGGTCGAGGTCGTGTCGAAGAACAACAGGTCGACCTCGAGGTTCAAGAGGTCGGCGACGGCGAAGAAGACCGCCTCCTGCACGGCGGCCTCGCAGTCGGCGTCTGAGAGCTCGTCCATCGCTCGGTAGGCCTGGTCCTCGTCGATCGCCTCCAGCCCGGGGATGTGCACGTCGCGCGAGGCCCACTCGGCGGCGGCGAGCTTCGAGAACGGCTTCAGCGCGCGGTTGGCGACGAGCGCGAACAGCACCCGCTCGACGTCGGTCCGCAGCCGCCGCGCCCCCAGGCCGCGGGCGATCGCCTCGCCGACCCCGAGCCGGCGCCAGAGCACGTCGAGCACGAACGCGCCGCCGAACGGTCGCGAGTCGACGACCTCGAGCTCCTCGCCCGCCGCCCCCGCCGCGTCGGGCGGCTCGCCGTCGGTGTAGCGGGCGATCGAGCGCGCCAGCCGCCGCAGCCCATCGACGTCGAGCTCGTCCTCGCGGCCGAGGCTGAGCAGCACCTCCGCCGTGGTCACACCGCCGACGCGGCGGTTGTGCGCCAGCTGCAGGTATCCGACCGTCGAGCCGTCCTTGCGCCGCCGCTGCGTCCGCCGCAGGTACATGCCCACATAGCAAACCACAACCCCAGGACAGAACCGCTCTCACGCCACCTAGCCGTGTGCCCACGTTTCGCGGCCCGCCCGAGACCAGATCTGGCTCTACAAAGCCAAACCCCGCCCGAAAACAGCGCTCAACTGCCCACGAACTGCGGAACTCGGGCAACCCACTCCTGAAAGCGCCGGTGCGCCGAGCTCGAGTGGCAGATCGCGGTCGCGTTGAGCGCGTTCCACTGCATCCCGGTCCTCAGCACCAGCAGGATCGCGTCCATCGCTGAGCGATCCGGCACGCGCGGGTTGTGGCAGCCGAGCGGATGCGCGGGCCGCTGCGGCAGCAACGGCTCGATCCGCTCCCACAGCCAGTCGGGGATGCGCCAGCCATCGTCGCGATCGACGAGTCCCATCTCTCCTCCTCTGGTCGCTTGCAGACGGCCGGCCAGGAGAGGATTCGACGTGGGTTACATAGCTCCTACAGAGATAGGTCCTAAGTCACGCTACCCGGCGGAGTCGCGTCGCCGGCCGGCTCGGCCGCCGTCCCCTCGACTGTCGCCGGCTGCGGCCGCCCGCCGGTCACCTCCACCTCGATTCGGTGCGGCTTGCGCTCCTCCGGCTTTGGGACGCGCACCTCCAGCACTCCCCGGTCGAATGAGGCGGCGATCGCCCCCGGATCGACGCCCTCGGGCAGCGAGACCGAGCGGGTGAAGCGGCCGAAGGAGCGCTCGACGCGGTAGGAGCCCTCCCCCTTCTCCTCGTGCTCGCTCCTGCGCTGGCCCGAGATCGTGAGCGTCCTCTCCTGCACCTCGATCGTGACGTCCTCTTCGCCGAGGCCTGGCAGATCCACCTTGACGAGGAAATGGTCGTCGCCCTCGACGAGGTCCATGGCCGGCGAGAAACGCTCCGACTCAGCCCCCGAGCCGAAGAACGCATCGTACAGGCGGTTCAGATCACGAGCGAAGGG
>JBHEMU010000152.1:0-3481 GCA_046262415.1 Gaiellaceae bacterium | reverse complement strand
AGCATCGACTCGCAAGGGTTCGTGCTCTCGAGCGTTCGTTTGAGCGAGCCGCTGACGCCGAGCCGGGTGAGCGTCAGCGTCTCTTCCATCCCTTCGCGCAGCGAGCCAGCGGCGCCGGGGTACGTTCGCTCGAGCTCGCCGTCGCCAACTGAAAGCGGCGGAGGGTCACGCGCGTGCGAGCGCCGAAGCTTCCGTCGATCTCGCCCGAGGGAAACCCGTGCCAGGCGAGGAGGAACTGCAGCTCGGCAACATCCCGGCCGTCCGCGCCGAGCGAGATGGCGCGGTCGCCGAGCTCGTAGCGTCCATAGAGGCCAAAGGCGCGACGCGTCCCCGGGCCCGGGACGCCGTCGATGGTGATGCCCGCTCGCCGCTGAAACGTCTCGAGGGCGTGGGCTGTCTTCGGGCCAAGGACCCCGTCGACGGTTCCCGCGTCGAGCCCCCACTGGCGCAGCCCGACCTGCAGCGCGGCGATCTCGGGTCTTGCCGTCGCTGCGCCGGGGGGTGGAAAGAGGAGCGCGAGGCCGCTCGCGAGAAAAGCATCGTCCGTCGCATAGGCCGTCGGTTTGACCTGCCGGCGGCAACTCCTCTAGGCCGGGTAGAGCGCCTCGATCTCCGCGGCGAAGTGCTCCTGGCAGATGCGCCGCTTCAGCTTCAGCGTCGGCGTGATCTCGCCGTGGTCGGCGGAGAAGTCGCGCGGGAGGATGCGGAACCGCTTGATCTGCTCGTAGCGTGAGCGCTCCCCGTTCGCCGCGGCGGTGGCCTCCTGGACGAGCGCGACGACGTCCGGGTGGTCGGCGAGGGTCGCGACGTCCTCGCCGAGCCCGCGGGCTCTCGCCCACCTGGCGATCTCCTCCTCGTCCAGCGTCACCAGGGCGGCGACGTAGGGGCGGCGGTCGCCGACGACGAGCGCCTGCGAGACGTAGCGCGATCCCTTCAGGTCGTTCTCGAGGTTCTGCGGCGCCACGTTCTTGCCGCCCGCTGTGACCAGGATGTCCTTCTTGCGGTCGGTGATCGTGACGAACCCGTCCGGGTCGATCGTGGCCAGGTCTCCGGAGCGGAGCCAGCCGTCGTCGGTGAGCACCGCCCGCGTCGCCGCCTCGTCCTTGTAGTAGCCCGCGAAGACGGACGGGCTCCTGATCAGGAGCTCGCCGTCCTCGGCGAGGCGGACCTCGACGCCGGGGAGCGGCGGCCCGACCGTGCCGAAGCGGAAGCTGGTCGGCCGGTTCACGGTCGCCGCGGTCGTGCACTCCGTCAAGCCGTAGCCCTCGAGGACGAGGATGTCGAGCGCGTGGAAGAACTCGGCGATCTCGGCCGCGAGCGGCGCCCCGCCCGAGATGGCGACGCGGAGGCGCCCTCCCACGCGCGCCTTCACCTTCGCGAAGACGAGGCGGTCGGCGAGCCGGTGCCGGAAGGCGAGGGTCGGCGGAATCGGGGCGCCGCGACGTCTCAGTTCGCTCACGCGCCGCCCGACGCCGAGCGCCCAGTCGACGAGGCGGCGTCTGACGCCGGTCGCCTCGTCGAGCCTGGCCACGACGGCGGCGTGGATCTTCTCGTAGACGCGCGGGACGCTCGGGAAGACGGTCGGCCGGACCGCGGCCAGCGCCTCGGCGACCCGTAGCGGATCGGCGAGGAACGCGATCGTGAACCCACGGCGGGGGCCAAGGAGGTGCATCAGCCGTCCGAAGTTGTGGGCGAGCGGCAGGAACAGCAGCATCACGTCCTCGCGCACCGTGAACCCCTCGATGCCCGCGGAGGCCTCGGCCATCGTGAAGTAGTTGCGGTGCGTGATCATGCAGCCCTTCGGGGACCCGGTCGTGCCCGAGGTGTAGATGTAGGTGAAGAGGTCGTCCTCGCCGACCGCGGCGACGGCGTCCTCGAGCGCGGCGGGATGCTCGCGGGCGAACTCCCGGCCCCGCGCGGCGAGCCCGTCGAGCTCCGCGAACGAGAGCACGTGCCGGAGTCTCGGGAGCTGCGGGCGGGACTCGACGATCTTCGCCCGCTGAGCCTCGTCCTCGACGAGCACCCCGATCGCATCCGAGTGGTCGATCACGTACGCGGCGTCCCGCACCGAGCTGTTCGCGTAGACCGCCGCCCCAACGGCGCCGACGAGGGCGAGCGCGAAGTCGAAGAGCGCCCACTCGAGGCTCGTCGAGGCCATGATCGCGAAGGCGTCCCCCTTGCGCACTCCCAGCGCCAGCAGCCCGTTTGCCAGCTCGTCCACGCGCCGCTCCGCCTCGGCCCAGGACACCTCCTCCCAGCCGCCCTCGCGCTCGACCAAGTATGCCGGGAACGGCCGCTCGTCCGAGGTCGCCTCGCGCCACAGGGCCGCGACGGTGGCGCCGCGCGCGACGAGCGGGACGGAGGGCTCCGCCAGGGCCTGCTCGTGGTGGGTCACTGCGGTGCGAGCTTAGCTTCCTGGCGGCAGGGAACCCGGGGCCCGCGGAGAACTCGCGTCACCCGACTAGACTTCGAGGTCTGCCCATGCGCACGATCTGGAACGGCTCCATCAGCTTCGGCCTGGTCAACATCCCGATCGGGCTCGCGCTCGCGACGCAGCGCACCGACGTCTCCTTCCGGACGCTCCACCGGGAGTGCGGCACGCCGATCAAGCAGAAGCGCTACTGCCCCTTCCACGAGCGCGACGTCGAGGCCGAGGAGCTGGTCAAGGGGTGGGAGTACTCGAAGGGGAACTTCGTCCTCGTCGAGGAGGCCGATCTCGAGGCGGTCGCGCTGCAGCGGTCGCAGTCGATCGAGATCGTCCGCTTCGTCTCGCTCGACGAGGTCGATCCGGTCTACTTCGACCGGACCTACTACCTCGCTCCGGCCGGCGCCGAGGCGGCCCGCCGTCCCTACGTGCTGCTCCTGCGGGCGATGCAGTCCTCCGGCATGGCCGCGATCGGGAAGTTCGTCCTCTGGGGCAAGGAGAACCTCAGCCTGATCCGCCCGCACGGCGACTCGCTCGTGCTCGAGACGCTCTTCTTCGCAGAGGACGTCCGTTCGCGGGCGGAGATCGAGGAAGCGGTCGGCGCCACCGAGGTTCGCCGGGAGGAGCTCGACCTCGCGGGCCAGGTGATCGGCAGCCTGGTCGGGGCATTCGAGCCGGCGGAGTTCGAGAACGACCACCGGCGGGAGGTGCGGGAGATGCTCGAGGCGAAGCTGGCCGGCGAGCAGATCGTGCGCCCCGAGCCCGTGCCCGAGACCCCGGTCGTCGATCTGATGGACGCGCTCCGCAGGACCGTCGCCGAGACCAAGCAGCGCCGCCCGGGGCCCGGCGACGGCGCCCCGGCGGCGAAGCCGAAGCGCAGGACGACCTCGCGCCGGCGGGCCGCGGCCGGCTAGATGTCCTGCCTCAAGACGTTGTGGACACGGCTGATCGGCGGGCGTCCGCCGAGCGCGCTGTGCGGTCTGCGCTCGTTGTAGTGGCGCAGCCAGTGTGACAGCGCCCGGGCGCGGTGGTCGCTCGAGCGGTAGAGCTGGCCGA
>JBHEMU010000151.1:0-3150 GCA_046262415.1 Gaiellaceae bacterium | reverse complement strand
GCGCGGGCCCGGTGACGAGGCGCTCGCCGACCTCGATGCCGCCGGCCCGCTCCCGTCCGAGAGCGCGCTCCACACGCTGCTCGACGCGCCCTACGGCCTCCTCGCCCCGGTTCTCGGGGCTGTCGCACTCGCCCTCCTGCTGCGCCGCTCGCGCAGCGGCCTTCTGCTGGGGATCGGGGTCGGGCTGGTCGGGGCCGCGGCCTGGGTTGCGGCCGACTGGGCCGGCTACGGGTACGGGCTCGGCTTCACCGGGGCGGCGGACAACGCGCGCGACGCCATCGTCGGCGGCGACTTCGGCAGGCTGTCGTTCCTAGCCTTCCTCGCCACCGGAGTGGTCGTCGGCGCCGCGCTCGCCCTGCGCGGCCCGCTCCGGATTCCCGACCGACCGCGCGCCCTGCGCGCGCTCGCCGGCGGCGTCTTGATGGGGCTCGGCGCCAACGCCGCACACGGCTGCAACATCGGCCACGGGCTCACCGGCCTCTCGCTGCTGTCGCTCGGCTCGCTGCTCGCGACGGCGCTGATGGCGGCCGGGGCTCTACTCACCTGGCGGCTCCTGCTCGCCCCGCTGCCCTCGCTGCGCGGAGCCGAGCGCCCGGAACCCAGCTGGTGAGCTACGACAGGCGCCGGGCCAGGCCGAGCGCCTTCTCGCGCCACGGCGCCAGGTGCGTCGACCCGTCAGAGCGGCTGACCTGCTCGCGATTGGCGACGTACCAGGCGTAGGCATCCCAGAGGGCCTCCGCGTTCGAGCGTCGCGGCCTCCATCCGAGCTCCCGCTCAGCCTTCGAGACGTCGAGGACGACGTTCTCGCCGGCGCTGCGGTAGTGCCACGCCGAGAGCGGCGAGAGGCCGGCCGCAGCGAGTCCGGCCAGAACGACCCTGGCCGGCCGCACCGGGAGCGGCGTCACGCGGCTGGGCGAACCGGCGCGCCGAATCAGCTCGCCAAGATCCACCGCGACCGTACCGAAGCTCGTGGCGCCGAGGTTGAAGGTCTGGCCGGTGACCGGTCGCTCGGCCGCTGTCAGCACCGCCTCGACGAGATCGTCGATCGCGAGCAACTGATAGCGGTTGTACCCGCGTCCCAGCGTGTAGATGCGCCTGCCCTCGCGGATCCAGTCGAACAGGATCCCGAACACGCCGAGCCGCCCAGGTCCGACGAACGCGGTCGGCCGCAGGACGACCGCGCCGAGCCCGAGAGCGACCCGCTCGGATTCGAGCTTGGAGCGCCCGTACGGCTCGATCGGCTTGGGCGCGGCGTGCTCCCCGATCGGGCCGGGCTGGAGGCCGTACACGACCGCCGAGGAGATGAGAATCGCGCGGCGAACGCCCGCCTCGGCCGCCGCCGCGAGCACCGCCCTCGTGCCGTCGACGTTGACGGAGTGCAGCGCGCGGGCGGGCCCGCGGATCGGCAGGGCCGCGGCGGCGTGGACGAGGACGTCGGCCCCCTGGACGAGCCAGCGGGCGTCCTCGCGCCGCCGCACGTCTCCGAGCCGAGCCTCGACCTCGGGCAGCTCCGATGGCTCCAGGTCGAGCGAGCGAACAGTCCGGCCGTCCGCCAAAAGGCGCCGCGCCAGGTGCAGACCCAGAAAGCCGCTCCCGCCGGTGATCGCCCAGCTCATGAGTGCCTCACCATCACCGTCAGCATCAGCACGCCGGCCCGGGCCGACGGCCCGACGCGGCCCGAAATCTTCGACGTGCCGCCGCGCCGCGCCCGGGACCGAACCTCCACCTCTGCGATCGGCAAGCCGGCGCGGGCCGCCATGACCATCATCTCCGTCGGCCAGCCGTAGGTCATCTCCCGCAGGGCGAGCGCCTCGAGAGCGTCTCGCCGGATCGCGCGCAGTGGCGGCACGTCCTTCACCCTGAGCCCGTAGACCGCGCGCATGAGCAGCGCGACGACGAGGTTGCCGAGCCGCTGGTGGGCCGGCTGGGCACCCGGCTCGAGCTCGACACGCGCCCCGAGCGAGAGCGCCGCGCGACCCTCGAGCACCGGCTCGAGGACCGCAGGGAGCGCCGCCGGGTCGTCGCTCCCGTCGCCGTCGAGGAAGACCAGGACGTCGGCGTCGGCCGCGGCGGCGCCCGCCGCGCACGCGCGGCCGTAGCCGCGGCGGCTCTCGACGGCGACGCGCGCGCCCGCGCTGCGGGCCGCTTCGGGAGTCCCGTCGCGCGAGCCTCCGTCGACCACGACGACCTCGTCCACGACCCCGTCTGGAAGCTCGCGCAGGACGTTCGGGAGCGCCTCGATCTCGTTCAGCGCCGGGATGACCGCCGCGACCCGCGGGCGGTCCGGCAGCGAGGGAAGCGCCACTTGGGCGCGGCCTCGGGGAGCGAGCATGCGCCAGAGCGCCCACGCGGCGATCGGGCCGTAGACGACCGGCCGCACCCAGAGCGGCAGCTCGCGGTCGAGCCCGAACAGGTAGAGGAGCGGCAGCGTCCCCGTCAGCCAGACCCAACCCGGGGCGGCCGTCAGCGCGAGCAGCGGCACGAGGGAGAGCGCGTGCCACGGCTGGACGTAGCCCGCAACGAGCAACAGCCCTCCGAGCACGAGCAGCCCGGAGCGGGCCACTTGCTCGACCGACGAGTGCTCGCGCAGCGCGACCACCAGCACGACGCCCGCCAGGCCAAGGCCGAGCACGAGTCCCGCGGCGGCGTCGCCCAGCGGCTTCGACAGGAGCCAGAACAGGCTTCCGCCGAAATGCTGACGCTCGAGATAGCGGCCGAGCGAGCCGAGCACGGCCGTGCCCACGCTGAGGTAGGGCACGTACGCGACCGCGGCGACGAGCAGCCCCGCGGCGACGAAGCGTTTGCCCCCGCGACGGGCCAGGGCGGGCAGGAGCAGCCCCGGCCCGAGCTTGACGAGCGCCCCGAAGGCGACCGCCGCTCCGGCGAGGGCGAACCGGCGCGCCTGCCAGGCGGCGAGGAGCGCAGCCACCGCCAGCACGGCGAGCGCGTCCACGTGTCCGTTACCGGCGATCTCACTGACGGCGAGCGGATGCCAGGC
Organism: Gaiellaceae bacterium; assembly: GCA_046262415.1. Taxonomy (GTDB): domain Bacteria; phylum Actinomycetota; class Thermoleophilia; order Gaiellales; family Gaiellaceae; genus JACDAS01. The sequence goes on along the minus strand of JBHEMU010000151.1, from coordinate 152 downwards.
GTAGAGGGCGACCCGCTCGAGCGGCGCACCGGAGCGCGAGAGGACGAGCAGCAGCAGGGCGACGGCGACCGCCTCGGCCGCCAGGAAGGGCCACGTCGTCGCGCGCAGGCCCGTCCCGAAGAGCCCGCGGGCGGCCAGGAAGCTCGCCTGCG
>JBHEMU010000150.1:0-6832 GCA_046262415.1 Gaiellaceae bacterium | reverse complement strand
CCCGCCCGTGTCGAACGCCCGCTTGACCGCGGTGGGGTTGCCCCAGAAGAAGTTCGTCGGCGCGAGCATCGCCGTCAGGAGGCCGCCCGTGTACCGGGCCTGAGCGTGCCGGCGCCAGTCCGAGCGCAGCTCGCGCGCGTTTGCCAGGCGGTCGACGGAGGCCGACCACGCCAGGTACGTCTGCGCCAGCCGGCGGTAGAAGGGGTTCTCGGTCCAGGTGACGTCCGCGAACCGCTTGTCCCGTTCCGGAATGGCGACCTCGGAGGTTCCGGCCGCGATGTCGGCCAGGTCGAGCAGCAGCCGGGCCGTCTCGCCCGCCAGCCGCCCGGGGTCGGTCAGGTCCCTCAGGCCGCCGAAGAGGCGCGTCGGGTCCAGACCGCCGACCGAGCCGGATGCCCCGACCTCGCCCCCCGCCACGGACGCCGCCGCCCGCTCTGCTGCGGGTCCGTCCATACCGGCTTTCGGATCGGGCGCGGCCACACCGGGGTCGCGCAGCGCTGCGGGAGCGGCCTCCTCTCCTCCACGGGGGCTCGAGTCGACGCGCGCACCGCGCGCGCCGTTCCGGCTCCGCGCTCCATCACGCCCGCTCCTGGCTTTCGCCTTCTCGCTCATGCGCGAACATCTCCTTTGTCGGCCGCTCTCACGTCCGTTTGAGTGTATTGACGGCGGCCGCCGCGGCGGCCGGGACTCGTTGTACTCCGGCGCTGCCGGAGGAGCGGCTGATCCGGGCCACCGGAGCGCACGCCAAGGCGTACTCGTGGCGTGACCGGACGCCGGTTCGCCGGCCGCGGTCGCCCCGATGGGGTAACAATTCGGGCCGATGTCCGAGGACGGCGCCCGCCACCTGCGCGTCCTGATCGCGAACGAGAAGCGGGAGCGGCTCGCCCTGCTCGGGGAGGTCGTGGCCGGGCTCGGCCACGAGGTGATCGCCCGCGAGATCTACGTCAAGGAGGTGGGGGCCGTGACGGCCAGGGAACGGCCGGACGTGGCCCTCGTCGGGCTCGGCCTCTCCTCGGAGCACGCCCTCGACCTGATCGGCGAGATCGTCCGCGAGGCGTCGTGTCCCGTGATCGCCCTGCTCTCGGCCAAGGACCCGGCCTACGTCCACGAGGCGGCGAAGCGAGGCGTGTTCGCCTACATCGTCGACGGCGACCCGCAAGGGCTGCAGAGCGCGATCGACATCACCTTCCAGCGCTTCGCCGAGTACCAGAGCCTGCAGGGAGCCTTCGGGCGCCGCGCGGTGATCGAGCAGGCGAAGGGGATCCTGGAACCGCTCGCGCCGCAGGTAGGATGGCGACCCGAGGTCGCAAGCACCGACCTCGGGTCGGTTCGTGCGGGACCCCAACGAATGGTCCCGCGGCTTCCACCCTCAACGACCGTGGGCGGAGCGATCTTTCTGCCGGCAGAGTGAGGAGGAGCGAGGTGGAAGTCGAGGCCACGGTCTCGGAGGGCGCGTACGGCGAGGTGCTCGAGGCCCGAGCCGCGGCCCGCGTCAAGCCTCGCCTGCGCGGCATCTCGCACCAGGTCGGCTTCTTCGCCTCGATCCCCCTCGGAGTGGCGCTCGTCGTCGCCGTGGACGGGGGCGTGGCCCGGCTCGCCGCCGCGATCTTCGCGACGAGCGTGACGGCGATGTTCGGCGCGAGCGCCTTCTACCACCGCCCCACGTGGTCCCCGGCCCAGCGGAGCCGGCTGCGGCGCCTCGACCACGCCGGGATCTTCGGCCTGATCGCCGGCAGCTACACGCCGTTCGGACTGCTCGTCCTGACCGGCGGCTGGCGGGTGGTCGTGCTCTCGATCGTCTGGGCGGGCAGCGCGGTCTCGATCGTCTTGAGGCTCTTCTGGGGGTCGATGCCGAAGTGGGTGACCGCGGCGATCGCGGTGACGCTCGGCTGGGTGGCGGTCGCCGCCTTCCCGCTGATCGTCGCGCGAATCGGGCCCGCCGCCTCGACCCTCCTCTTCACGGGAGGCGCCTGCTACACGCTCGGCGCGCTCGTCTACGCCAGCCGGAGGCCGGACTGGTGGCCGGCGACGTTCGGGTACCACGAGGTGTTCCACGCGCTCGTCGTCGTCGCGGTCGCCTGCCAGTACACGGCGGTCGCCTTCTTCATCCTGCCGCGCGGCTAAGGCGTCGCTTGCGATGCCGACCTCAGGAGCACGGGCTTGCCCGTGCTCCGTCTGAGTCCACCGCACGAGCGAATTCGGGTAGAGACCACGCTCCTAGCGCGCCACGCGTTTAGGGTCGTCGCGATGCTCTCGCGGCGCATGATCACGGTGGTCGGATGCCATGCGGGCGGCGAGATCGGCAACGTCGTCGTCGGCGGCGTCCTGCCGCCGGCCGGAGACACCGTGTTCGAGCAGATGCAGACCCTCCGCCGCGAGGGCGACTGGCTGCGACACCTGCTGTTGCGAGAGCCGCGCGCGAGCGTCGCCTGCCACGCGAATCTCGTCGTCCCCCCGACCAGGGCGGATTGCGACGCTGGCTTCATCATCATGGAGCCGACCGAGTACCCGCCGATGTCGGGATCCAACGCGATCTGCACCACGACCGTGCTGCTCGAGACGGGGATGGTGGCGATGCGGGAGCCCGAGACCCTCGTCCGACTGGAGGCGCCCGGCGGCCTCGTCGAAGCGCGGGCGGCCTGCCGGGACGGGCGCTGCGAGAGCGTCGAGCTCACCAGCGTCGCCTGCTTCGCGGAGCGGCTCGACGCGGCGATCGAGGTGGAGTGGATCGGCACGGTGACCGTCGACGTCGCCTACGGGGGCATGTGGTACGCGATCGCGGACGCGCGCGCCCTCGGCTTCGCGATCGAGCCGCAGGAGGCGCGCGATCTCGCCCTCGCCGGCGAGCGCATCCGCGCCGCCGCCCGGGAGCAGCTTCCGTGCGCCCATCCGGAGAACGCCGCCATCGCGGGCGTCAGCATCGTCCAGATCGCGGCGCCGTGGGAGGGGGTCGGGAAGGTGACCCGGAACGCCGTCGTCGTGGCGCCGGGACGGCTCGACCGCTCGGCGACCGGGACCGGACTGTCGGCCCGCATGGCCGTCCTCCACGCCCGCGGCTTGATGCGCGTCGGCGACGCGATGACCCACGCGTCGCCGCTCGGATCGACCTTCGAGGGGCGAATCGCGGCGGAGACGAGCGTCGGCGATCGCCCCGCGATCGTGCCCGTGATCCGCGGCAGCGCGTGGATCACGGGCGTGACCCAGCTCTTCGTCGATCCGGCCGACCCGTTTCCGGAGGGCTACGTGCTGCCGGACACCTGGGGCGTCAGCGGCCTCGACTCGCAGCAGGCCGTCTAGGCTGCGAGGCTGAGCGGCGGGGGTGGTAGGATCGTGCGTCCGGGTCCCGTACGCGTTTCACACATACGCAGGGCGGGCAGGACGCTCTGGCTGCACACTTATCTGGGTCGGCTCTTGAGGAGGCAACGAATGAAGCGTCGGATCGTGCTGATGGGCTGCGTGCTCGCAGCACTCGTGTCGGCGGCGGCCATCGCGTCGACTGCCGAAGCTCACGAAGTTCCGGCACGCGAGGGGGGCGCCGCCGCTGGGCTCACGGACGCCTTCAGTGCGACGCTGGTGCTGCTCCGGGGGGCCAAGAAGGTGGCCGCCGCTCCCTGCGTCGGCACGCCCGCCAGCGGCTTCGCCGGGCCGTATCCGTGCAAGGACATCGATCTCGCCGCCTACCTGACGACGAACGAGCTCGGCGGTGGCACCAACAGCGACATCTGGGGCTGGACCGATCCGATGTGCAACCGGGAGTATGCACTCCTCGGCATGAGCGAGTCGGCCGTGTTCGTCGACGTGACGATTCCCGAGGCGCCAGTCGTACGCGGGCTCATTCCGTTCCCTCGAACCGTCGTCCCGCCGAACGCGGCGCCCGGAACGCTCTGGCGCGAGATCAAGGTGTACGCGAACCACGCCTACATCGTGCAGGACCTGATCGGTTCCGGCGTCCAGATCTTCGATCTGACGCGTCTGCGTCTGCCGGCCCCGGCGCCTCCGTGTGGAGCTCCCGTCGTCGGTGGGCCCGTCCCGCAGTTCGACAGCGACGCGGTCTACACCCAGCAGGGCGCAGGACCTACTGTCGAGAACGTCCACACGATCACGATCAACGAGGCGACGGGCTTCGCCTACCTGAACGGCAGCAACACGTGCGCCGGCGCCCCGCACATGATCGACCTGAAGCCGAACGGCGCCTTCGGGCCCAAGAACCCCAGGTACGTCGGCTGCGCCGGGAACGACGGCTACACGCACGACGCGCAATGCGTCGTCTACGGCGGGCCCGACACCGGACACCTGGGCAAGGAGATCTGCGTGCTCTACAACGAGGACACGCTGACGGTCGTCGACGTGACGAACAAGAGCGCGCCCGTGCAGCTGGAACGGGAGACGTACACCGGCGCCAAGTACACGCATCAGGGCTGGTTCACGGTTGGTCAGCGGTACATCCTGTCCGACGACGAGCTGGACGAAGGTCAGACGGTGGCCCAGAACATCCCGACGAAGACCCATCTCTGGGACGCGTCGGATCTCGACAACCTGGTGAAGATCGGCACCTTCAACCACCCGAACACGCGGACGGCCGACCCGAACGATCGCCTGATCTGCATCGACCACAACCAGTACGTCTTGGGCAACCTCGTGTACCAGAGCAACTACGCCTGCGGCCTTCGCATCTACAGCTTGAGCAACATCGCCTCCGGCACGCTGAACGAGGTCGCCTACTTCGACACGATGCCGGCCGCGGATCTCTCGTTCAACATCGGCGGCGACGTCACGGGCGACTGGAGCAACTATCCGTACTTCGCCAGCGGGACAGTCGTCGTGAGCAACATCACCGAGGGGCTCTTCGTCCTCCAGCCTCGGCTCGCACCGACGGCTGTGAAGGTCGCGTCGTTCCGCGCCCGCCAGGCCGGCAAGCGCGTCACCCTGAGCTGGCGAACGGCCTCCGAGCGAGAAATCCTCGGTTTCAACGTTTTTCGCGACGCGCAAGGCAGGCGCGTGAAGGTGACGAAGAGCCTCGTTCCCGCGAAGAGTCTCGGACAGGTCGCCGGCGCGAGGTACACCTTCGTCGACCGGAACGTGCGGGCGGGAACCGCTTACACGTACAGGCTTCAGGTCGTGAGCAAGGATGGGCGGCGAGCTTGGTACGCGAACAGCACCGTGCGGGCCCGCTGAGCCGCCAGTAATTCGACCCGTTCGGCGGGAGGCCAACTGCGAGGAGCGCGTGGGGGAACCTCGGTTCCCCCACGCTGCGGAGCCGATCGGGCCTCTTGCTCGAATCGAGACGATTGATACTAAGCGGCCTCGGACTCCAGTGCCTGTCGGCGGGGCTTACCAGCGGCGAGAAGCGCTCGGGGCGGGGACAGGGCGACTCGTAGGTAGGAGGTAGGGGTTGGCCGGCTCCCTGGCCGCCCGCAGCGGCCGCGAGATCCCCGCCCGCCGCAGCACCTTCCGGACGCTCCACTCGTCGAAGCCGGTGGCGCCGGCGCCCAGGCGCGGGCCCGCCCCAGCCGGTGTCGCGGCGGCAGCGGCAGATCGCCTGCTCGAGCTCGGGCGCCGGCTGCCGCGGCGAGCGGCGAGGACGACTTGAGCGGTCGCACAGACACGAGAGCGTGCGCCGAGCCTCCTCGCCCGCGCCCAGCCAGCGATGCCGGTGTACCGTCGTCCGCGAGACGCTGAGGGCGACCGCGGCCGCCTTCAGCGGTCATTCCCTCTCGACCGCCGTGACCAGCGAAGCGACCAGCCAGTCCGAGCTTGGCGGTAGCGTGCAGATCCATCCGCGCCCTCCTTCGAGCGTAGGTCCGGGAAGACCCACAGCCTCGAAGGAGGGCCGAGACGACTGGCTCAGCCCTTCACAACCTGTGGGCGGGACAATTAGCTAGCGTCCCACCCTGGACGTTCCGACCCAGAACCGGCCGCCGTCCCGCTTCACCGCCTGGAGCCGGTAGGTGTAGACCGTTCCCGGCCGGGCGCCGCGGTCGACGAAGCGGTAGCTCGCGCCGGAGGCTCCTCCGGCCTTGCGTGCCGGAATGAGCGCCCGGTTCAGCCGCTGCCCGCGTCTGCCGTCCGAGCCGTAGAGGTGGAATCCGAGCAGCGCGCCCTCGTGGGCGGTGCGCCACCTGATCGAGACGGCGCCGCGCGCACGCGTGGCCGAGAACGTGCGCACCTCGACCGCCGTCGGGGCGCCGGCTGGCGGGGGCAGGGTGACGCTGTAGATGTCGACCGCGCTTCGTCCGGCCGTGCCGAGGTTGAAGTCCCCGGTGGCGCCCCAGTAGGTGAACGTCCCGTTCGGGTTCTGCTTCAGCTTGAAGATCGCCGACGTCCATGTGTTTGCGTTCGCGGGAATGAACCAGCCGGCCTCCCTGAACTCGAAGGTGCCGTTGGGGTGCTCGACGTAGTCGATCACCTGCGTGCCCTGCGAGTACCAGCCCATGAAGATGCGGTTCTGCCCGGGGATCTGGTGGAACACGTGCGAGGTGCACAGGTTCGGCTGCGGCTGCGTCCGGACGGGCACGCGGTAGACCGCCTTGCCGCCGCCCGGCTTGCTCGCGTAGGACTGCCAGGCGAGGTCCTTCGCCTGTGCGTCCGGGCCGGACGGGGACGCGAGCAGGAGCTGCGCGCTCCGGTAGGCGTGGATGCCTCCGTTTCCGGCCACGTTGTCGCCGGGCGAGGTGACGCAACCGGCGCCGGGGGGGACGACGCCGCCGCCTCGCTCGTCCGTCGCCAGGAGGAAGTTGCCCGAGTGCGTCTCCTCCGCCTCGTGGCTGATCTGGATGTCGTCGAGCGAGTTGTAGGGCGGTGGCGTGTTGTCGCCGGGACGGCCCTGGTGGAT
>JBHEMU010000149.1:0-8519 GCA_046262415.1 Gaiellaceae bacterium | reverse complement strand
CGGGGTGCCGGCGAGGCTCCCACGCCAAACTAATCACGGGCTCGCAGGCACCAAGCAGAGCCGGCGTTAGCAGGCGACCAGCGGATGATCGCCGATTTCATTCGCCCGCGGGTGGCCGGCACGGCCATGGGAAACTAATCGGGAATCGCGAGCACGATCTTCCCGAGCTGCTCGCCGGCCTCGAGCCGCTCGTGGGCGGCCCGCGCCTGGGCCAGCGGGAAGACCCGGTCGATCACCGGCTTCGCTCGGCCGCTCGCGACGAGCTCGTACGCCGCCTCGAAGTCGGCGTGCGTCCCCATGGTCGAGCCGAGGATGTTCAGCTGCTTCCACCAGACCCGGTGGAGCTGTGCCGGCGGGTTGGGACCCGACGTTGCCCCGCACACGGCGATGCGCCCGCCGCTCCGGGCGACGGCGAGGGAGGTCTTCCACGTCGCCTCGCCCACGTGCTCGACGACGACGTCGATGCCCTGTCCGCCCGTCGCCTCCTTCGCCGCGGCGGCGACGTCCCCCGTCGCGTGGTTGACGGTCGCGTCGGCTCCGAGGGCGCGAGCGCCGGCGAGCTTCTCGTCGCTGGACGAGGTGACGAGGACGCGCGCTCCCAGCGCCTTCGCGATCTGCAGGGCGGCCGTCGCGACTCCTCCGCCGATGCCCCAGACGAGGACCCACTCGCCCTCCTCGAGGCGCGCTCTCGTCACGAGCATGCGGTAGGCGGTCTCGAACACGAGCGGGAACGCCGCCGCCTCCTCGAACGACAGTCCCTCGACGAGGGGGTGGACGTTCGCGGCCGGGACGGCGACGAACTCCGCATGGGTTCCCTGCATGTGCTCGCCGATGACGTGGATGCGCTCGCCGTGCTCGATGCCGGGATTGATCACGACCGGCTCCCCCTCGGAGAGCCCTCCGGCACCCGGCCCCAGGCGCTCCACCAGCCCCGCGCCGTCGGCGCCCAGGATTCGCGGCTTCGGGACGGAAGGAAGACCCTTTCGCACCCAGAGGTCGAGGTGGTTGAGCGAGGCGGCCCTGAGCCGGACGAGCACCTCTCCGTGGCCCGGGGAGGGATCCGGAGCGTCCTCGTAGCGGAGGACGTCCGGGCCGCCGTCCTCGTGGATCCGCACAGCCTTGATGCGGCCGATCGTATGCACAATGCGGCGATGACCGCCGGGGACCTCGCGCGGCTCGCGGAGGAGCTCGGCCTGGACGTCGTCGGGGCCGCTCCCGCGGCGCCCTACGACGAGACCGAGCGTCACATCGCCGAGCGCCTGGCCCGCGGCCTCTTCGCCGACATGCGCTTCACGATGGCCCGCCCCGAGGTGTCCTGCCACCCCGAGACCCTGCTGCCCGCCGCGCGAACGGTCGTCTCGGCCGCCCTCTGCTACTACGCGCCCGAGCCGCTGGCCGGGTCCGGCCACGGACGGCTCTCGCGCTACACGTGGAACGACCGCTACGCGGAGTTGCGGGAGAAGCTCGACGCCCTCGGCCGCGAGCTCGGCGGCGAGTACCGCGTCCTCGTCGACTCGAACGACCACGTCGACCGTGAGGCGGCGGCGCGCTCCGGCGTCGGCTTCTACGGCAAGAACACGCTGCTGATCACGCGCCGCTTCGGCTCCTGGGTCGTGCTCGGCACCCTCGTCACGACGGCGGAGCTCGAGCCGACGCCGCCGCTACCCCTGGACTGCGGCGCCTGCACGCTCTGCGTCGAAGCCTGTCCGACCGGTGCGCTGGACGAGCCGGGGGTGCTCGACTCGACCCGCTGCCTCTCGTACTGGACGCAGGCGGCGGCGCCGATTCCCGAGCCCTACCGGGCGGAGCTCGGGGCGCAGGTCTACGGTTGCGACATCTGCCAGGAGGTCTGCCCGTGGAACCGCGGGATCGAGAAGCGGCGTGCGGGCATGCAGATGCCCGAGGACGCGGAACCGCACGTGTCGCTCGTCGACTGGCTCGAGGCCGACGACCTGCGGGCACGCTACGAGCGGCTGTTCGTGCCGCGGAACGACCCGCGCTACCTGCACCGGAACGCGCTGGTCGCGCTCGGAAACGCCGGCGGCGAAGAGGACGTGCCGCTGCTCGAACGTTTCGCCTGCGATCCGGATCCACTGCTCCGCGAGCACGCGGGCTGGGCGCTCGAGCGGCTCCGCGAGCGGATCGCCGGCGACGCATGAGGGACGACCCCGGCCGGCCTCGGCGGACCGAGAGCTGGCTGGCCCTCCTGCGGCTCGCCGCGGTCCCGTTCGCGGTGTTCCAGGTGATCGCCGGCGCCGGCTACCCCGGGCGCTACGGGTTGCTGGCCTGGCTCACGACCTGCGTGCTCGCCCTGGGGGCGGTGGCGATCCACCAGGTCAGCCGCCGGGACCTCTCCGCCCGGGGTCAACGACGGCTGGGGGCAGCGGCGATGGCCTTCGACACGGGCGTCATCTCCGCCTTCCTCCTGATCCACCACTTCGAGCCGGCGAACCCGATCCGGCAGCTCCTCTTCCTCGCGGTTGTGGAGGCGTCCGTGCGCTACGGCATCGCCGGCCCCGTCGTGCTGACCGCCGTCACGACGCCCGTGCTCGTCCTGTTCGAGCGGCTGCGGTCCGAGCGCTTCGAGCCTGGGGACTTCCAGTTCGACTACGTCACGTTCCAGGTCGGCGTCCAGTTGATCATGGGGCTGATCATCGGCTGGCTCGTACACCGGCTCCGGAGCGAGACCGAGACGGCGCAGCTGCGCGCCGCCGAGGCCGAGGAGCTGCGCGACGAGCTCGGCCGGCGGGTCGACCTGCTGGAGGCGGCGAACCGCTGCGCCCGTGCGCTCGGCTCGTCGCTCGAGCTCGAGCGGGCCTTCGACGCCTTCATCCGTGAGCTCGGCGGCCTCGTGCCCTTCGACCGGGTCGCGCTGATCCTCGGCGAGAGCGGCGCCATGCGCGTCGCTGCCGCCTCGGGCGCCGGCCTCGACGTGCTGCCTCCCGGCAACACGCTGCCCGAGGGCGCTCTCGTGGAGGAGGTGCTGTCAGGAGCCCGGACGGTGTACCGGGCCGACATGGCGGACGGGAAGCACCCGGAAGAGGACGTCCTGCTGGCGATCGACCTCCGCTCGCGGGTCCTGGCGCCGCTCCTGAGCGGCGCCAGGGCGACCGGCATCCTCTCGGTGCTCCGCCGCCGGCAGGACGCGTTCAGCGCGGACGAGGTGGAGCTCCTCACTCTGCTCGGCCGGCTCGTCGGCACGGCCATGCAGAACATCCGCGCGTACGACGCGGAGCGCCGGCGCGTCGAGGAGCTCGGGCGGCTGTCGTCACTCCGGGCCGACCTCGTCTCCCTCATCTCGCACGAGCTGCGCAGCCCGATGGCTGCCGTGATCGGTGCGTCGCGCACGCTCCAACAGCGCTGGCGCGAGCTCTCCGCCGAGCAGCGGGACGCGTTCCTGGCCATGATCGCGGACGAGACCGGCAGGCTCTCGGACCTCGTTGGCGACGTGCTCGATGCGTCGTGCATCGAGGCGGGCACGTTCGGCTACAGGTTCAGCGAGGTCTCGATCGCACAGCTCGTCCGGGACGTGGTCGCGTCCGCCTCGGTCGGGCAGGACGAGGTGCCGGTGGAGGCCCGCATCGCCGAGACGCTGCCCACGGTCCGCGGCGACCCGGAGCGCCTCCGGCAGGTGCTCGCGAACCTGATCGACAACGCGGTCAAGAACTCGCCCGCCGGCCAGGTCGTCGAGGTGGACGCGGTCGCCGAGGACGGCGTCGTCCGCGTGGCCGTCACCGATCACGGGCCCGGTATTCCCCTGCAGGAACAGACGCTGATCTTCGAGAAGTTCGGCCGCGCACACGGCGGTCAGGCGAAGCCGGGCACCGGCCTCGGCCTGTTCATCGCCCGGGCGATCGCCGAGGCTCACGGAGGCACGGTGCGGCTCCGCTCGGGACCGGGCGAGGGCTCGACCTTCTCGCTCGAGCTGCCGCTGGACGACTGAACGCTCCCACGGCGCGAGGCCGTTCGTCCTCTACGCCGGCGCTCGAAGCCGCGCCAGGCCCAGCTCGCCGGCGAGCTCGGCTGCCCGCCGGGCGACCCGCCGCCGGAGGTCCTCCGGCTCGACGACGACCGCCTCGCCGCGGAAGGAGAGGATCTCGCCGATGAGCCATTCCGGGCTGCCGACGGCCGTCTCGGCGATCGCCGATCCGTCGACGAGCCCCCGAGCGCCGCCTCGCTCGAGCCGCCAGCGGGCGACCTCGGGCGAGTACCAGATCCGGGCGGGAGTCGCACCGCGGAGGCCCTGCGGCTCGAACTCGACACGGGGCTCGAAGGTCCGGTCGGTCAGCCGGGCGCTGCGCATCCGGTCGAGGCGGAAGCTCCGCTCGCCGTCCCGCGTGCGGTCCCAGGTGTGCACGTACCAGTGCGGAAGCCTGCGTTCGATCGAGTACGGCTCCACCACGTGGGTGGAAGCCGTCTCCTCGCCCTCCTTCAGGTAGTCGAGCTCGATCAGCCGCCGCCCGCGGATGCCTGCGGTCAGCGCGTTGACGAGGTCCTCCTCCGTCTCGTCCACCTGGGGCGCCGGGGGCTGCGCGAGCTCGAACTCGCCGAAGGTCTCCTCCAGCTTGCGGCGCACTCGCTCGAGCGGGGTGTGCGCGTCGGCGGCGATCATCGGGCCCACGAACTCGAGCGCCAGCCGGATCGCGCGCGCCTCGAGCGGCGTCAGGCGAGGCGGCGAGCGGAAGGTGTCGCCGAACATCTCCTTGTCCACGTACACGTCGTCGCCGCGGAGCTGGGCGTAGACGGCGTAGCAGCCGCCGCCGAAGTTGACCAGGTTGAGCAGGGACAGGTGCTCCTCGAGCGCCTCCGGCGGGATCTTGAAGCGCGCGATCAGATCGGCCGCCGGGATCACCGCCGCCGTCTCGTCGCCGCAGCGGGTCAGGAGGTACGCCAGCAGCGCCTGCAGCACGGCGAACCGCTCCGGTGCGACGGGGCCCGCCGGGCGCTCCGGCGGGGGGACGTCACCCTCGGGCGCCGCCTCCGCGGCGAGCTGCTCCGGCTCTCCGTCGTGCCGGTCGCGAACGAGGCGGAGGGCCGCCGCGACCTCCCGGCGCAGCGCCGCCGGCGCGGCCGGAACCGCCCGTCCGTCCTGCCGCAGGATCCACGAGGCGAGGAACGGCAGGCTCGAGTACTCGGTCACGAAGACGCCGTCCTCGAGCCGGCCCCGCGAGCCGTACGTCCGCTCGACCCACCAGGCGGTGTCGCCGCCGACCTCGATCCGGGCCTCGCCCGCGGTCTCTCCGACCTGCCAGGGAGGCCGGCCTCGATAGCGGTCGACGTCGAAGTCCCGGGGCGCGCGAAAGTCGCGCTCGCGCCGGGTCGCGAACCGGATCTCCCCGCGGATCCGGGAGACCCGGAAGGTCCTGATGTCCGCCCGGTCGAGATCCTGGCCGACGACGTACCAGATGCCGTTGTCCGAGAGCAGTGCGTAGGGGTTGAGCGTGCGCTCCGCCACCGCGTCGCCCGAGATCGACCGGTACGAGAAGCGGAGCGTCCGCTGCTTGGAGATCGCGCTCTCGATCTTGGCCAGGCGGCTCGGCATCTCGGCCGAGTAGTCCGGGTCCCGCACCTCGACCCGCACCGCGGTCTCGGTCGGCGCCTCGTCGAACCCGGGGCGGCCGAGCGCGAGGTTCTGGAGCGCCAGGCGCAGCGGCTCGGCGTACGCGAACTGCCCCTCGAGCAGGTAGAGGCAGGTCTGGAGGGCCGCCAGCTCGTCGTCGGACAGCTCCAGCGGCGGCAGGAAGTAGCGCTCCGAGCGCAGCGTGTACAGCTCCTCGCCGGTGAACTCGTCCCGTTGCGCGTGGAGCGGAACCCCGAGGCCGAGGAGCTCCGCGCGGTCGGAGTAGAACCGCCTGGCGAAGGCCTCGTCCGACATCTCGGAATAGCCCTCGACGTTTCGCTTCACGTCGCGGGCGGTCAGGGGGCGCCGTTCGGCCATCAAGTAGGCGACCAGGGAGAGCTGGCGGATCAGCTTGTCGGTGTCGTGGGACATCGGTTTGCGAGCTTATCGCTCGCCGACCGAGAGGCCGGGCTTCGCCCGGCTGGAATCGGGCTGCCGTCAGATCTGGCCGTTACGCCCGGACGGCCTCGAGGGCGGCGTCCTCGGCGGCGTAGTCGAACCGGTCGACCCGCGGCGCGCGCGGATGGTCGGGCCCCGGAGGGTTCAGGCGCTCCCACTCGATCGTCCGTCTCAGAGCCTCGACCGGGTCGACGATCTCCGAGTAGCCGAGCTCCCGCCGGATCCGGCCGGAGTCGGCGACGTACTGCTGTCGCAGGTCGAAGTCGTCCTGCCGCAGATAGTCCGGCAGGACGCTCGACGGAGCCGTGACGATCTCGCCCGCCCATCCGGCCGCCTCCGCGACGAGGGCGACCCAGTCCGCCTCGGTCGCCACGGGAGTCCAGCCGACGTTGTACGTTCGCCCGACCGACCTCGGGTCGGTGGCGGCGAGGACGATCGCGTGCGCGACGTCCTCGACGTAGCCACGCGTCCACCGCCAGTCGGCCATGTTCTCGTCGAGCAGGATCGCCGGTCTCCCGTCGTCCATCCGCTTCACGTAGCTCCAGAGCCGATGCGTCCGGTCGCCGGGCCCGTGCACCGCGGGCAGCCGCAGGACGGTCACGGGGAGGTCGAGCTTGCGCAGCTCCTCCTCCACCCTGACCTTGTCGTACCCCTCGTCGACCACACGCTCGCGGAGCGGGGCGTCCTCGGTCAGCGGTATCGGATCGGGCTCGCCGGGCTCGGTGCGCCACATGCGTCCGTAGGCGCGGTAGACGTCGCAGCTCGATGCGACGACGGCCCGGTTCGCCACGCCCGCGAAAGCCCCGACGCGAGCCGCGTCGGCCCCGACCAGGGCGACCATGTCCAGGACGACGTGGGGCCTGAGTCCCCGCAGGTCGTCGACGCGGGCGTCGAAGCAGGCGAAGTCGCCGTGGACGTGGCGAACGGTGCGCGGCAGGCCCGGCTCGTGCTCCCCCCGGTGGAAGACCGTCACCTCGTGTCCGAGGCGGTCGAGCTCGCGCACGACGAATGGGCCCATGAACATCGTCCCGCCGAGCACGAGCACGTGCATCGGCCTCAAGATATCAACTTGATATCGTGATAGCCATGCCTCGGTCCTACCGCCGGCCGGGCTTCGCGCCGAGCGAGCAACCCCCCACGGCACTCTTCGCGCGGGTTCCCGCCGCCTCCGCGGCCAGGCTCTCGAGCGCCGCCGCCGCCCTCGGGCGGCCCAAGCAGGAGCTGGTGGCCGCCCTCCTCGACCGGTATCTGGACGCGCTCGGGGAGGAGTGGCCCGCCGCGGGAGAGCCGGTCCCGCGGCCGCCCGCGCCCGAGGTGATGACCTCCGAGCAGCTCGCCGAGCTGCTGCAGGTGGGCGAGCGGACGGTGCGGGAGCTCGCTGCGAACGGTGAGCTACCCGGGCGCAAGGTGGGTCGCGAATGGCGGTTCGCGCGCCGCGCCGTGCTCGACTGGCTCGCCGGACCCGACCCGCTAGCAGGGCGCTAGCGCGAGGCGGTCAGGCGGCGACTTGTGCTTCGAGGTGCTGGTGCGACGGGCAGTAGTCGCGCTCCGGCAGCGGCGTGCGCTGGCAGGGCTTGCCCTTCCGCGTCGTCGCCCGGCAGCGGGCGACCCCGCCGTCGAAGGCGCCGGCCTCGATCTGCTCCTCGATGAAGCCGACCGCCGCCGACACGCCCTCCCGCACGGCCCACGCCACCTGCGCCTGCGCGGTGATCGGGAAGTAGCGGCGGATGTCCTGGAACAGGGTGCGGTCGGGGTAGGCGAAGTACTCGGGATCCCTCGCCAGCCGCTCCATCGTCTGCTCGCAGGCGGCGAGCACCTCCCGCCGGTACTCGAGCTGGAGCTCCCCGCTCACGTACGGGTCGATCAGGTCCTTCACGGACCGGTAGATCGCTCTGGAGTATTGATACATACAGCTCTGAATCAGGCGTGTCCGCTCGTCCATCTCAGTATCCAGGGCTCCTATTAACGCGCCGCAAAGCTTTGTTAAGCGCCGATTAAGCTTCCTCTACCACATCGACGAGGCGGAGTCTATCGCGTTTCGGCCGCTGTTACAAAGTGCGGCCCGGCGTTGACAGCCGCGAGAACGGCTCTAAGGCGGCGCTTGCGACGCCGACCTCAGGAGCGCGGGTTTGCCCGTGCTCCGTCTGAGCCGACCGCACGAGCGCATCCGGGGTAGAGACCCACCCTTCTAGGGCACGATGCGTCTGGTGTACGCGGTCGAGAACGTCGACCTGGCGGTCCCGAGCGCGCTTTCGGCCTCGTCCAGCGAGTCGTAGACGCCCGCGAACACGACGTAGTAGCCGGCTCGCAGGCTCGAGTAGTTCGAGGAGTTGAGGATGCCCACGTCGGTGAGTCCGGCCGCGAGCGCCCTCCTCGCCGCGACTCGCGCGGAGGGGAGTCCGTCGGTGTGGGCGACCGAGACGAGGATCACCGTGAAGCCCGCCTGGCCCGCCGGCCACTTGATCGGCCCCGCGGGCGGCGGCGGGGGTGGGGGAGGAGG
>JBHEMU010000148.1:0-2896 GCA_046262415.1 Gaiellaceae bacterium | reverse complement strand
CACCCGTCCCCCTCTCTCCGAACTTCCGCCGGAAGCCGAGGACGTCGGTCCGGCGCCTGCTCGAACACGCGCCGGTACAGCCCATGCGAGCGCGCACCGCCCGAGCCCGCGAGGTCGATGATCCTGGCATCTCCTCCGTCTTCGAGATTCCCCAGAATGGGACGTGATGCGGGCCCACCCCCGACTGTCGCGACTCCGCGCGACGCGCGCGCGTGCCGTGGCGCGGCGATCTGCGGCGCTGGCCCGGGACGCTTCGACGCCGAGCACTCCCTGCTCGTCTCCCAGATCCTCGCCCACGTCGAGTTCCTCGAGAGGCGATCGAGCGCCTCTCGGAGGAGATCGCGGAGCGGCTTCGCCCGTTCGAGCCGGCGCTTGAGCTGCTCGAGACGATCCCCGGCGTCGGGCGCCGCACGGCCGAGGTCGTGATCGCCGAGACCGGTGGTGACATGTCGCCCTTTGCCTCCGCCCGCCACCTAGCCTCTTGGGCGGGGATGTGCCCCGGCAACGACGAGTCCGCGGGTAAGCGCCGCTCAGGGAAGGTCGGCAAGGCGCTGGATCTCTGGGCGCATGCGGTGTGGCTCGAGGTGGCGGCACCGGTGATCGCCACCGTGGACGAGACGGAGGATCTCGCGGAGGCGCTCGACCATCAAGGGCTGAGGGCGGCCGCGGAGCGCCGGCTCGCCTGCCTCGCCGCCGCGCGCCGCGATGTCGAGGGCACTCCCGAGGTGCGGCCGGGAAACGAGGCTAGCTCGCCGGAGGGCGAGCACGGAGCGGCGGTGGCGGCCGCCGTCGGCGCTGAGGAGCCGCCGCCCTTGCGGCCCGAGGGAGCGGTGTCGCCGGCCATGGAGCCTGCTGGCGAGCTTGAGGATCCGGAGATCCGCGAGCTCCTCGCCGAGGAGGGTAATCCCGACGCGGTGGTCGTCGATCACCAGCAGGAGCAGCTGGAGGACGAGGTGCTCGCGCATGGCGACGACGGCCTGCTCGAGCGGCTCGCGCGTCTGGACGATGAGGCGGCCGCTGATGGGCCGTGCGGCCCGGTCATCGCCGACCTCCGGCGTCAGGCCGCCTCGCTCGGGCGAGCGCTGCGCGACCGCGAGCTGTTTGCCATCGGCGGCCGGGTGGGCGTCGACGACGCGCCGGCGGCGAAGCTCTACCAGGCGTTTGGGTCGATCGCGCAGCGCACGGCAGCCCAGGACGAGGCGCAGCGGTTCGCGGAAGTGGGACGCGATCCCACGGTGCTCATCTGGCTGCCGGATCCGGATATGCGGCTGAAGCTGGCGCGTGTGCTGGTCGATAACGGCCAGCACGTCAACGAGTTCCAGGCCTACGAGGAGGCCCGAGGTGGCCGTGGTGCGGACATATACCGGGCCCACCGACGCCTGTGGAGTCTTTGGATCTTCTGTCATCGATCGCTGACCCAGGAACAGCGGGACGCCGCGCTCGTGTATCTCGCCGCCAAGTACGGCGTCGTCTGGGAGCGGATGCGCGACCAGTACGGACCGGATCCCAGTAGTTGGATCGCACGCCACGGGCTGAGCCGGCTGCTGGGCGCCGACCCGCTCGATCCGCAGGTCACGGGTCTGGTGGGCCACGCGGATCAAGTCGCCGCTCGCGGCCCCGAGTTTCAGACCATCAGCGACGTCATGACCGGGCTCTCGGAGGTTCCCGAGGTGGCCGAGACCATCGGCGCTCGCGGCGAGTAGTCAGCAGGCTCACGTCGAGGCCGGCGCCGCCGTGATGAGGATCTGGCGGCGCTGGGGCAGCGCCCGCCAGAGACACCGAAGCGCACGCCGGCCCACACCTATGAGCCCGCTGTGATCTGTCGTCGCGGTGGCGTGACGAAGCGCCCCCTGGAGCCAATCGGCGGCCCACCAGCGGGCCGGCAGCTCCGCCGAGGAGACCCATTGCGGCCGTATGGACGGTGCGGATGAGCCTCTGGCGACGAGCAGCCCGAGAAAGACGTCGTCGTGCACCTCGGCGAAGGCGCGCACGCACATCTCGAGCGACACGTCGTACTCGCGCTGGACGCACAGCAGCGCCGTGGGGGTCGGCGCGCGGTGGAGAACGGCCTGGTCAGGGAGTAGCAGGGCTCGGGCGACTCGGTCGCAGAAGGCTTCCTCCTGTCCTGTCACGGCGAAGCGACGCCGCGGACGGCCGCCCGGTCGGGCATAGAAGAGGGTGTGGGCGAGTTCGTGGGCGACGCGGAAGCGGTAGCGATGACGGTCGAGGTCAGCGCGAAGGTTCGGGTGGATGCCCTCCCATCCTCCCGGAGGTTCAGGATCGACGAGGACGGCGAAGCGATCGCCGTCGAGGGGCGTGAGCGTTGCTTCGACGCCACCCACGGCGCCACGGAGTGTCTGGCGGCGGACGACCACGCCCGCTGCAGCGCAGAGGCTCTCGAGGTCGAGGAGCGGGGCGTCGGCCTGAGCGTCGTGGAGGACCTTGCGGAACTGGGCGGCGTGATACGAGGCCGCCGCGGGCGAGGGGACGGCCACGTGGGCGGCGGCGCGAACGAGAGACTTCGTCGAAAAACCCTCTCTCCCGAGGGTCGGGGCGGGGGGAGAATCAGGGAACATACGTTCGCATACCCTAGGGGGCTCCGCGGACGGACTTTCCTTTCGCCTCACGGCGCAGCTTTTACGCAGAAGCGAAGTCGGAACGGCCGCCGCATAGCCGCTAAGAGCGTGAAAACGATGAAATAGGATCCGCCCGCAGATTCCGAGGATCGGACACTTCTTCTTGCGCGTTTTTCACGCTAGTGGTCGATCCTGCAAGTTCGCTGTCAGGGGCGGGTGTGCTGTCGTTGGCAGCGAAGTCGTCGCCGACCGGTTCGGCGACGATGGGGGTTCGACATGGCGAGGGCCAAGCGGATCGAGGTGTCGGCAGAGGATCGCGC
>JBHEMU010000147.1:0-11392 GCA_046262415.1 Gaiellaceae bacterium | reverse complement strand
CTCCTCCACCTCCACCACCACCGCCGCCCAAGCAGGTCGTCCGAACGATCGTCGTCGGCGTAAACGGCGTCGCAGGCGGCCCGAAGCGCCTGAGCGTGAAGAAGGACAAGCGCATGGTCCTCGTCGTCCGCTCCGCCCTCGCGGACGAGGTCCACCTCCACGGGTACGACCTCTCGGCCGACGTGGCTGCGGGCGGCGCGGTCCGGCTCCGCTTCAAGGCGACGATCGTGGGCCGCTTCGAGATCGAGCTCGAGTCTCGCGGCCTGCCGATCGGCGAGCTCGAGGTCCGCCCGTGACACCGCTCGCGCACGGCCTCGGAGGCGTGCGCGACCTGCCCGTGCCCACCTGGCTCTTCTTCTGGGGCGCCGGCGTGGTGTTGGCGGTCTCGTTCGTCGCGCTGGCCGTGCTCTGGCGCCGGCCCCTGCTGGAGGCGAAGGCGGCAGGGCGGCCGCTTCCGCAGGGGCTGCAACGGGTGCTGCTCTCGCCGGCGCTCCGCGTGGCGCTGCAGGCGGTCGCGTTCGTCCTGCTCGTGGTCGTCTGGGCCGCCGCGGCCTTCGGCAAGGACACCGCCGCGCTCAACCTCGCGCCCACGTTCGTCTACGCGAACTTCTGGGTCGGGATGGTGCCGCTCGTCGTCCTCTTCGGCAACGTCTGGGCCGTGCTCAACCCTTGGCGGGCCGCCGCGGACGGCGCAGCGGCGCTCGCGAGGGCGCTCGGAGCGCGCTACGAGCCGCCCCTGCGCTACCCCGACCGGCTCGGGCGCTGGCCGGCGGCGGTCGGTCTCCTCGCCTTCGTGGCGCTGGAGCTGGCCTACGTGGAGAGCTCCAGGCCGCGGGCGCTCGCGATCGCGATCGGCGTCTACAGCTTCGCCACCTGGCTCGGCATGGCCGCGTTCGGCCGGCGAGACTGGCTCGAGAACGGCGAGGCCTTCACGGTGTACTTCGGCCTGCTCGCGCGCATCTCCCCGTTCGCGCGCCGCGACGGGGAGATCGTGGTGCGGACGCCGGCGAGCGGGCTGGCCGAGGGCATGCCCCGCCCGGGGACGCAGGCCTTCATCGCGGTGATGCTCGGCTCGGTCGCCTTCGACGGCTTCAGCCGCACGACCCTGTGGCAGGACCGCTACTACTCCGTCCAGGTCGACCTGCTCGACTCGCCCGGCCTCGCCGACGTCGTCGGCACGCTGATGAACCTCGGCGGCCTGCTCGGCGCGATCCTCGTCGTCGCGCTCGCCTTCCGCCTCGCCGTCGCGGCCGCCGCGTGGGTGGTCGACGAGCCGGCGCGGCTCGGGCAGGCCTTCGCCCTCACGCTCGTCCCGATCGCGCTCGTGTACGCGATCGCGCACTACTTCTCGCTGCTGGTCTACCAGGGCCAGTACTCGATCAAGCTGGCCTCGGATCCGTTCGGGTGGGGTTGGGACCTGTTCGGCACGAGCGACTTCGCCCCCAACCTGGGGCTCTTGACGCCGAACGCGATCTGGTACGTGCAGGTCGTCGCCCTCGTCCTCGGCCACGTGCTCGGGCTCGTCCTCGCGCACGATCGAGCGCTCGGCCTCTTCCGCTCCGGCGGCTCCGCCGTCTGGTCGCAGTACCCGATGCTCGTGCTGATGGTGGGCTACACGGTCACCGGGCTCTGGCTCCTCTCGCAGGGTTAGCCGTGCCCACACCGGCGATCGCCCGCGCCGGCGTCGAACCGTTCTCCGGGTCGCGGCGAATGAGCCCCGACCAACGACGGCCACATCAACCAACCGACGGCCGTCGGGGAAAGGAGCACCACCGATGCGCAAAGTTGCCCTGCTTCTCCTGGCTGCCGCCGGAGTTCTCACGCTCGTCGCCTTCGCGGGTCGTCTGACCCCGAGCTCGAGCACGGCGTCCAGCCACCGGGAGGCACCGCTGATCTCGGAGGATCCGACCGCGGACAACACCGACCTGTACGCGTTCCGCAGTCCGGACAACACGAGCACCTTCACCGTGATCTCGAACTGGATCCCCGGTGAGGATCCCGCCGCGGGGCCCAACTACTACACGTTCTCACAGGGCGCCCGGTACAACATCTACCTCGACACGAACGGCAACGGGCGCCCGGAGATCACCTACCGGCTGCGCTTCAGGACCGCAACGGGTCCGTTCTTCCTCGGCAACACGGTCCAGACCTACACCGTCACGAGGAACGGCAAGGTCGTCGCCAGAGGCTCGACCCCGCCGAACAACATCGGTCCTCGCCAGACCCCGAACTACGCGGCGCTCGCCGCCAAGGGCGTCGTCAAGATGCAGGGCGGCGGGCTCGTCTTCGCCGGCCAGCGTGACGACTCGTTCTTCGCGGACGTCGGCGCGATCTTCGACCTGCTCGGTTTCCGCAAGGGAACGGGCAACGCGGGCGGCGGCAAGGACTTCCTGTCCGGCTACAACGTCCACTCGATCGCGCTGCAGATCCCGATCGCGCAGCTCAAGGGCAAGAAGGTCGTCGGCGTCTGGTCCTCGACCGAGCGGCGGAACGTCACCGTCAACGGCCGCGTGCGCACGGGCTGGACGCAGGTCTCCCGGCTCGGCAACCCCCTGATCAACGAGGTGATCATCCCCACCGGCCTCAAGGACCAGTGGAATCGGACGAAGCCGGCCCAGGACCGGCAGTACACGAAGTTCTACACGACGCCGATCCTGGCGGCCGTGATGAACAAGCTCTACAAGCTGGGTGTCCCGGAGAAGGGCCGTGACGACCTCGTGGCCGTCCTGCTCACCGGCATCCCGAAGGTGAACTTCACGGGCTCGACCCACGCGGACGAGCTGCGCCTGAACGTGACCATCCCGGTGACGCCCGCGGCGAAGATCAGCCGCTTCGGCGTCGTCGGCGGCGACAACGCCGGCTTCCCGAACGGGCGCCGGCTGATCGACGACGTGGTCGACATCGAGGAGCAGGCGGTCGCCGGCTTCCTCAAGGGCAAGAAGGTGCCGCTCGGCGACGGCGTCGACGCCAACGACGTCCCGAACCTGGGCAGCTTCCCCTACGCGGGCCTGCCGCACTCGGGCTTCGAGAACGCGAAGGCCACCAAGTAGCACCAGCCAGACCCGAGAGGGGCACGCCCCCGCGTGCCCCTCTCCCACTCCCCACCGACATGAACCTGACCCGCATCTCACTCGCACTCGCCGCCCTCCTCTTCGTCTCGGCGGCCGCCCTGCTCGGGGGCGCCTTCCGCGAGACCTCGGCGGCCTCGCCCGCGCTCCTCTCGGCGCAGGCGGCGGAGGACTTCAGCGCCGGTTTCTCGCTCAACCAGTCGACGGGCGCGCTCGTCCAGCAGCTCCAGTCGGCGCTCCGTGCAGATCCGCAGGACGCGCGCTCGGCGACGCTGCTCGGCCTCGCCTACCAGCAGCGCGCCCGCGAGACCGGCGATCCGGGCTACTACACCCGCTCCGAGGGCCTGCTCCGCCGCGCGATCTCGCTCGAGCCGGAGGACGCGCTGGCACTGAGCGGCCTCGGCGCCCTCGCGCTCGCCCGGCACGAGTTCGGAGAGGCGCTCGAGCTCGGCCGCCGCGCCGTGGCCCTCGCGCCCGGCAGCGCCCGCCACTACGGAGTCGTCGGCGACGCGCTGGTGGAGCTCGGGCGCTACCGGGAGGCGTTTGACGCCTTCGACACGATGAGCCGCCTCCGCCCCAGTCTCTCCTCGTATGCCCGTACCTCCTACGCCCGCGAGCTGATCGGCGACACGCCCGGCACGATCCGGGCGATGCAGCTCGCAGTCGACGCCGCCACGTCCGCGGCGGAGCCGACCGCCTGGACCAGGGTCCAGCTCGGCAAGCTGTACTGGAACCACGGCCGGCTGCGCGCGGCGGAGCGCGAGTACAGGATCGCGCTCGCCGTCGTGCCCGGCTACCCCTACGCACTCGACGCGCTGGCCCTCGTCGAGGCCGCGCGTGGACGATACGGCCGGGCGATCGCACTGGAGCGCCGCGCCGCCGAGGCCGTGCCGATCCCGCAGTACGTCGGCACACTCGGCGATCTCTACGCCGTCACGGGCCGGACGGCGGCGGCCCGCGAGCAGTACGCACTGGTCGGGGCGATCGAGCAGTTGCTCAACGCGAACGGGGTCAGGACCGACCTCGAGCTGGCGCTCTTCGACCTCGATCACGGCATCCGCCCCTCGCGCGCGCTCGCGCGGGCGCGCGCGTCGCTCGCAGAACGGCCGTCGATCGCCGGCGAGGACGTCCTCGCCTGGGCGCTCGAGCGGAACGGCCGCTGCCGCGAGGCGCTGCCGCACTCCCGGCGCGCGCTCCGGCTGGGCACGCAGGACGCGCTCATGTTCTTCCACCGCGGCATGATCGAGCGCTGCCTCGGGCAAGACGCCCAGGCGCGCACCTGGTTCCGCCGCGCGCTCTCGCTCAACCCGCACTTCTCGCTCCTCTGGGCGCCCGTCGCGAGGCAGGCACTCGCATGAGGCGGCTCATCCTGCTGCTCGTCGCCGCGGCAGCGCTCCTCGCGCCGGTCGCCGCCTCCGCCCACCCGCTGGGCAACTTCACGGTCAACCGCTACGGCGAGGTGATCGTCTCGGGCGATCGCGCGTACGTGGTCTACGTCCTCGACCTGGCCGAGATTCCCGCCTTCCAGGCCCGGCGCCGCGGGCTCGACAGCCGGCGGCTGGTCGCGCGCATCGCGCGCGGGCTGGAGTTGGCCGTCGACGGGAGGCGCGCCGCTCTCGTTCCCGTGCGCCACCGGATCGCCTTTCCCGACGGACAGGGCGGCCTGCAGACCCTGCGCCTCGAGATCGTCCTTCGCGGCCCGGCGCTCGACCGGGAGAGCAGGCTCTCCTACCGCGACCGGAACTACGCGGGACGCATCGGCTGGAAGGAGGTCGTCGTCCGCGGCGAGCGCGGCGCCGAGGTGCTGTCCTCCACGGTGCCGGCGGACGGCGCCAGCGACCGCCTCCGGGCGTACCCCGACGACCTGCTCTCGAGCCCGCTCGATCGTAACGCCGCGACCGCCGTGGTCGATCCCGGCCCGGTCGTCGGCGTGGCCCCCTCACTCGGACCCGGCAAGGCCGACCGGGCGCCGGGCCGGGCCGCCGACTCCGGCTTCGCCAGCCTGATCGGCCGCGGCGACCTGTCCCTGCTCGTGATCCTGGGATCGCTCGGCGTCGCCTTCTTCTGGGGGCTCGTCCACGCGCTGTCGCCGGGACACGGCAAGGCGATCATCACCGCGTACCTGGTCGGCCAGAGGGGAACGCCGCGCCACGCGGCCTACCTGGGCCTGATCGTGACCGTCACCCACACGATCGGCGTCTTCACCCTCGGGCTGGTGACGCTGCTGCTCTCGGAGTTCATCGTCCCGGACGACCTCTACCCGTGGCTCAACCTCGCCTCGGGCCTGCTCGTGGTCGGCGTCGCCGCGGGGATCATCTGGGCCCGGCTGAGCGGTGGCCACGGTCACGAGCATCCCCACGATCACGATCACGGCCACTCGCACCTGCCCGAGCAGCCGGGGTGGCGCGGCCTCGTCGCGGTCGGCGTCTCCGGCGGGCTGATCCCGTGCCCCTCGGCCCTCGTCGTCCTGCTCGCGGCCATCTCCCTCCACCGGATCGGCTTCGGGCTGCTGCTGATCGTCGCGTTCAGCGCCGGCCTGGCGCTGACGATCACCTGCATCGGCCTGCTGGCCGTCCTCGCGCGCGGCGCCTTCAGGCGGGTCAACCTCGAAGGCCGGCTCGTTCGACTCCTGCCGGCCGTCAGCGCTCTCGTCATCCTCGCCGTGGGGGTCGCCATGACCCTGCGCGCCCTCCCGGAGGTGATCTAGTGCTCGGACTCGACGACTGGATCTCGGGTTTCTCCGACGGCGCCTCCGCCGGCGTCGTCCTGCTGATCGCGGTGCTACTCGGGCTCCGGCACGCCGCCGATCCCGACCACGTCGCCGCCGTGGCGACGCTGATCGCCTCGGGCAAAGAGCGCGGCGACCGCCTCGCCGCGCGCCTCGGGGCCGCCTGGGGGCTCGGCCACGCCCTGTCGCTGTTCGCCTTCGGCGTGCCGATCGTGCTCTACGAGAGGTTCCTGCCCGACCCGCTTCAGAAGGCGACCGAGGCGACGATCGGCGCGGTGATCGTGGCGCTCGCGCTCTGGCTGCTCCTGCGCTGGCGACGCGGCGTCTTCCACGTGCACCTGCACGGCCACGACGGGCAGGGCCGGCACGTCCACGGCCACACGCATGCGCCAGGCCGGGAGCACCCGCACCGGCACGTGCCGAAGCCCCGGGGCGCCCGGCAGGCGTTCGGGATCGGGCTCGTTCACGGCGTGGGCGGCAGCGCCGGCGTCGGGGTGCTCCTGCTCGCGACGATGGAGTCGCAGACCCTCGCCGTCCTCTCGCTCGGGCTGCTGGCGCTGTTCACGGCAGTCTCGATGGCGCTCCTGTCCACCGGCTTCGGACTGACGCTCCAGAGCGTGGGCGCGCGCCGCTCCTTCAACGCGGTTGCGCCGGTGCTCGGCTGCGCGAGCCTCGCCTTCGGGGTGTGGTACGCGCTCGGCGCCCTCGAGCTGGCGCCCTACTACCTGTAGTCCCGCCCGCTACTCGCGCGGGTGCGCGTCGCCGCTCTTCCCGCCGGCCCCGTGCGTGTGGTCGGCCGGATGCGCCGCGTGGTCGTGCGAGTGACCTTCCTCGCCGTGCGCATGACCGTGGTCGTGAGGACGGTCGTGCGAGTGACCGTGGTCGCGTGCGGACGATCCGCCTCCGAAGAAGCTCCTGAGACGCTCCACGAACCGGCTCGCCATCGGCTGCGAATCATACGCGGTGCTCCCGGCTCACAGCGATCTCCACGATCTGGCCGCGCCGTACGCTCTGGGCGCGCTCGACGCGAAGGACCGGGAGCGCTACGAGCGCCACCTCGCGGGCTGCCAGGGCTGCCGGGTGGAGCTCCAGGCGCTCCAGGAGGCCGCCTCGGCGCTCGCCTACGGCGCCGAGGGACGGGTCCCCGGGCCGCACGTGCGCGCGCGGTTGCTGGCCCAGGCTCGCAAGGAGCGCCCGGCGGGCGTCGTGCCGATCAAGCGCCGGCGCTTCCCGGTTCCCGTCGCGGCGGCCCTTGCGGCGGCCGCCGCGACGGTGGCCGCCGCGGTCGGCGTGTGGGGACTGGGGCTCTCGGGCTCGCTCGAGCGCGAGCGGGCCGCGAACGGCGACGCCGCGCGGGCACTCGCGATCGTCGCCCACCCACGCTCGATTCGCTACCCGCTCTTCGGCGCCAGGGGCGCGGTGGTGGTCGCCCCCGGCGGCGAGGCCGCGCTCGTGGTGAGACGGCTCGCCGAGGCACCCCGAGGGAAGACGTACGAGCTCTGGGTCGTTCGCGGAGACGACCCGCTGCCGGCGGGCCTCTTCCGCGGTGGAGGTGGGTCGACGGTCGTCCCGCTGACCCGCCGAGTGCCGCAGGGAGCGCAGGTGGCGGTGTCGCTGGAGCCGGCGGGCGGCGTGGAGAGGCTCAGCGGCACGCTTCTCTTTGGAGCCCAGACCGCGTGATGTGTGACACCCCCGTCGCCGGGGAAGGCACGCGAGCAGTCGTGGAGGGGCCGCCGACGGAGAGCGCCGGAGGGCGCGTGGTAGCGTTGGCCATGGCCGGCCCGCCGCGTACGTCCGGCACCAGAGACTTCGCCCATCTCTCCGACGAGACGCTCGTCGCGCTCGTTGCGCGCGGCGACGACGACGCCCTCGCGGCCATCTACGACCGCTTCTCCCGAATCGCGTACGGACTGGCGTTGCGGATCCTGCGCGACCGGGCACTCGCCGAGGACGCCGTCCAGGAAGCGTTTCTGGCCGTCTGGCGCAGCGCCGACCAGTTCCTCTCCGAGCGCGGGAAGGCGAGCACGTGGATTCTCACACTGGTCCACCGCCGCTCGGTCGACCTCGTGCGGCGCGAGGAGCGCCGCCGCACGGATCCGATCGAGTCGATCCCCCTGGAAAGCGGGGGTGAGACCGCGGGCGAGGCCGAGCTCCGCGCCGAGCGCAGGGTCGTCCAGCGGGCGCTGCGGCAGCTTCCCGACGAGCAGCGCGAGGCCCTGGAGCTCGCGTACTACGGCGGCCTGACGCAGTCGGAGCTGGCGGAGCGGCTCGGCCAACCCGTCGGCACGATCAAGAGCCGGATGTTCACCGGCCTGCGCCGGCTGCGAGATCTGCTGGCCGAGGAGGGGCTGGAGGCAAACCTCTCGGGTAGGCGCCTCTAGCGCTCTCGGGAACGAGAAGAGGCGGCCTGAGCCGCCCCTTCGAGACCGAGCCTTTCGGGCCCGCTTACGACGTCTGCGACGCGGTGCCCTCGATCGTCGGCTGCTGACCGTCGGCCTCGCCGCCGATCTGGATCCGCCGCGGCTCGGGCGCCTTCGGCTTGACGACGTGGACTTCCAGCACGCCGTCCTTGAAGTCGGCCCGGATGCCGCTCTCGTCGACGCCCTGGGGCAGCCCGATCGTGCGCGAGAAGCTCCCGTAGCGGCGCTCGAACCGGTAGTAGCGGTCCCTGGAGACCTCCTCGGCGCGCTCGCGCTCGGCGGAGATCGACAGCGCCCCGTCCTCGAGCTCGATCGAGATCCTGTCCCTCGGGATGCCCGGGAGGTCGAACGCGTAGACGATCTCGTCGTCCGTCTCCCACACGTCGAGGGGCGGAACCCAGGTCTGCGCCGGCGAGCCGTTGCCGTGGCCGGTCATGCCGCCGAAGAGGCGTCCGAGCTCGCCCTGCAGCTGCGCCATCTCGCGAAACGGATCCCAACGAACCAGTGTGGCCATCTCTCCACTCCTTGTCTCGTGCTTTAACTACGACGACAGGATAAAACCTAAGTGCGTGATTGTCAAGTCGCGTACCCTAGCATCCGGCGCTGCGTGGTCCAGGTCGCCGAGCACCTGAAGGGTCGCCACCTCACGGCTGTTCGCGACTGGACTCCGGACGACCTGCGGGTGCTCCTCGACCTCGCGGACGAGCTCAAGGCGCTGCACCAGGCCGGCGAGCAGCACCATCTCCTCCCCGGTCGTGCGCTCGGAATGATCTTCCAGAAGCCCTCGACGCGGACGCGTGTCTCGTTCGAGGTCGGGATGGCGCAGCTCGGCGGCACGGCGCTCCACCTCGCCGCCGGCGACCTCCAGCTAGGCCGTGGCGAGACGCTGAGGGACACCGCGACGGTGCTGTCGCGCTACCTGGACGCGATCATGATTCGAACCTTCGCGCAGGCGGAGGTCGACGAGCTGGCGCGCCACGCCGAGATCCCCGTGATCAACGGCCTCACGGACGTCTCCCACCCCTGCCAGGCGCTCGCGGACCTGATGACGATCCGCGAGCGGCTCGGAGGTCTCTCGGGCGTGCGCGTCACATATCTCGGCGACGGCAACAACGTCTGCGCCTCGCTGATGCTCGCGGCAGCCAAGTTCGGCATGCGCTTCACCGCCGCCACGCCGCCCGCCTACCGCCCCGAGCAGAGCACCGTCAAGCTGGCGATGCGCGTCGCCGTCCAGTCGGGCGGGACGATCCAGCTCACGAACGACCCCGCAGCCGCGGCGGCCGGCGCCGACGTCCTCTACACCGACGCGTGGACGAGCATGGGGCAGGAGGCGGAAGCGGAGCGCCGGCGGCGCGAGCTCGCGGGGTTCGGCATCGACGCGACGCTGCTCGCGCGGGCGAGGGACGAGGCGATCGTCCTGCACTGCCTGCCCGCCCACGACGGCGAGGAGATCACCGAGGAGGTGCTGTACGGCCCCCGGTCGGCCGTGTGGGACCAGGCCGAGAACCGCCTGCACGCCCAGAAGGCCCTGCTCGCCCTCGTCGTCCGGTAGGACGCCTCGCTCCCCCTTCGCGACAACGTCCCGACCCGCTCGTTCCCCGCGGTGACGCTGGGGCTGATCCTGGCGAACGCGCTCGTCTGGTTCTGGGAGGTCACGGGCACGCCCTTCGAGCAGGACGTCGTCCGGTACGGGTACTACCCCTGCACGGTCCAGGGACCCTGCGTGGCGCCTGCCCCGCCGGACCGCCTGGACTGGTACGAGGGAGCGTTCACCTCGATGTTCATGCACGGCGGCTGGGAGCACATCATCGGCAACATGCTCTTCCTCTGGATCTTCGGCAACAACGTCGAGGACGCGCTCGGACGCGTGCGCTTCCTGCTCTGGTACCTGGTGGCCGGTCTGGCGGCGACGGCCCTGCAGACGTACGTGACGCTCCAGTACGCGGGGAGCGCCGACGCGAGCATCCCCAACATCGGCGCGAGCGGTGCCGTCGCGGGCGTCCTCGGCGGCTACCTGCTCCTGCTCCCCCGCGCGCGTGTGCTGACGCTGATCTTCGGCTTCGTCCTGCGCGAGATCCGCGCGTTCTGGTTCCTCGGCATCTGGTTCGCCTTCCAGCTCTACTTCGGTCAGTTCTCGATCACCCAGCCCGAGCAGGGGGGCGGCGTCGCGTTCTTCGCCCACATCGGCGGCTTCGTGTTCGGCTTCCTCACCGTCCTGCTCGTGCGCCGGCGGCGCGCGCCCGAGCCCGCCTACCGATGACCCGCCGGGACTTCGAGGAGCACGTCAGGCGCGCGCTCGACACGCTGCCCCCGCACCTGGCGGACGCGCTCAGGAACGTGGCGGTCGTCGTCGAGGACGAGCATCCGGAGGACCCCGATCTGTTCGGTCTGTACGAGGGCATCCCGCTGACCGAGCGCGGCGACATGGCCGGCAGGCTCCCGGACCGCATCGCCATCTACCGCCTGCCGCTCGAGGAGAGCTTCGAGGATCCCGCCGAGCTCGAGGACGAGATCCGGATCACGGTGCTGCACGAGCTCGCTCACTACTTCGGGCTCGACGAGGACCGCCTCGAAGAGCTCGGGTACGACTGACAGCTCCTTTCGCAATGATGACTCGGCGCCGGGGTGCGATGGGCGGCCGAGGGCAAGGACACAGGGAGCCCGCATGGCAGCGCCATGGGGGCGACTGAGGACGCCGCCATCGTCGTCCAGCGCGGCCCGGCGTCACAGTGCTTCATTGTGAAAGGAGCTCAACAATGGTCACGTTCTGGAATGCGGTGGCGATCGCGGGGGCGGTCGTCGGCGCGGTCGTGCTCGGGCTCTACCTGTTCGGCGACTGGCGCTAGGCGTCGCTCGCGACGCCGGCCTCAGGAGCGCGGGCTTGCCCGTGCTCCGTCTGAGCCAACCGCACGAGCGCATCCGGGTAGAGACTGGCGCTGAGGGCTCCCAGGAATCTCCGGAGCCCGCCGGACGTTTGAAGGGTGCATGAGAACGCTCACGGACATCCGGCAGGAGCTCGAGCGCGCCACGGAGCGGCGCGGCGACCTGCTGCGATCGCTCGCCCGCGGCCACGACCCCGCTCTGGCGACGGAGCACGCCGAGCTCGAGGGCGTGGTCGCCCGGCTCTGGGACGAGCACCGGGCGGCGAGGGCGCGCCTGCGCTTCGGCGACCGCGA
>JBHEMU010000146.1:0-130769 GCA_046262415.1 Gaiellaceae bacterium | reverse complement strand
AACCGCCACTTCTGGTCGCCCGTGGCGGCGTCGAACGCGTAGAAGCCGCCGTCGTAGGAGCCGACGTACACCGTGCGGTTCCAGACGGCCGCCGCCGTGTAGACGTACGTGCCGGCGTGCGCGACCCACAGCAGGTCGCCGGTTCGGGCGCCGTAGGCGTAGACGGCTCCGTTCGTGTTGCCGATGAAGACGCGCCCGTAGGCGACCGTGGGCGTCGCGTAGAAGTACTCGCTGCCGTCGTGGCGCTCCCAGCGGAGCCGGCCGGTGCGGGCGTCGAGGGAGTAGACACTGCCCGCGTCGGTGGCGAAGAAGACGGCGCCATCCGAGTAGGCGACCGAAGTGTTCACCTCGTCGTCGGCCTCGAAGCGCCAGCGCAGCGTCTTCGTGCGCGCGTTGAGCGCGTAGACGTGGTGGTCCCAGGAGCCGAAGTAGACCGTGCCGCGCACGATCAGGGGCGACGACTCGATCGCTCCCGCGTCGAAGCGCCAGAGGATCTTGCCGCTCTCGGCGTCCATCGCGACGAGGAAACCCCGCTGGCTGCGGTCACCGCGGTCGCATGGGAGCGCCTGCATGTAGGTCTGGTAGACGATCCCGCGCCAGAGCGCCGGGCTCGAGGCCTCGCAGTGCTTGAAGTCGTGCTCCCAGGCGATCTTGCCGGTCTTCGCGTCGATCGCGAGGAAGCGGCCCTTCACCTGCGAGACGTAGACCTTTCCGTACCCGACCGCGGGCGGGAACTCGAGCAGGTTCCCGGTCTCGACGAGCCAGACGCGCCGGAAGGGCGGGCGGTGGTCGAAGCCGGCGACGTGGCTGCGAGCGGAGTCGAAGCCGTAGGTCGGCCAGGGCACCGTGCGGGCGACCGGCTTCGGCACCGGCTTGGGCCGCGGCTTCTCCGGTTTCGTCCGGGTGGTGGTGGTCACGAACTCGCGCGTGGAGGAGCCTCTCATCGTCTCGGTCCGCGGCTCCGCGCGGTGCGTCCACGCCCAGGCCGCCGCGAGCCCGGCCCCGGCGAGGAAGAGCGCAGCGAGGGCGGGGAGCGTGCGCTTGACCACCGCCGCCCAGGTTATCCCCGAGTCCCGTCACCCCTGCGGGGATAATCGCTGCCGTGTTCGGCGCCTGGAGACGCGTGCTCGTGCTCGCCCCGCACACAGACGACGGCGAGTTCGGCTGCGGCGGCACGATGGCGAGGCTCGTCGACGCGGGCGCCGAGGTGCGCTACGTCGCCTTCTCGATCGCGACCAAGTCCCTGCCGGAGGGATTCCCTCCCGACACGCTGGCGCGGGAGGTTCGCGAGGCCACGACCGAGCTCGGCATCCCCGAGGCGCAGCTGACCGTGCACGACTTCGAGGTGCGGACGTTCCCGGAGCGCAGGCAGGACATCCTCGAGCTGCTGATCGAGCTCTGGGACGACTGGCAGCCCGACGCCGTCTTCCAGCCGTCGGTCCACGACATCCACCAGGACCACCAGGTCGTCGCCGCCGAGGGCCTGCGCGCCTTCAAGCGGACGACGATCCTCGGCTACGAGATTCCGTGGAACAACTTCAACTTCGACTACCAGGCCTACGTGTCGCTCGAGCGGGGACACATCGAGCGCAAGGCCTCCGCGCTCTCCAAGTACGCGTCGCAGCAGCACCGCAAGTACGCCGACGCGGAGTACATCTGGAACCTGGCGCGGACGAACGGCATCAACGTGGGGCGCGAGTACGCGGAGGCCTTCGCCGTCTACCGGGTCGTCGTGTAGGGGCGGCCGTCGCCTCGCAGCGAAGCCGCCCGCGAGCACCGCCACGAGCAGTTCGCCCGCAGCGAGGACGACCGATCGCCCCGGCCGCCTTTGCTCAATCAGAGCGCGAGACGTCTCACTCACTGTTCCCCGCGCCGATTACCGTGACGCCCATGGAACCCGACGAGCGGCAGTACCTGGCGGCGGTCCTCGACGCACGTCGGCGCGGCGACAGGGGGGTGATGATCGGGGCGCTGACCGATCCGTCCGCTCGAACGATCGCGGCCAGGTGGCTCGCCCGGGTCGGCGAGACGGCGGCGATACCCGGCCTGATCAGGATGCTCGATGCGGCCGATTGGGGGGCTCGCATGGTGGCGGTCATGTCGTTGGACAGGCTCGGAGCAGAGCAGGCGGGCGAGCGCCTTCTCGAGCTGGCCGAGCAGGATTCACACCCTTCGGTTCGCAGCTGGGCGATCGACGCGATCGCCAACCTGAGTGCCTCGGGACGTCTCGAAGGCCACGACATCGTTTCGCTGCTAATCGACTCTCTGGACGATCCGGAGTGGAAGGTGAGAACCGGGGCGTTGGTGGCGCTCTCCAAGGTAGGCGATGGTCGCGCGCTCGAGGCGATCCAGCGTGCTCGCCGACGGGAACACGGCTTCAAGAACAAGTACCTGACGCGGAAGGCGTACAGGCTCGCCCTCACCAGGCTTCGCCGGAGGAGTACGTGAAAGGAGGACGGGTTCGTCAAGGTGCTCCTGCAGCCCTGACCGGCGGTTCCCGGAGGCCGGCCGGGGCGAACGCCGGCAGGACGGCGTCGACGATGGCTCGGCGACGACATGGAAGGTGCTGCGGGCGATGGCGGGCCTCGGATCGGAGGGGGTCGTGCCGGCGGTGCAGCGAGTCGATTCCGCGCCGGGATGCCTTCGGGATCAGCGAGAACGTCTGCCGCCCCTGCCGGCTCGGGCCCGGCACCTGAACGAGCCGCCGTCCAGGGCGGATCTGATTTCGTCCCGCCCGTGAGGCGGATCTCCACCGAGTCGCTGGCGCGAGCCTCCGCGCGCCGACCCTGGCGCACCGTCGCGGCCTGGGCGGTGGCGTTCGTCATCGCGATCGGACTCGTGGTCGTCTTCCTTCCCTCGGCCCTGACGACGGAGGGCGAGGTCCTGAACGATCCCGAGTCCGAGCAGGGCTACCGGCTGATCGAGGAGCGCCTGCCGCCGACGGGCGACCCCGTCACCGAGCTGGTGGTCGTCCGCTCGCCCACGCTGACGGTGGGCGAGCCGGCCTTCCGCCGCAAGATCGAGACGCTGGCGCAGGCCATCGTGGCGCTCGGCGTCGCCCCGAGCGTGCACACGCCCTTCGAGCCGGGCCGGGGGGAGCAGATCTCGCCCGACCGCCATGCGGCCCTGATCACGATCGGCATGGGCGAGGACGCCGAGGACGACATCGGTCGCGTCGTCGAGGTCGTCGAGTCGGCCGGCGGAGGCGGCTTCGAGACGGAGATCACGGGCGAGTGGACGGCCGACCGCGACCTGGTCGAGGTCTCCAACAGCGATCTCGAGAAGGGAGAGCTTCAGTTCGGCCTGCCGGCCGCGCTCCTGATCCTCGTGCTCGTCTTCGGAGCCGTCGTCGGGGCGCTCGTGCCGCTGCTGCTCGCGATCGTCTCGATCGTCGTCGCCCTCGCGCTCACGG
Source organism: Gaiellaceae bacterium (assembly GCA_046262415.1). GTDB lineage: Bacteria > Actinomycetota > Thermoleophilia > Gaiellales > Gaiellaceae > JACDAS01. The sequence goes on along the minus strand of JBHEMU010000146.1, from coordinate 127,357 downwards.
CGGTCCTCGGCCAGTTCTTCGAGCTCTCGTTCTTCGTCGTGAACATGCTCACCGGCATGGGGCTCGCGCTCGGGATCGACTACGCCCTCTTCGTCGTCTCGCGCTACCGCGAGGAGCGCCACAACGCCAACGAGAAGCTCGACGCGATTGCGATCGCGGGCGCGACGGCCTCCCGGGCCGTCTTCTTCTGCGGCGTCGCGTTCGTGCTTGCGATGTTCGGCATGGTGCTCGTGCCGGACACGATCCTGCGGAGCCTCGCGACGGGCGCGATCCTGGTCGGCTTCGTCTCGGTCGCGGCGGCGCTGACCTTGCTGCCGGCGGTCCTCTCGCTGCTCGGCGACCGCGTGAACAGGCTCCGCGTGCCGGTCGTCGGCCGCCGCGTCGCGGAGAGCGCGGGCGGCGAGGGGCGGTTCTGGTCGGCCGTGGCGCGGCTGGTGATGCGCCGCCCGCTCGTCTCGGTTCTGGCGAGCGTGGCGCTGCTCGTCGCCGCGACGGCCCCGGTGCTGGACCTGAACACCGGCGCGGCGGGCATCCGGTCTCTCCCCGATCGCCTCCCCTCCAAGCAGGGCTTCAACGCGCTCGAGCGGTCATTCGGCATCGGCACGACCGACTCGGTGATCGTGGTCGTCGACGGCGATGCGCGCAGCGCCGGGGTGCAGGCCGGCGTACGGCGCCTCAGCGCGCGGCTCGCGGCCGATCCGACATTCCGTCCGCCGGAGGTGAAGACGAGCCCGCAGCGCGATCTCGTCGTTCTCGAGTCGCTCGTCGCCGGCGACAGCCGCGAGGGGCGGGCCGTCGAGGCGGTGGAACGGCTGCGCGAGGTCGAGGTGCCGGCCGCGTTCGCCGGGAGCGGCACGCGCATCTATGTCACGGGCGAGACGGCCGAGCTGCTCGACTACCGCGAGCTCACCTCGCGCTGGCTGCCGATCGTGTTCGCCTTCGTGCTCGGGCTGAGCTTCCTCCTGCTGACGCTGGCCTTCCGCTCGATCGTCGTGCCGGCCAAGGCGATCCTGCTCAACCTGCTCTCGGTCGGAGCGGCGTACGGGCTGCTCGTGCTCGTCTTCCAGAAGGGCGTCGGCAACGAGATCTTCGGCTTCCAGCAGGCCGACTCGATCGCCGCGTGGCTGCCGCTCTTCCTCTTCTCGGTCCTCTTCGGGCTCTCGATGGACTACCACGTCTTCCTGCTCAGCCGGATCCGCGAGCGCTCGGCCAGAACCGGTGACACGCGTGACGCGGTCGCCTACGGCATCGGGTCGACGGCCAGGCTGATCACCGGCGCCGCGCTGATCATCATCGCCGTGTTCGCGGGCTTCGCCTCGGGCGAGCTCGTCGAGTTCCAGCAGATGGGCTTCGGCGTGGCGGTCTCGCTGCTGATCGACGCGACGATCATCCGCTCGGTGCTCCTGCCGGGATCGATGGTGCTGCTGGGTGAGCGCAACTGGTACCTGCCCCGGTGGCTCCGCTGGCTCCCGCACCTCGAGGTGGAACGCGCGGAACCCAGCGGGCGACCCTGACCGTCAGCACCTCGCTCGCAGGAGCCAGCGGGCCGTCTCGACGTGGCGCGCGAGCACGTCGCCGTTCTCCCAGGCCCAGGCCAGCGTCTGGCCGAGCGCCCAGCCGCATGCCCGGTCGCGATCGAGCTCGAGCTCCGCGGTCAGGCGGTCGAGCCGGCGGAGGAGAGCGTGCTCGGAGTGGCCGAGGTCGTGGGAGCGGAGAAGCGGCGCCAGCGCGAACTCACGCTCGCCGGCGAGTTCGGGTCGATCACGAGCCACGGCTCACGCTCGGCCCGCAGGACGTTCCCGGCATGGAGGTCCTGGTTCAGCAGGACCTGCTCGCCCTGTGTCGGCGCGAGCTCGCGGAGCGCCCCGACCGCGGCGTCGAGCAGCAGCCGCTCGAACGGCCGGCCGGCGCGCTCCCAGGTCTCCGGCAGGTAGGAGGCCCACCACGCCGCCTCGTCGGCCAGCGGACGGAACGGTGCGGCAGCCGGAACCCAGAGCCTCGGCAGCAGGGCCGCGACGACGTCGGTCGCCGCGTCGGCCCCGAGCTCGCGCAGGTGCGTGCCCGGCCGGCAGCGCTCGAGCAGGAACGCCCCGCGGTCGCGGTCGTGCGCGAGCAGCCGGACGGCGCCCTCCCCGTTCCACCGGCCCAGAGCTTCGGCCTCGTGCTCGCTCTCGCGGTGGGGGAAGCCGAGCTTGAGGACGGCTTCGCCACCGCCCGTGGTCGTGGCGGGGAGTAGGAGCGAGACGTTCGCGCCCGCGAGGGGGCCTCCCAGGCGCAGCGACCACTGCTCGGCGCACTCCTCGACGAGTCGCGGCAGCCGCTCCAGCCATTCCGCCCGCAGCCGCGCCTGGGCCACGCCCTACGCGTCGAGCTCGGCGAGCAGACCCTGGAGATCGAGGGGCCGCGTGTCCATCGCCACCCCCGGCGAGCCGTCGGCCGGCCGCGGCCACTCCTCCCGCGGGCGGTTGCGATACAGCTCGATCCCGTTGGTGTCGGGATCGCTCAGGTAGAGGGCCTCGCTGACGCCGTGGTCCGAGGCACCGCTCAGCGGGACACCGGCCTCGACGAGGCGGCGGAGCGCGACCGCGAGGGCGCGGCGGGTGGGATAGCGGATCGCGACGTGGTAGAGGCCGGTCGTCAGCGGAGGCGGCGGCTTGCCGCCCCTGGACTCCCACGTGTTGAGCGCGATGTGGTGGTGGTAGCCGCCGGCCGAGAGGAAGACGGCCTGGTTGCCGATGCGCTGCGTCACCTCGAACCCGAGCACGTCCTGGTAGAAGCCGAGCGAGCGCTCGATGTCCGACACCTTCAGGTGGACGTGGCCGATGTCTGCGCCTGGATCGATCGGCTCGGACACGCTCCGAGGCTAACAGGCGGTCCGCGGCGGTCTCGGCTATCCTCCGCGGCCGTTTGTCGTTTCCGAGCTGTGAAGGAGGTGAATCTCGTGCTTCTCGCGACGGTCTCCCGACCCGACCGTCGACCAGCCAGCTAGGCCGCTCCGCGACCGCGGAGTGGTCCGACCTGTCCTAGAAGGAGAAGCACGATGAGCACCTCGCACGGCCTCGGCCCCGACGGGCCGTCGACAACCGAGCTCGACGTGGACGCCCCGCGGGAGGTGGCGCGCGAGCGGCTGGTCCTGACCGAGGAGCTGAGTCTGTGCTCCGTCCCCTACTCGCGCTTCGCCGCGCTCGTAATCGAGCGAGCCCTGCCGCACACGTCCTGGGCGACCTGGCCGTGCGAGTCGCGCGCGTACGAGCCGCTGCTTCCCTTCGCCCTGGCCACGCACCGTGGTCAACACGTCGCTTCACTGCTGCTCGATCTCGAGCCGCTGCTCGCGCGGGACGGCTTCGCCCACGTTTACCTCGGCGAAGGCGCGGTCACGGTGCATGTGGCCGCGTTCGAGCGCGATCTGATCGACGACGCCGAGTCGTGGCTGCGGGAGCGCTACCCAAGGTCCGAGCCGCGCGACGAGACGGTGCCCATGCGCCTCTGGTCGCTCGGCGACCGGGGTTCCCGCGCGATCGTGCGGAGGATCGCCGTGCCCGACTGGGACGAGATCGCCGGCAACTACGCGCGCCCTGTGCGGGTCCAGCTGGAGCGTCTCTGCGCTCCGACCTTCAGGCCCGATGCGGCCGGCCAGCTGGTGCTGTGGCACGGCGAGCCCGGCACCGGGAAGACGCACGCGTTGCGCGCGCTCGCATGGGCGTGGCGCGGCTGGTGCGAGGTGCACTACGTCACCGATCCCGAGGCCTTCTTCGGCCAGTCGAGCTACATGCTCGACGTCCTGCTCCGGAAAGCCGAGGACGACGAGGACGACGAGGACGGCGAGGACGCGGCACGCTGGCGGCTGCTCGTCCTGGAGGATGCCGGCGAGCTGCTCTCGGCGGACGCGAAGGAGCGGACGGGCCAGGGCCTCTCGCGGCTGCTCAACGTCGTCGACGGCATCATCGGCCAGGGTCTGCGCGTGGTCGTCCTCGTGACCACCAACGAGCCGCTGCGTCGGCTCCATCCGGCCGTGTCCCGGCCTGGGCGGTGCGCCGCGTCGGTCGAGTTCGGCCCGCTGGCGGCAGACGAGGCCGACGACTGGCTGCGGCGGAACGGCCTGGCGCCTGCGGGCCACGCGGCGCTGCTGGCGCACCTCTACGCGCGAGCGAGCGGTGCCGAGACGCCGTCGGACCGCCGGCCGGTCGGCTTCAGCTCAGCCTGATCCGGGGACGAGCCGGCGCAGGCGCGCCCGCTCCGCCGGCAGGTAGAAGCCGAGCGGCGCCAGCACCACCGGATACGCGGCGGTCAGCGCGATCGCGATCGCGAGCGGCACCTCGAGCAGCTTGCCCGCGAGGGTGAGCGCGACCGCCGCGCCGACGGCGGTGACGACGCGACGCCACTGGTAGGGCACGGGGTAGATCCGCTGCGCCTGCCACGTCATGCCGGCGAACATGAGCGCGTAGGCCGCGACGGTGGCGACCGCGGCCCCCATCATCCCGTACGGCGGGATCAGGATCAGGTTCAGGGCGACGTTGAGCACTGCCGCCGCGCCCGTGACGACCCAGTTGAACTGCGTGCGGCGGGCGCGTCCGACGCCGATCGCCATGACGATGTAGCCGGCGAAGGCGACCGCGGCGAAGGAAAGCGGGGCGACGACGCGGGAGGCCTCGTAGAACTCGGGGGTCGTCAGCAGCCGCACGAGCCAGGGCGAGAGGAGGCTCAGCCCGAGCGCCACCCACGAGCAGGCGTAGAGCAGGTACGTGAGCACGAAGCCGTAGGTGCGGCGAGCCTCGCCGTCGTCGGAGATCGAGTACGCGAACGCAGGCCACGCGGTGCGGAAGGCGGTCAGGAGGAGCACGAGGGCCGACGCGATCCGCACGCCGATCGAGTAGAGGCCGACCTCGGCGGCGTCCACGAGTTTGACGAGGAAGAAACGGTCGCTGAAGTTCGTCGCCCAGAGCGCGAGGGCGGAGGGGATCAGCGGCAGGCCGAACCGGTTCATCTCGCGCAGCAGGCCGCGGTCGAACTGCAGGCCGAGCTGCTCGCGGCGGTACGCGAGCAGGACCGCGTACACCGTCAGCGTGCCCACGAAGCTTCCGACGATCACGCCGATCGCACCCTTGTCGAGCACGACCACGAGGAGAACGGTCGCCGCCACCGTGACGATCAGGTTGGCGAGGATCGAGCAGACGAAGGCGACGGAGCGCTCCTCGACGCGGAAGAGCGCCGCGACCTGCTCGTAGTTCATCTGCGCCCAGAAGCCGACGAAGGCCGCGCGTACCAGGTTCGCGTGGTCGCCCGTGCCGAAGAGCGCCTCGGACACATGGCCGGCGAGTACGAGCCCTAGTGCGAGGCCGGCGCTCGCCGCCGTCATCGTGAACCAGAAGGCGGTGCGCACGACGACGAGCCGCCGCGCCGGCTCCGGCGAGTCGAAGTAGAAGCGGAAGAAGGCGCTGGAGATGCCTCCGCGCAGCACGATCGCCAGCACGGCGGAGAGGGCGAAGAGGGTTTCGATCGCCCCGTAGTCGCTCTTCGTCAGGTAGCGGGTGTACAGCGGCAGGAGGCAGACGGCGAGGATCCGCGAGACGAGACCGCCGATCCCGTAGATCACCGAGTGCTTCGCGAGCCGGCGCAGCTGGCCGCCGAGCATCAGTGACAGGGAGCGGCGCGGTCGCCGGCGTCGAGGAGCTCCAGCTCGTCGGTCGCGCTGACGAGCAGGCCGGCGACGGCGCTCGAGTCGCCGCTCGAGCCGTTGTCGGCCCTGAACCGTCCGAAGAGGGAGACCTCGTAGGCGCCCGCCGGCAGCGTCACCGGCCACAGGGTCTCCCCGGGCTGAAGCTGGAGCTTCCGCAGGACGCGTTCGGAGCAGTCGAGCGGGTGGACCCTCGCCTCGGCGGCGGCGAGGCGCGCGCCCGGCATCGAGATCGTGACCGTCTCGCCCGGGCGGATGACGCTCAGCAGCACGGCACGGGGCCTGATCGTGTCGACGCAGACGTCACCGAAGATGCCGCCGTCCTGCGGCGAGGCGACGCAGCTCGAGCCCTGAATCGCCGTCTGCGTGCCGGCCTCGGAGCGAAGCTGGAAGGGAGGTGGGCCGCCGGGGGTCGAGGTCGTGACCCTCTGCGCGGCTTCGTCGCCGCCGCACCCGGCGAGGAGCACGCACATCGCGAGGAGGAGCGCGGCGTGCCTCATCCCACCAGGCTCCCGGGTCGCAGGACGCGCCGGGCTCCGCGCAGGCGGAGCCGCAGCTGGCGCCGGGCGTGGCCCGAGTCCAGGGCGCAGTTGAGGGGCCGCTGGACGCCCGAGTCCGCGCTGGTCGCCACCCGCAGGCGCGCGGGATCGAGACCGTAGGCCTCGGCCAGGAGCACGGCGAGCTCGTACCGGCTGACCGTGTCGGCACCGCCGAGGTGGATGCGCCCGCGAGGCAGGTCGAGCGTGCGCCGCCGGCAGAGTGCGAGGAGCGCGGCGGCCAGATCGCCGGCCGCGACCGGGGAACGCAGCTCGTCGGAGAAGAAGGCGATCGGGCGTCGCCTCCGCAGCGCGTCGAAGACGAGCCGCTCGTGGTGCCCCGGCGTCCTCCCGCCGTAGACGAGCGAGGTGCGCACGACGGCCGAGTCGACGGTCAGGGCCGCCACCGCCAGCTCGGCGTCGGCCTTCGCACGGCCGTACGCGTTCACCGGGCAGGGGTCGTCCGCCTCGGCGTAGGCGGGGCGGCACCGTCCGCAGAAGACGAGGTCGGTGGAGAGGTGGATGAGGCGGGCGCGGGCGGTCTGGGCGGCACGGGCGACGTTCGCCGTGCCGTCGACGATCGTCTCCCGCGCCTCGGGCCCCTCCTGCACGTAGGCGGTGTGGACGACCACGTCCGGCCTCGCGGCGGCGACGGCGGCGCGCACGGCGACGGCATCGCGGACGTCGAGCTGGACGAGCCCGTGGGCAGCGCGCGTGCGGTAGGTCCCGGTCGCGTCCCAGCCCCGCTCGCGGGCAGCGGCGAGCACCTCCGAGCCGACGTAGCCGGAGCCGCCGGTGACGAGGAGCCGCATCAGAGCCGAGAGTAGATGTCCAGGAGGCGTCCGGCGATCACGTCCGCGTCGTGGACCCGCTCGACGTAGGCCCGGCTCGCCGCCCCGACGCGCCGCCGCTCGCCGGGGTCTGCCGCGAGCTCGGCCAGCCGCTCGCCCAGCGTCTGCGCGGTGACCGAGACCACGGGGACCGGCGTGCCGAACGCCGTCTCGGCGCGGGCGACGGCCTCCTCGTGCAGGAACGTGAGCACCGGCTTGCCGAGGGCCATCGCCTCGATCGCGAAGATCCCGTACCAGCCGGCGTTCAGCTGGTCGACGACGATGTCCGCGGCCGCGTAGCGCTCGAGGGCGGCGTCGTGGTGGAGGCCCTCGACGATCTCCAGGTCGAGGGGCAGCCCCTCGCAGGCCGCGATGACGTGATCCGTCCCCTTGCGGAGGCGACTGGAGGGCGCGTGCACGACGAGCGGCCGCTCGCGAGACGGCGTGGGGGCGGGGGCGACCTCGCTCAGGTCGATCCCCGGCGGCACCACGTGGGCCTCCGGCACCCAGCGGATCGCGTCGTGCGAGCCGACGATGCAGGCGTCGGCGCGGTGGCGGTAGGCAAGCTGCGCCTCCGTCTTGCCGCGGATGTCCGAGCCGAGGAAGTGGAAGACGGACTTCCTGCGCGTGGCCCTCAGCAGCGGGAACTGGAGGAACTTCGGCAGCAGCGTCCAGCCGAAGTAGAAGTGGAAGACGTCGGTTCGCGGCAGCAGGCGCGCGAAGGCCGGCCACTGGGCCCGCACCTGCCCCCAGAGGCCGGGACCGCGGGCGAGGTCGACGTCGGCCTCGGGGTGCATGCGCTGCCGCTCGACGACGACGAGCTTCGCGTCGACGCCCCGGCGGCGGAGCGCCTGGACGTTCGTCCAGGGGATGCCGGCGACGTTCAGGGGGGTGTGGACGACCCTCAGCGAGGCCGGGCCCTGGTCAGGCACGCCCGACCTCCTCCCCGCGGCGAGCCTAGCGAGCGAGAGCGCGCGCAGGTGCGGCCGGCGGTGCCGTGACCGTCACGGTTCGTCCACATCGCTACTCGTCCCACTCGACCTGGTCGAAGTACCGCAGCGCCCGCCGGGTCGGCCGCGCACGCGCGGCGAAAGCGGCCAGCTCCTCCGGGGAGACCTCGCCGAGCGCGTGCTTGACGCCCAGGTAGGGGAGGTTCAGGTCCTCCTGGTAGACGATCGTCGAGATCCGCGGGTTGATCTCGATCACGTGGTCCCCGACGAGCTGGATGTTGAAGAAGTGCTCGATCTCGAGCTCGGCGACGATGCGGCCGGCCAGCTCCATCAACCCGGGGTCGTCGAGGGTCTCGAAGTACATCGCGAGGCCCGCGCGCATCGCCTCGCGCGTCTTCGGATGGCCGAGCAGGATCCGCTTCCCGTCGGCGATGCCGTCGATCGTCCGCTCCTTCCCCGTCGCGAGCTCCATCACGAGCAGGTCGGGGCCGCCCTCGGGCGGCAGCAGCTCCACCGCCTCCTCGAGCCGCATCGCCACCGAGCCCGGCCGCTCGTGCAGGAGCTGGTGCGCGCGGTCGACGGTCGGGTCGAGGACGCGAAAGCCGCGGGAGCCCGACGAGAACACCGGCTTGAAGCAGACCGGACGCCCGGGGTAGCCGAGCTCCGCCGCGGCGGCCGCGACCTCCCGCGCGCCGTTGACCCGCAGGAAGCGCGGCGCCGGCACGCCGATGCGGTGCAGGAGCGCGTAACTCTCCGCCTTGTCGTTCGAGCGCCGGATCGTCTCCGGCGCGGAGACGAGGACGGCGATGCCCTCGAAGCGATCCTTCGCAGCCGCGAGCCCCTGGAGGTCGAAGGAGGACTGCGGCAGGATCGCGTCCACGCCCTCGCGCCGGCAGACTGCGAGCACGGCGTCCGGGAAGCCGGGGTCGGACCCAGCCGGGACGCGCTCGAACACGTCGCAGAGATGGCGGCCGATCGCCAGCTCGCCCATGTCCGTGCCGACCAGGCGGACGTCGCGCTCGCCGTTCGAGCGCAGGGCCCGCAGCAGCGCGGCCGTTCCCGGCGCGCCGCAGGCCGAGACGAGGACCGTCAGCGGCCTCACGCGAGGTCGATCCGGTCGGCGGCGAGCTGCTCGAGCCGACGGTCCCGCTCCGCGTCCAGCATCGCCAGCATCGTCTCCCGCATGGTCGCACCGGGGTAGGCCCAGATCTCGGGGTGGATGAGCAGCTGCAGCCACGGGAAGCCACGGGCGGCGAGGTCGTCGTGCGGGCAGCCGTGCCTCCAGCGCTGGTTCGAGTCGGACCGGTACGTCTCGGGGGAGAAGAAGCGTGGCTCCATCACGTTCGCCGCCCCGTCGACTGGCGCGCTCATGTACTCGGGGTCGGGGTTGTGCCAGGCAACGACGGGGTCGAAGCGGTCGTCGAGCTGCGCCTCGGGGTAGATCGCGTGCAGGCCGACGCGGTGCCCGAGCCGGCGCAGCCGTGCGATCGCCGCAGCACCCTCGCTCGAGGCGAGGTTGTAGAAGACGCTGCCCGTCATCAGGAAGTACGTCGCCTGCGCGCCGGCGTCCGCCTCGGCAGCCGCCATTCGGAGCGCCGCGTCAAGCGAGAGGTCGACGTCGTGGCGGAGCAGCAGGTCGCCCTCCTGTGGGTCGCCGTCGAACCACGCGAACCGATAGCCGCCCGCCCGTGCCGCGTCGAGCAGCTCCCGGTAGTGCGAGAGCTCGAACGCGCAGCTCACGCGACCTCCACACGCAGGAGGCGTGCCGCCCGCTCCGCCCGCTCGAGTGCCTCGAGGTTCGTCGTCCCCACGGCGATCACGTAGCCGCGCCGGTCGCCGTCGAGCCGCACGGGCCGGATCGTCTCGCCGGGCGTCAGGAACACGTCTGCCTGGACGACGCCCGGATAGGCCAGCACGCGCTCGAGTCCGTCGACGCTCAGAACCTTCCCCGTCGGCAGGGGGCCGGGCGACGCGGTCAGGAAGCGGATCGCGAGCGGCTGGTGGCGCTGGGGCCGAGCCAGCGAGTCCGAGACCTGCTCCCCGAGCGCCTGGCACAGCGCCACCTCGACCAGGTCGACCCCGACCGCGTGTCGCGCCAGGTCGGCCATCTGCCCGCCGGGGATGCGGGCGGCGACCTCGACGATGCGCACGTCACCGCTCGGCGAGACGATCAGCTGGGGGAAGGCGATCCCGTCGCGCAGGCCGAGCGCCCGCACGGCGCGAACGGCCTCCCGCTCGGCGCGCTCCAGGGGGTAGCCCGCGAGCGTGGACGGAAAGACGTGGATCCAGCCGACGCCGAAGCCGATGCCCGGAGGCCTGAGCCGGTCGGAGAGCGACAGCAGCTCGGCGCGGCCGTCCCTGGCGACGACGAGGCCGTTCAGCTCGGTGCCCTCGTGGAAGCTTTCGACGATCGCCTCCTCCGTCGACGACTCGGCCAGCGCGGCGTAGAGGTGCAGCTCGAGGTCGTCAGGGGAGTCGAGCCGGAATACCCCGCGCTGCCCACCCGAGTCGGCCGGCTTCAGCACCGCCGGCAGGCCGACCGTTTCGAGCGCGGCTCGCCCCTCCTGGAGGTTGCGCACGGCGGCGAACCTCGGCTGCGGGACGCCGATCTCCCCGAGCCTTCGGCGCATCGCCACCTTGTGCGTCATCAGGTGGGCCGTCGGGGAGCCGATGCCGGGCAGGCCGAGCGCCTCCGCCACGGCGGCGACGACCGGGACGGCGCGGTCGGCCGAGACGGTGAGCACCCCGTCGGCGCCCGCTTGCTCGCCGAACTCGGCCACTCGCGTGACGTCGGTGAAGTCGATCACGGCACCGACGTCCGCCTCCTCCAGGCCGGGCGCGTCGGGATTGCGGTCGACCGCGGCGACGCGGAAGCCGAGCTCCCGCGCGCGCTCGACCGCGCGCCGCTGGTGCCGGCCCGCGCCGACGAACAGGACCGTCTTCACGCCGGCGATGCTACGTCGGAAAGAGGTACGCCACGCGCTCCCACCGCGCGATCTGGCAGCCGTCCGTCCGTTCGAAGAACTGCTTCACGGCTCGACCGCGGAGGCGTCCCCGCACGAACGCGATCGCCGGGCCGCCGTACACCTGCGCGCACCCCGCGTCCTTCGGCACGGGTGCGAACGGATCGCGGTCGGTGGCGAGCCGGAAGCAGGCGCGGTTGCCGTGCGGGAGCGTGCCGCCGAGCGGATTGCAGCGAAGCGTCCAGACGTAGGAGGGCTCCGTGCCGCGACCCTTGGGCCAGACGGTGATGCGCAATGCGATCGAGATGTCCTTCGCGCTGCCCGCCCCGGCGCAGGCGGGGGCGAGCACGAGCAGCAGCAAGGCGATCGCGACGCCTGCGAGCTTCACGACCCCCACGGTAGCGCCGCTTCCCCGGGGCCGCGGCTAGACTCGCCGTCCGTGCCCCTCTCCGGCAAGCGCATCTTCATCACCGGCGGCGCGGGCTTCATCGGCACCACGCTGGCACGCCGGCTGGTGGACGGGAACGAGATCGTCGTCCTCGACAACCTTCACCGCGACGCGCTCACGGAGTCCGACCTCGCCGCGCACCCGAACCTGACCTTCCACCAGGGCGACGTCCTCGACGCTGACCTGCTCGTCGAGCTCGCGCGGGGGGCGACGCACATCGTCCACTGCGCCGCGATCGCCGGCGTCGACACCGTGCTCGAGAGCCCGGTTCGCACGATGCGGGTGAACCTGATCGGCACCTACAACGTGCTCGAGGCGGCGCTGGCCACGAAGGACACGGTCGAGCGGCTGATCGAGTTCTCGACCAGCGAGGTGTTCGGAACGCACGCGTACAACGTCCGCGAGGGACACGTCACGACGACCGGCTCGGTCGGCGAGGCCCGGTGGACCTACGCCGTCTCGAAGCTCGCCGGCGAGCACCTGGCGCATGCATACCACGACGAGCTGCGGCTGCCGACCGTGACTGTGCGTCCCTTCAACGTGTTCGGCCCCGAGCAGATCGGCGGCGGCGCGATCCGCGCGTTCATCGAGGCGGCGCTCGCGGGGCGCGACCTCACCATCCACGGCGACGGGTCGCAGATCCGCGCGTGGCTCTACGTGGACGACATGGTCGAGGCGCTCCTCCTCTGCCTGGAGCGGCCGGAGGCCGTCGGGCAGACCTTCAACGTCGGCAACGCCCGCTCGGCCGTGACGATCTTCGACCTGGCCCACCGGATCAAGCGACTGGCCGGCGCGTCCGGCGAGATCGTCTTCGAGCCGCTCCACTACGCCGACGTCGAGCTGCGCATCCCGAACGTCGAGAAGGCCCGCGAGCTGCTCGGCTTCGAGGCCAAGGTCGAGCTCGACGAGGGCCTCGCGAGGACGATCGCGTGGTACAGGACGCGGGCGCTCGCATCCGCCTAGCCTGGCCGGACGTCGGCGCCGACGAGGCGGCCGCGGTCGCGGAGGTGCTCGAGAGCGGCCAGCTGACCATGGGCCCGAAGGTGCCCGAGTTCGAGGCCGAGCTGGCACGGGCGTGCGGCGTCGAGCACGCCCTCGCCGTGTCCTCCGGGACGGCGGCGCTCCACCTGGCCCTGCTCGCGCTCGGGATCGGCGAGGGCGACGAGGTGATCGTCCCGGCGTACACGTTCCCGGCGACTGCGAACGTGGTCGTCCACGCCGGCGCCCGCCCCGTCCTCGTCGACGTCGATCTCGAGACGATGAACCTCGACCTCGGGCGCGTGTACGACGCCGTCACGCCGCGAACGCGCGCCGTGCTCGCCGTCCACCTCTTCGGGCGGCCGCTCGACTGGGACGAGCTCCAGAACGCGGTGCCTCCGGACGTGCACCTCGTGGAGGACGCCGCCGGCGCCCTCGGCGCCCGCTGGCGCGGGATGCCCTGCGGCGGGCTGGGCGTGATGGGCTGCCTGTCCTTCCACCCGCGCAAGATCGTCACCACGGGCGAGGGAGGCGCCGTCACGACCGGCAACGGGGAGCTTGCCGACGGCATCCGGCGGCTGCGACACCACGGGATCGAGCCGCACGGCCCGTTCGACATCGCCTCGCCCGGCCTCAACTACCGGCTCGCCGACGTCCTCTGCGCGATCGGCACCACGCAGCTCCGGCGGCTGCGGGAGCTGCTCGCAGCCCGTACCTCCCTCGCCGCCGCGTACGAGGAGCGTCTGCGGGGCGTCGTCGAGACCCCGGCCGCCTCCGAGGGCGACACGCACGGGTGGCAGGCGTACGTCGTCCGCGTCGATCGTCGCGACGAGGTGCTCGCCTCCCTCCGGGAAGCCGGGATCGAGGCCCAGATCGGCACCTACGCCCTGCACCGGCTCGCCGCCTATCGGGCCGAGGGGAGCTTCCCGGGCGCCGACCGGTCGTTCGAGCGCGCGCTCGCCCTCCCCTTCCACTCCCGCCTGACCGAGGGCGACGTCGACCGGATCGCCGAGGCCTTGACGGCGGTTGTGAGTGAGTGATGACCAGATCGACCTCCATGCCGGCTCTCGTCGTGTCGTAGGAGCCCCTTCTGGCCGAGCTGCGACCGGTTAGGCTCCGTCCCTGCAAATGAGCCAAACCGACGTCCTCGAGAGAGTGCTCGACACGGACGACTCGGGCGCCGCCCCGCGGCTCTCGATCGTCGTGACGCTCTTCAACGAGGCGGAGTCCCTCGACGAGCTCTACCGCCGGACCGTCGCCGCGGTCGAGCCGCTCGCCGTCCCGTTCGAGCTGATCCTCGTCGACGACGGCTCCACCGACGGCACGTTCGCCGTCGTCGAGCGGCTGCACGCGGCCGACGGACGCATCCGCGCGGTGCGCTTCAAGCGCAACTTCGGGCAGCACCCGGCCATGCACGCCGGCCTCGTCCGCGCGCGCGGAGCGGTGGTCGTGACGATGGACGGGGACCTCCAGAACGCGCCGGAGGACATCCCGCGCCTGTTCGAGGTCGTGCAGGGCGGCAGCGACGTGGCGAGCGGCCGGCGCGCCGCCCGGCACGACTCGTGGGGCCGGACGCTGCCCTCGCGCCTGATCAACGGGATGCTGCGCCGCTTCACCGGCGTCTCGATCTCCGACTTCGGCTGCGCCTTCAACGCGTACCGCCGGGAGGCCGTGACGCCGATGCTGGGGTCGATCGGCCGGCAGAAGTTCACGAAGGCGCTCGTGCTCTCGGGCGGCGCCAGCGTCGTCGAGGTCGACGTCCAGCACGCGCCCCGGCGCGGCCGGTCGCGCTACACCCCCCTTCGCCTGACGCGGCTCGCGCTGCACGTCCTCGCGGGCTTCTGGCCGCAGCCGATCCAGTGGATCGGCATGGCGCTGGGGATCGTCTGCAACCTGCTCGCGCTCGCGCTCGGCACGTACGGCATCGTCTACTGGATCGACCGTTCCGACTTCCCCGGGCCGCTCCTCGGCGGAGTCGCCGTCCTGTTCGTGCTGGGGATCCAGGGCTTCATCCTCGCCCTGATCGGCGAGTACCTGGGCCGGATCCAGCGCGGCGTCGAGGGGCGGCCGCTCTACACGATCGACCGGGAGCTCGGATGAGGCCCGGGCGGCGCGTGCTCGTCACCGGCGGCGCGGGGTTCATCTCGTCGAACTTCATCCGGCACCTCCTGCGCGCGACGCCGCACGAGGTCGTCTCGATCGACGCGCTGACGTACGCAGGCAACCTGGAGAACCTCGCCGACGTGATGTCGCACGAGCGGCTCTCCTTCGTCCACGGTGACATCCGGGACCCCGAGCTCGTGCGCACGGTCGTCGCCGGCGTCGACGTGATCGTCAACGCCGCCGCCGAGTCCCACGTCGAGAAGTCGATCGCCGAGGGCGCCTCCGAGTTCGTGACCACGAACGTCGAGGGGACGCAGATCCTCCTGGACGCGATCCGCGAGACGCCGGTCGAGCGCTTCATCCTCATCTCATCGAGCGAGGTGTACGGGACGGCGCTGGCCGCGCCCATGGACGAGGAGCACGCGCTCAACCCGCGCAGCCCCTACGCCGCCACGAAGGCGGGCGCCGACCGGCTCGCCTACAGCTACTTCGTCACGTACGGGCTGCCGATCGTGATCGTGCGGCCGTTCAACAACTACGGGCCGCGGCAGCACCCGGAGAAGGTGATCCCGCGGTTCATCACCCAGGCCCTCTCCGACGAGCCCCTGACGATCCACGGCGACGGTCACGCCAGCCGGGACTGGCTCTACGTCGACGACGACGCGGAGGCGATCGAGGCGATCATCGAGGCTGACGCCGACGCGGTCGCCGGCGAGGTCCTGAACGTCGCCACCGGGAGCGACATCTCCGTCTCCGAGATCGCCGACCGCGTGCTCGACATTCTCGGCAAGCCCTCGTCGCTGAAGCTGCACGCACCGGAGCGCCCCGGCCAGGTCGACCGCCACATCGGTTCCACCGAGAAGGCCGAGCGCGTCCTCGGTTGGCGCGCGCGCACGTCCTTCGAGGAAGGGCTCGCCCGCACCGTCGCGTGGTACCGCGAGAATGAGGCCTGGTGGAGGGCGCTCCGGGCCGAGCACAGCAACGTCTTCTCGTCCTAGGGGCGGGCCCCGCCCAGCTCGGGCTGCTCTCCGCGGCGCGACGGCGCGGCCTCTACGTGATCGCCGTCGACCGCGACCCGGCCGCGCCGGGGTTCCGCTACGCCGACCGCCGCGCGATCCTGTCCGTCGAGGACGAGCCCGGGATCGACAGGCTCGCCGCGGCGGAGGAGGTCGACGGCATCGTCGCGCCGGGCATCGACTGGCCGGTCGGCATCGCGGCGCGGGTCGCCGAGCGGCAGGGGATCCCGCACCCGCTCTCGCCGGCCGCGGCCACGCTCTCCACCTCGAAGCTGCGCCAGCGTGAGCGATTCGTGCGCGCGGGCGTGCCCCACCCTGCCTACCTCGTGGGCAGCTCCGAGGCGGACGCCCGCCGCGCGGCCGAGGCGATCGGCTACCCGTGCGTCGTCAAGGCGCCCGACCGCCAGGGTCAGCGCGGGCTCTCGGTCGTGGAGTCGCCCGACGCGCTGGGAGATGCGATCGCGGCCGCCTTCGCCGCGTCCCGCGTCGGCGCGTGCCTGCTGGAGGAGCTCGTGGCCGGTCGCGAGCTCACCGTCAACGCCTTCTCGGTCGGCGGGCGATTCCGCCCCCTGACCGTCACCGACCGGCTCGTCGCCCGGGCCCCGGCGTTCGGCGTCGCGCTGGCCCACGTGTGGCGGAGCTCGCTGCCCCCGGCCGACGTGGGCGCCGCGATCCAGGTCGCCGCCGCGGCCGCCTCGGCGCTCGGGATCGCGGACGGACCGACGTACACCCAGGTGCTCGTTCCCGCGGACGAGACGCGAGAGCCGCTCGTCGGCGAGCTCGCGGCCCGGCTCGGGGGCGGCCACGACGCCGAGCTCTGCCGGGCCGCCCTCGGAGTCGACCTGAACGGGCTCGCGCTCGACGCGGCCCTGGGCGAGGCGATCGCGCCGGAGGCGCTCGACCCGGTGGAGCAGGCGGGCGGCGCCTGCGTCCGCTTCCTCGTCGCTCCCGCGGGCGAGCTCCGCGGCGTGCAGGGCGTCGAGGAAGCCCGCGCGCTGGCCGGCGTCCTCGGCGTCCGGGTCTACCGCCGGCCGGGCCACCTCTTCGGCCCGCTGCGGCGCGGGTCCGATCGGGCCGGCGCGGTGCTCGCCGTGGGCGACTCGCGGGACGAGGCCCTCGCGCGGGCCGACCGTGCCGCGGATTCCATACGCTTCGACACGGTTGACGCAGAAGCTCTCGTCTGAACGGCGCCGGACCACGTTCCTCGGCTTCCAGCCGCCCGCGATCGGCGAGGAGGAGGTCGCGGCGGTCGCGGAGACGCTCCGGTCCGGCTGGCTGACGACGGGCCCGCGGGCCGCGGAGCTCGAGCGCCGGTGCGCGGAGTACCTCGAGGCCCGCCACGTCCTGGCGGTGGCCTCGGGGACGGCGGCCCTGCACCTCTCGCTCCTCGCGGTCGGTGTCGAGCCCGGCGACGAGGTGATCACCAGCCCCATCACCTGGCCCGCGACGGCGAACGTGATCGTCCACGCGGGCGCGACGCCGGTCTTCGCCGACGTGCGCGAGTCCGACCTGAACATCGATCCCGAGGCGGTCGCCGCGCTCGTCACCCCGCGGACGAAGGCGCTCGTGCCCGTGCACCTCGCCGGCCAGCCGTGCGACCTCGACCCGCTGCACGCCCTCGGCGTCCCCGTGGTCGAGGACGCCGCCCACGCCGCCGAGAGCCGGTACCGCGGCCGCAAGCTCGGCGGCCTCTCCGACGCGACCTGCTTCTCCCTCTACGCGACGAAGAACATCGCCGCGGGCGAGGGCGGGCTGATCGCGACGAACCGCGACGACGTCGCCGAAGCGGTCGAGAACCTGCGCCTCATGCGCCGCAGCCACGGCTCCCTCTACGACATCGCCGTTCCGGGCTACAAGGCGAACCTCTCCGACGTGCTGGCGGCGATCGCGCTCTGCCAGCTGGACAAGGTCGAGACCCACGCGGAGATCCGTGCCAGGCACGCGGCCAGGTACGACGAGGCCGTGGCCGACCTGGCCGGCATCGAGCCGCTGGCGCGCGACGAGCGCGACACGCACGCCCTGCATCTCTACATCGTCCGCGTCCGGGCCGAAGAGGCGGGAGCGACCCGCGACGAGTACCAGCGCGCGCTCGCGGAGGAGAACATCGGCACCTCGATCCACTTCCTCCCCGTGCACCGCCTGACGGCGTACCGGCTCCGCTTGCCGGAGCAGCAGCCGCTGCCGGTGGCCGAGCGTGCCGGCACGGAGGTGCTCTCGCTGCCGCTCTCGCCCGCGCACTCGGACGAGGACGTCGCCGATGCGATCGACGCCCTGCGGCGCGTGCACTCGCGCTTCACGGCATGAGCCCGCGCAGGCGCCGGCTCGTCCGCATCGCCGCGACGCTCGTCATCACCGGCCTCTGCACCGCCTACCTCGTCTGGAAGATCGACGTCTCGCGAACGGCGGACATCCTCGCGCACGCGCACGTCGGGTACTTCCTCGGCTCGCTCGGGATCATGGCCGTGACCGTCTGGCCGATGGCCTGGCGCTGGCAGCAGCTGCTGCGGGCGAAACGGATCGAGGACAACCTCGGCTGGCTCGCCCGCTCCTACTACGTGTCCTACACGGCCGGACAGATCCTGCCGACGTCGATCGGCGGGGACGCCGCCCGGATCTACGAGACGACGAGGCGGCACCGCGGTCAGGGCGGGCCGGTCGCGGCCTCCGTGCTGCTCGAGCGGGCGCTCGGCGGAGCGGCGACGCTGCTCCTCGCCGCCGTCGGCTTCCTGCTCGCGATCGGCCGCTACGACGTCGGCGCCTACCTCTGGGTCGAGCTCGCCTTCGTGCTCGCGACGGTCGCGCTCGCCGTCCTCCTGTTCGCTCGCCGCGCCCGCGGGCCGCTCCGCTGCTTCGTCCCGCTGCTCACTCGCCTGCGCCTCGAGCGCCCGCTGCGAGCCGTCTACGAGGGCCTGCACTCCTACCGCGCGAACGGGCGGCTGCTGCTCGGGGTCGCGTCGCTGACCGTGTTCGTCCAGGCCTTCCGCGTGCTCTCGATCTGGCTGGCGGCCAAGTCGGTGGGCGTCGACCTGTCGCCGCGCGTCTTCTACGTGATGGGTCCGCTGCTCTTCCTCGTCATGCTCGTCCCGTTCACGATCAACGGCCTCGCCGTCCGCGAGTCCTTCTTCGTCAGCTTCCTCGGGAACCTGGACGTGCCCGCCGACCCGGCCTTCGCCGCCGGCTTCCTCTTCTTCGTCGTCACGCTCGCGCTGTCGGTTCCCGGCGCGCTCATCCTCGGCTGGGAGAGCCTGCGCGGCGGCGCGCGGCCCCGCGTCGCCGATGGCTGATGGCTGATGGCTGAGGCACCGCGCGTCTCCGTGATCGTGGTCGCCTACAACGGGCTGCCGTGGATCGAGCGCTGCCTCGCGAGCGTCGCGGACGGGCACGAGCTGATCGTCGTCGACAACGGCTCCACGGACGGGACGCTCGAGCTCGTTCGCGAGCGGTTTCCGCAGGCCCGGATCGTCGAGCAGGACAACCGCGGCATGGGCGGGGGCAACAACGCCGGTATGCGCCTCGCGGCCGGTCGCTACTTCCTCCTGCTCAACTCGGATGCGTGGGCGATCGGCGACGCCGTCGAGCGCCTGGCCGACTTCGCCGACCAACACCCCGAGGCCGCCGTCGTCGGCCCGCGCCTGCTCAACGTCGACGGGACGCTCCAGCGCTCGGTGCGGGGCTTTCCGACCCTCTGGCGGCTCGCGACCGAGTACTTCTTCCTGCGCAAGCTCGGGCCTCGGACCGATGCCCTCAACGCGCTCTACGGCGGCCGGTTCGACCACGAGTCCGTGCGGGAGGCCGACTGGCTCTACGGGGCGTGCCTGCTCGTGCGACGGGATGCCGCCGACGCCGTCGGCCTCTTCGACGAGGCGTTCTTCATGTTCAGCGAAGAGGTCGACTGGTGCTACCGCTTCCGCGCCGCCGGGTGGAAGGTGCTCTTCTTCCCCGGCGCCGAGGTCGTGCACGTGGGCGGGGCCTCGCACGGGGGCCGGATGTACCGCGAGAACGTGCGTGGGCACCTGCGCTTCTTCGCGAAGCACCACGGGGCCCGCGAGGCCGAGCGGGCTCGGCGGCTGCTGCTCGCCGGCGTGCGTCTGCGGGCTCGTCTCTTCCCGCGCGGCCGCCGGGAGACGTACGCCGAGGCCGAGCGGTTCCTCGCCTCCGGCTCGGCCGAGAGCCTGCTGGAATCTCCGCGATGAGGCGGGTGCCGTGGGCGCTCGCGGCCCTGCCCGCGCTCGCGCTCGCGCGCCTGCTGCCGGCGCACGGGTTCGGACTGGGCTTACGGCTGGCGGCCGCGACCGGAGTGCTGCTCGTGCCGGGAGCCCTCGTCGCGCGCGCGCTCGGCCAGGCGGGCGCGGCGGCCACGCTGGCGTGGAGCCTCGGCGCGCTCCTGGTCGGACTCGGGCTGGTGCTCGTCGCGCACACGGCGCTCTGGCCCGCGCTCGTCGTGCTCGCCCTCGTCGCCGCCGCGGCGTTGCCGGCCGCCTGGCGGAGGCGGCGCGAGCGGTCGCCGCGCGGCACAGTGGCCGTGCTGGCCGGCGGCGTCGTCCTCGGCATCCTGCTCTGGTACGTCGCGGCGCCACTCGGCGGCGACGCGCTCTTCCACCTGGCGCGGGTACGGAAGCTGGAGGCCTTCGGCGACCTCTCGCTCGGCAGCGTCAACGAGTTCGCCGACGGCGGTCTGCACCCGGGCTACGCGTTCCCGCTCTGGCACGGCCTGCTCGCGCTCGTCGCCTCGCTGGCCGGCGTCGACGCGGCGGCCGTCCTCCTGCACGAGGCGACCGTCCTCGTCCCGCTGGCGCTGCTCGTCGCCTACGAGGCGGGCCACCGCGTGTTCGGCACCGTTTCGGGTGGCATCTCCGTGCTGCTCGCCCAGGTCGCGATCACGGGGCTCGCGGCCGGGCACGGAGGCGCCTACGTCTCGCTCGCCCTGCCCGCGACGGCGTCGCGCCAGCTGCTCGTCCCGGCCGTGGTCGCCCTTGTGTTCGCCTATGTCGCCGACCGGGAGTGGCCCGTCCTCGCGGCGGTGGTGCCGGCCGCGGTCGCCCTCACGCTCGTCCATCCTACGTACGTGCTCTTCCTCGGAGCACCCCTGGCCGGCTACCTCGTCGTCACCGCCGTCTTCAGGCGAGGCGATCTGCGTCCCGCGGCTCTCGTGCTCGGCGCCTACGGGGCCGCAGCCGCCGCTGCGCTCGCCCCGCTCTACTCCGTCGTCCGCGAGACCGCTTCGCACACGCCGGGCGCGGTCGAGCGCGCGCGCGGTCTCGAGCACTACGCGAGCCAGCTCGACGTCTTCTCGCCGGACCGGTACCGGATCGCCCCCGAGGTCTTCGGCAGGACGGGCGCCGTCGCCGTGGCCGCGCTCGTGCTGATTCCGCTCGCGGCCTTCTCCGTCCGCCGGCGGGAGGGTGCGCTCGTGCTCGGCGGCGCGCTCGCCGTCTTCGCGCTGACGCTGCCGAGCTTCGTCTTCCCCGAGGTCGCGGACGCCGTCTCGCTGTCACAGGCACGGCGACTGGCCGGCTTCCTGCCCTTCGCCTTCGCCTTCGCGGCGGGGCTGGCGGTGCTCGCGCGCCGGCTCGGGATCTGGGCGCTGCCGCTCGCGCTCGGCGCCGGGATCGGGCTCCAGCTCGCCTGGCCCGGCGACTTTGGCGCAGGGCTCCGCGAGGGGGGACCCGCGCTCGCGACGTGGATCGGCGTCTTCGGGGGCGCCGCGGGGCTCGCGCTCTCGCCGCTCACGGCTCGCCTCCTCCCGCAGGCGGCCCGCGGGAGTGCTTACGCCGGCCTGGCAGCGGCCTGCTTCGTGCTTCCAGTTGCCGTGCACGGCTTCTCGAACTGGAGCGCGCGGGAGGTCGGCCACCGCTACGACCTGACACCCGGCCTCGTCGAGGCACTGCGCGAGCGCGTGCCGGCCGGCGCCGTCGTGTTCTCCGACCTCGAGACGAGCTACCGGATCGCAGCGTACGCGCCGCTGTACGTCGCCGCCGCCCCGCCCGAGCACGTCGCCGACACGACCGGCAACCGGCCGTACCGGCGACGCGACGACGTCCGGCGGTTCCTGCGTACGGGCGACCTCTCGATCCCGCGCCGGTACGGCGCAGAGTGGCTCGTCGTGCGCCGCGACTCGCGCCTCGGCGTCCGCGCCCCCGCCCTGTACACGGACGGGCGCTTCGCGCTGCACCGGCTGTGACGGAGAGGCCGACCGACTGGGGCTCCCACTGGCGGGCCGAGCCGCTCGATCCCGCCGCGGTCCTCGCCGAGGAGCGGACGCCGCGCTGGCGCGGGATCGAGCGCCTCGTCCGGGAGCGCTTCGGGGGCTTCGACGGTCTGCGCGCGATCGAGCTCGGGGCCGGGCGGGGGCTGATCGGCCTGCTCTTCGCCAGGGCCGGCGCGTCGGTGACGCTGCTCGACCGGCTCGACCTCCCGCTCGCGCAGGCGCGAGAGCTCCTGCGCCGGCTCGGCCTCGACGCGGACACGGTGGAGGGCGACGTCTTCGACCTCCCCGCCGAGGTGCGTGGCGCCTTCGACCTCTCGATGTCCTTCGGCCTCTGCGAGCACTTCCTCGGCGAGCGTCGCGCCCGGGTGGTCGCCGCCCACCTGGAGCCGCTGCGTCCCGGCGGGCTGGCGCTGATCGGCGTCCCGAACCGGCGCGCTCCGGTCTACCGCCTCTGGAAGGGGCTGATGGAGCGGCGGGGCACGTGGACGCTCGGCACCGAGGAGCCGTTCGGCGCCGCCGAGCTCGCCTCGCTGGCCCGGGCGGCCCGAGGCGAGCCGCTCGCGCCGATCTACGGCAGCTTCGCCGCGTCGGTGGTGAACCACGGCGTCAATCAGGCGCTCTTCAAGCTCGGGCGCGGCGGCCTGCGTCTGCCCCAGGTGCGCACGCCAATCCTCGACCGGTTCGCCTACGAGCTGGTGCTCCCGGTGGCGACGTGAAGGTCGTCGTCCTGACGACCTCGTACCCCAGGTTCAAGGGCGACGCGGCCGGGCGCTTCGTCGCCGACGCGGTCGAGCACGTGCGGGCCCGAGGCGTCGACGTGGAGGTCGTGTCTCCGCAGTCCTTCCGCCACTACGGCATCGCCTACGGGGCCGGCGTGGTGGGGAACCTGCGCGCGCGGCCGCACCGGGCGCTCTTCCTCCCGGCCATGGCCTGGAGCTTCGCGCGCGCCGCCCGGCGCGCCGCCCGCGACGCGGATCTCGTGCACGCGCACTGGCTGCCCGCGGGCGCTGTCGCCCGCCTCACCGGCAGGCCCTACGTCGTCCAGCTCTGGGGCACGGACGTCGAGCTGGCCCGCCACGCGCCTGCGCTCGCGCGTCCGATCCTCCGCCGTGCACGGTTGGTCGTCTGCGCCTCGAGGGCCCTGGCCGCCGCCGCGCGCACGCTCGGCGCCCGCCACGTGCGCGTGATCGCGAGCGGCGTCGACGTCCCTGACGGAGTCGGCGAGCCCGACGAGCCTCCGCACGTCCTCTTCGCCGGCCGTCTCTCGCCGGAGAAGGGCATCCTCGAGCTGGTCGAGGCGGCTCATGGACTGCCGCTCGTAGTCGCGGGCGACGGGCCGCTGCGGGAGCGGGTGCCGGGGGCGCTCGGCATGGTCCCGCACGGAGAACTGCTGCGGCTGTACGAGCGGGCCGCGGTCGTCGCCTGCCCGTCGCACCGCGAGGGCTTCGGCGTCGTCTGCGCCGAGGCGATGGCCCACGGCCGCCCGGTCGTCGCGAGCGCGGTCGGCGGCCTGCTCGACCTCGTCGACCACGGGGTGACCGGCCTGCTCGTCCCTCCCGGCGACGTCGCGGCCCTGCGCGACGCGCTCCGCCGGCTGCTCGGCGACGCGGCGCTGCGCGCACGGCTGGGCGCCGCCGCACGCGAGCGGGCTCGCCGCGAGCTCTCCTGGGACGCCGTGACGGACGACACGCTGAGCGCCTACGCCGAGGCGGCCGGCGCCGATCCTCTCCGCTCGCCGAGCAGCGCCAGCCCGGCGAGGTAGGCCGCCCCACCGGCCGCCGCGGCCAGGGCGACCCTCGCCAGCCCCGAGTCGGCCAGCTCCATCGCCAGCCGGGCGGCGCCGTACCCCGCGCCCGCGGCCAGGGCCCCGCGGACGAGCGTGCGGTACGGGAACCGCCACGTCGCGTGGCGCCGGGCGTAGAACTGCACCGCGAGCAGGAGCGCCAGGTTCCCGATCGGCGTGGCGATCGCGGCGCCCTTGATGCCGAACGGCGGGATCAGGATCACGTTGGCGACGATGTTGACCGTGAGTGCGAAGCCCGCGGCGGCGACAAACGGCCGGGTCCGTTTCGCCACCACGAGGCCCGTCTCGCCGACGCGGCTGAGCGCGTACAGGAGTGAGCCTCCCGCGACGATGGGGACGACGGCGGCTGCGGGCTCGTAGAACTCCTCGTAGTCGCCGCCGGCCAGGAGCGGCACGAGGTCGCCCGCGGTTGCGGCGGCCATGGCCACCACGGGCAGGCCGATCAGCAGGACGATGCGCGTGTAGGCGCGCATCAGCCGCTCCACCTCGACCCGCCCGTCGCGCTCGAACGCGGTCACGAGCAGCGGGCGCGCGGCGGTGAAGAACGCGAACGTGGGGATCACGACCGCCTTGTCCCCGAGCACGGCTCCGACGGAGTAGACGCCCACGGCGGCCGTGTCCTTCAGCGCCGCGAGCAGGTAGCGGTCGATCAGGAGCAGGGCGAACACGGCGACCGTGCCGATCGCGAGCGGAGCGCCGTACAGCGCCCAGGCGCGCACGTCCGTCCGGGTCCCCGGGGCGGAGGAACCGCCGCGCGGCCAGCCGGCCCACAGACCCAGGGCCCCCACGAGGCAGGAAGCGACCGCGACGCCGAGCAGGTAGCCGTGCACCTTGTGCCCTTCGAAGACGAGCACGACGCCGAGCGCGATCCCGCCCGTCCGGCCGAGGACGTCGACGGCGACGTAGGCACGGGGCCGCAGGCTCGAGGCGAAGAGGGTCAGCGCGACGTTGTGCAGGACGAGGCCGGCGGCCGCGGCGAGGATCAGCATGAGGTTGTCGCCGATCGCCTCGGCGAAGAGCCCGACCAGCGCGAGCCCCGCACTGACCACGGCGAGCAGCAGCGCGGCGATGCCGAGCCCCCGCAGCAGCGTGGCCGAGAAGATCTGGAGCTCGCCGCTCGCCCGGCTCGCCGGCAGCTCGCGCATGATCGCGTTCCCGAGCCACTGGGCGGAGACGATCCAGGAGAGCGTGATCAGCGTCTGGGCGATCGCGAGGACGCCGAGCTCCGTCGGCGCGAGCTGGCGCGCCAGGATCGGCAGGACGAGGAAGCCCGCGATCGCCGGGATGATCTGCGTGGGGAGGTAGGTGACGAAGTCGCGCAGGACGCGTCCGGCCTCGCGGACGCCGAAGGCCGAGGCGAGGCGGACGCCGCGCGACTCGGCCGCGACCGGAGGAAGCGGCGCGCCGGCCGGGTCGTCGAGGGTCACGGCCGCCGGACGACGCGGTTGCCGAGCACGAGGACGTCCATCAGCGTCTTCGCGAAGCAGGCGACCGCGTCGGCGGGCGTCATCACGATCGGCTCGTTCTCGTTGAACGAGGTGTTCAGGACGACCGGCACGCCGGTCTGCCGCTCGAACGCCTCGATCAGGCGGAAGTAGCGCGGGCTGACGCGCTCCTCCACGGTCTGCAGGCGCCCGGTGTCGTCGACGTGGTTGACCGCCGGGATCAGCTCCCGCTTGTCCTCGCGCGTCTTGTAGACGAGCACCATGAAGGGCGAGGTGTAGTCCTGCTCGAACCACTCGCCCGTCCGGTGGGCGAGGATCGAGGGCGCGAAGGGCCGGAACGGCTCGCGGTGCTTGATCCGCGCGTTGAGGATGTCCTTCATGTCATCCCGGCGGGGGTCGACGACGATCGAGCGGTTGCCGAGCGCGCGCGGGCCGAACTCCATCCGGCCCTGGAACCACCCGACGACGTCGCCGGCCGCGATGCGCGCCGCCACGAGCGGGAACAGCTCGGCGTCCTCGACGCGCTCGCTCTCGAGTCCCGCGGCGACGATCGCCTCTGCGCACTCTGCGTCCGAGTACTCCGGGCCGGTGTACGCGTGCTCCATCACGAACCCGCGAGGCTCCCCGAGGACCTGGTTCCAGACCTGGTACGCCGCGCCCACGGCGGTGCCGGAGTCGCCGGCCGCCGGCTGCACGTAGACCTGCTCGAACGGCGTCTCGGGCCGGATCCGGCCGTTCGCGACCGCGTTCAGCGCCACCCCGCCGGCCAGGCAGATCGCGCGCCGGCCGGTGCGCTCGTGCAAGGAGCGCACGAGGTGCAGGTAGGCCTCCTCGAGCATCGTCTGCAGCGACGCGGCGACGTCCTCGTGCAGCGGCTCGATCGCGGTCTTCGGCTCGCGCGCGGGCCCGAAGGCGTCGCACATCCGGTCCGAGTAGATGCGGCCGATCGTCGGCGTCCGCTCGTCCCAGGTCATGTCGACGCCCTCCCGGTGATGCGTGAAGTAGTCGAGGCCGAGCTCGAACAGGCTGCCGTTCAGCTGCACGAGCTCGCGCATCCGGTCGTGATGGCGCGGCACGCCGTAGGGGGCGAGGCCCATGATCTTGCCCTCGTCGCCGTACTTCGGGAACCCGAGCCACTGCGTCACGGCGGTGTAGAAGATCCCGAGCGAGTGCGGGAAGAGGACGCGGTCGAGCACCTCGATCCTCGAGCCGCGGCCCTCCGCCAGCATCGTCGAAGCGAAGTCGCCGAAGCCGTCCACGGAGAGGATCGCGGCCTCCTCGAAGGGAGAGACGAAGAAGGCGCTCGCGGCGTGCGCCAGGTGGTGCTCGACGTTGTGGAAGCGCGCCGGGAGGTCGTCCTCGGCGACGCCGAGCGCCCCGGCGACCTGACCCTTGACGTCGCGGATCCGGGCGGCGTTCTCGAGCCGTGCCTTCAGGTAGCGGCGGCTCGGGCGGTTCCGCAGGGTGCGACGGACCTTCGGCAGCAGGTTCGCCCTCGGGTCGCGGCCGATCGCGACGTGGTCGAGGTCGCCGGGCCCGATCCCGGCGTCGGCGAGGCACCAGGCGGCGGCGAGCTCGGGGAAGCCCGCGCAGTGCTTGATGCGGTTGAACCGCTCCTCCTCGGCCGCCGCGACGAGCTTCCCGTCGATCACGAGGGCCGCCGCCGCGTCGCCGTGGAAGGCGTTGAGCCCCAGGATCGCGGTCACGAGGCGCCCATCTTACGGTCGGGCGGTTCGAGAACTGTTAGCTACATGTCCAGGCCGCCGTTGATCGAGTACGCCTGCCCCGTGATGTAGCTCGAGGCCGGCTCGGCGAGGAACTCGACCACCCTCGCGACCTCGTCCGCGTCGCCGAGCCGGCCGACGGGAATCTGAGCGACTACGCGCTCGAGCGCCTCCTGGGGAACGTCGGCGACCATGTCGGTCGCGATGAAGCCGGGCGCCACGCAGTTCACGGTGATGCCCTTCCGCGCCACCTCGCGGGCGAGGCTCATCGTCAGCCCGAAGAGCCCCGACTTCGACGCGGCGTAGTTCGCCTGGCCGATGTTGCCCGTCTCGCCGATCACCGAGCTGATCGTGACGATCCGGCCGTAGCCCCGGTCGATCATGCCGCCGAGGACGGCGCGCGTCATGAAGAACGTGCCGCTGAGGTTGACGTGGATCACGTGGTCCCACTCGGCCGGCGTCATCTTGCGGACGGTGCGGTCGCTGGTGATCCCGGCGTTGTTGACGAGGATGTCGAGGCGGCCGCGGCGGTCGAGCACCTCGCCGACCACGCGCTCGCAGTCCTCGGGGCTCTCGATCGAGCCCTTGTGAGTCGAGACGAGGCCCTCTCCGTGCTCGGTGACGAGCGCCCCGGCCCCGGCCGCGTTCCGCGAGTAGCCGGCGGCGACGACGACGCCGCGGCGCAGGAGCCGCTTGCAGATCGCGAGGCCGATGCCGCGGCTGCCGCCCGTCACGAGTGCGACGTGGCCTGCGAGTGCGCCCTCCAAGAGGAGGAAGACTACTGCGGCGGCTGTAGGCTTGGCGCGTGGGTTTCTTCGACCGCCTGAAGGCGAAGACGCGCGGGATCATGACCTCGGCCGAGCCGGAGCAGGGCGTGGCCCCCGCTTCCGAAGCCGAGGTTCGCGGGCGGCTGCGGGCGATCGGCGGCAGGGGGATCGAGACGTCGGAGCAGGACGGCGACGTCGTCGTCGCGTGGTCGGCGAAGATCGCGAGTGCCGGCGGCGACGGTGCGGAGTACGAGTACCTCTACCGCGCGATCCGCGTCTCGCTGGACGCCGACGAGCGCGAGGCGACCGGGATCTGCCTGAAGACGACGACCGAGGCCGAGCTCGACGCCTCGGGCCTGTCCGGCCGCAAGGACTGGGAGCGCGGCCAGCACATGGGCGCCGAGAAGGTGACGGTCCTCGCGTGGCTGGGTCCCCACTACGTCGAGGGCGGCGCCACCGAGGAGGGTTACACCTTCAAGTGGTCAGATCTCCGCGACCCCGTGATCGCGGCCGTGACGGGCGCCGGCTGGACCTACAAGCCGAAGAAGCTCTAGAGCACCGCGCCGCGGAGGCGCTCCGGCGCCCGGAGCAGCCAGGAGTCGAGCAGGCGCTCCCGCAGCTCCTCGCATCCGATCGCGTCGAGGCGGACGAGAACGAGCGCGTGAGGCTCGTAGTGCGGCGTCACGTAGTAGACGGCCTCGTCCGCTGCCGTCATCAGCGGACGCTCGGCCGGATCGCAGTGGAGGACGAGCGCTCCCCGCTCGTGTGGGCTCATGCAGGCGAACCACCTGCCCGCGACCCGGAGCGCCGGGTGCCGGTACGCCGTGCCCTCCTCGACGCCCGGAAGCTTGGCCGCCAGATCCCGAACGTCCGCCCAGGTCGCCATGCGCAGACGGTAGCCGCAAGACTGGCGCGGTGACCTACGGCCCGCCTGCGTCGTCGGAGCTGCTGCGCCGCCGCCCGTTGCGGCTCCTCGCCGCGCCGGTGCGGGAGCGGCGCTTCACCTACGGCGAGTACGCGCGCTTCCTCGACGGGCTCGACCTGGAGCACGTGCGGCCGCTGCGCGAGCTCCGGCACGCACCGGCGGGCGTGGGTCTGCGCCACGACGTCGACGACCGGCTCGACAGCGCGCTCGCCTTCGCGCGGCTGGAGGCGGCGCGGGGCCTGCGCGCCACCTACTTCTTGCTTCACACGGCCCCGTACTGGCCGGACGGCCGCTTCCGCGAGCTGCAGGAGCTGGGGCACGAGGTCGGACTCCACAACGACGCCGTCACCGTGCACGCCCGCACCGGCGCAGACCCGGTCGCCGAGCTCGCTCGTGCGCTGGAGACCCTGCGGGCGCAGGGCCTCGACGTCGTCGGCGTCGCGGCCCACGGCTCCCGGGAGGCCCGCGAGCGGCGGTTCCTGAACCACCTCCTCTTCTCGGACCTGCCCGAGCGGGCCCCGCGGTTCCCGAACAACGACGTGACCGGAGAGCTGCTCCCGCCGCCCGGCATGCCGCGGACGACCCTGGCGGCGCTCGGCCTCCTCTACGACGCCGACTTCCTCGACCACGACGCGTACTTCGCCGACTCGTACGTCGACGTCTGCGGGCGCCGCTGGCACCCGGGCGACTACCGGCCAGGGACGAAGACGGTGGTGCTCACGCACCCTTGCCTGTGGGATGGGTCCCGCGCCGCGAAGGCGGCGCGGACGGTCGGCCGCGCGCTACGGGGGAGCCGCCGCCGCTGACCGGCTTCAGCGCCTGCCGTACACCCCGAGCAGCTCGTCGTAGACCGACTCGACGGCGCGTGCGTTCTGCACCGGGTCGAACCGCGCCCGGGCGTGCTCGCCGGCCGCCTCGCCGAGCCGCCGCCTCAGCCCCGCGTCCCCGATCAGGGTTCGCAGCGCCCTCGCGATCTCGGGCGGCCCCGCCTCGTCCAGCAGCAGCCCCGTCCGCCCCGGGAGCAGCACGCCCGCGCCGTCGCTCGAGCCCGACGCGACGACGGGCTTCCCGTAGGTCGCCGCCTCCAGCACGGGGCGGCCGAGGCCGACGCCCTGGTTCGGGAACGTGACGACGTCGAGCGCGCTGTAGATCTCGCCGGTCTCCGCGGTGAACGGGAGGAAGGAGAAGTGTGGCGAGAGGCCCTTCGCCGCCACGAGCTCCTTGATCGCCGACTCCTCGTCGGAGAGGAGGTTGGCCGCAGCGAGCGCCCGGCCGCGCACGGTCTGGAAGTACGCGGGCGGCCGGACGCCGCCGCCCATGATCACGAAGTGCGCGGGCGAGCCCTCCTCGACGAGGATCTCGGCCGCCGAGACGAGCTCGGGCCAGCCCTTCTGGCGGCGGACGAAGCCGGCGAACCCCACGGTGACGCGGTCCTCGGGCAAGCCGAGCGCCAGCTTCCGGCCGGCGCCGTTCGACGACGCGGCCGGGACGGTGACGCTGTTGTGCACGATCGTGAGCGGCAGCCGGATCGGGAAGCGCGCCGCGACGTCCCGGTCGATCGCGATCGCGGCATCGCCCCAGCGCTCCATCAAGGCGGCGATCGCGCGGCTGCGCCGGTCGCGGCCCTCGCCGGCAAGTGCCGAGCGGAGGTGCCAGACGACCTTCGCGCCGTGCCCGTGCGCGACCCAGGCGGCTGCGAGCAGCGGCGAGTCGTTCAGGTGCACGAGCGGGAACCGGTGCCAGCGCATCAGGCGCACGAGCTGGCGGAGGTGCGGCGGCAGCGCCGCGACCTCCCGGCCGAGGATCAGCCAGCGCAGCCCCTCGTAGGGGCTGTCCCACACGTGGGCGAAGATGGAGACGTCGCCGGTGTGGACGGTCGCGCCGGCCTCGCGGAAGAGCTCGGCCGCGGGCCCCTCCGGGCAGAAGACGTGCGGCTCGAAGCGCGGGTCGAGGTGGCGGATCAGCTGGGCGAGGCTGGACGGGGCGCCACCGAGCTGCGGACGGTGGTGGACGTAGAGGATCGGTATGCGCTCCCGCGCGGGGGCGATCCGCCGGTAGATCGCCTCGATCCGGCGCGCGTTGCGGGCCGGGTCGAAGTTCGTCTCGGCGTGCGCCCGGGCCGCCCGGCCGAGGGAGCTGCGCCGCTCCTCGTCTCGCAGCAGGTCGGCGACGGCGTCCGCCAGGGTCTCGGACCCGTAGCCCTCGACCAGCACCCCCGTCTCGCCCGGGACGACGACGCCGCCGCCCGTCCGCGAGCCCGAGGCCACCACGGGGACGCCGCTCGCCGCCGCCTCGATCACCGGCCGCCCGAGCTCGGGCCCCTGCGACGGCGCGACCACGACGTCGCTCGCCTGGTACAGGTTGGCCGTGTCCTGCGTGAAGGGGATGAAGCGGACGACGTCGGCGAGGCCGAGCTCGGCGACCAGCCGCTTCGCCTCCGACTCGTAGTCGCGCGTCAGGTCGGCGAGCTGAAGGCCGCGGCCGACGACGGTCCGGAAGAACTCCTGCCCGCGGACGGCGCCGCCGACGATCAGGTAGCTGGCCTCGAGCCCGCGCCCCCGCAGCAGAGCGGCAGCCTCGATGAACTCGCGGAAGCCCTTGGACGGGTAGACGAAGCCGAAGAAGGAGACGACCGGTCGCCCGAGGTCGAGGGCGAGCGCGCGCCTGGCGGCGTCCTGGTCACCGGGGCGGAAGCGCTCGAGGTCGACCGAGTTCGGCACGACCGTCGAGCCGACGCCGAAGACGCCGGCGACGTCGTGGTTGATCGCGATCGACGCGGTGCCGAAACGCCTGATCGCGCGGCGGATCAGGTCGGAGCGGCGGTCGCGTCCGCCGTCCGGCAGGGCCGAGCGCAGGTGACAGACCACGGGCAGCTCATCGCGCCTGGCGAGCCAGGCGGCGGGGATCAGCGGCGAGTCGTTGAAGTGGACGAGCTGGAACTGGTGCCGGCGGAGCGTGCGGCGGAAGCGGAGCAGGTGCTGCGGCAGCAGGCCTAGCTCTCGCAGGAACAGCAGCCAGCGGCGCCCGCGGTAGGTGCTCGCCCAGATGTGGGTGAAGCCCGCGACCGGCCCTGTGTGGACGCGCGCCCCGGCCTGACGGAAGAGCTCGGCCGCCGGCCCGGGGGGACAGTAGATGTGAGGGTCGAACTCGGCCTCGTCGAGCTCGCGGATCAGGTAGCTGAGGCTCGCCGGGGCGCCGCCGAGCTCCGAGCGATGGTGCACGTAGAGGACCGGCGTGCGTGGGAGGCGGGCCATGGTGAGGTGGGCGCCGGGCGGGCCGCACGCCCGAGCCTATGCTAGTTACCACCCTGAACGTCCTGCACATCAGCGATTCCGACGCGGGCGGCGGCTCGGCCCGCTCGGCCTTCCGCCTCCATTCGACCCTCCGCCGCCTCGGGCACGGCTCGCGGATGCTCGTCGGACGGCCGCAGACGGGCGACCTCGACGTCCGGTCGATCAAGCGCGGGCCGCTCTGGCGGGCCGCCGACCGGGTCTGCGGGGCGGTCGCCGATCCCCTGGGCCTCCAGTACGTGCTCTACCCATCGTCCTTCGGCGTCGCTCGGGACCCCTGGTTTCGCGGCGCCGGCGTCGTCCAGCTCTACAACACCCACGGGAGCTACTTCAGCCACACTGCGCTGCCGCTGCTGAGCCGGCGGCGTCCGGTCGTCTGGCGGCTCTCCGACATGTGGCCGTTCACCGGGCACGTTGCCTACTCCTACGACTGCGAGCGCTGGCGCCACGGCTGCGGCTCCTGCCCGTACCTTCAGGAGTACCCCGGCCTTCCACGCGACACGACCGCGATGCTCTTCCGCGTCAAGCGGGCCGTCTACCGGCGCTCGCGGCTGACCGTCGTCGCGCCGTCCCGCTGGCTCGAGCGGCTCGCCGGCGAGAGCCCGCTCCTCGGGCGCTTCCCGCGGCGACGGATTCCGAACGGGGTCGACCTGGACGCCTTCCGCCCGCTCGACCGGCGGGACGCGCGGCGCCGGCTGGGGCTCGATCCGGAGCGGCCGCTCGTCCTGTTCTCGGCTCCCGACCTCGCCGACCGGCGCAAGGGAGCGGCGATCTTCAGAGAGGCGGTCGCGCGGCTCGCCGACGCGGAGCTGCAGGTGGTCTCACTCGCCGGGGCGGCCGATCCCGAGCTGGCGCTCCACTACGCCGCGGCGGAGGTGTTCGTGCTGCCGACGCTCGCGGACAACCTGCCGAACGCGGCGATCGAGAGCCTCGCCTGCGCCACGCCGGTCGTCTCCTTCGACGTCGGCGGCGTCCCGGACGCCGTGCGGCACCTCGAGACCGGCTACCTCGCGCCCGCGGGCGACGCGGCCGGCCTCGCGGAAGGGATCAGGGCGCTGCTCTCCGACGGGGAGCTGCGCTCGCGGCTCTCCGCGCGGGCCCGCGAGGTCGCGGAGAGCGAGTTCGCGGCCGAGCTCGAGGCGCGTCGCTTCGCCGAGCTCTACGAGGAGCTGGTCGCGGCGTGACGCCGACCGTCTCGATCGTGACGCCGTCGTTCGACCAAGAGGCGTTCCTGGAGGAGACGATCCGCTCGGTGCTCGACCAGGACTACGCGGCGATCGAGTACGTCGTCGTCGACGACGGCTCGAGGGACGGCAGCATCGAGATCATCCGCCGCTACGAGCACCGCCTCGCCTGGTGGACGCGCCAGGAGAACGCGGGGCAGGTGGCGGCGATCAACCGCGGCTTCGCCCGAACGAGCGGCGAGTACATGGGCTTCGTCAACTCCGACGACACGCTCCTCCCGGGCGCCGTCACCACCATGGTCGAGGCGCTCGAGGGCGATCCGGATCTCGTCATGGTCTACGGGGACGCCGTCTACACCGACGCGGACTCCCGCGAGACGGGATACCTCCCCTCGCGCACGTGGGATCCGCCGCGCATGGTGCGCCGAGCGGACAACCACGTCGTGCAGCCGAGCTCGCTGTGGCGGCGGAGCGCCTGGGAGGCCGCCGGGCCGCTGAACGAGCTCGGCTACTACTTCTTCGACTTCGAGTTCTACCTCCGGCTGAGCGCCCTCGGGCCCGTGCGGCGGCTGGCGCAGCCGCTCTCGACCTACCGGGAGCACGCGGCCTCCAAGACGATGGGGAGCGGCGCCCGCAAGGCGGCGGACTACCTCCGCTTCGCGGACGAGTTCCTGGCCGGCGAGGCGCTGCCGCCGGAGCTGCGCCCCCACGCCCGGCAGGGCCGGTCGAGCGCCTACATCGCGGCCGGCGACTACCTCTACGACGAGCTCGACCTCCCCGCCGCCCGCCGGGCGCTCTGGGGCGCGCTCGCCCTCTACCCGCGGAACGCCTCCCGCCGCTCCGTCTCGCTGGCGCTGAAGAGCCTGCTTCCCGAGCCGGCCGTCCGCCGGCTCCGAGCCCGCCGCCGTGGCACGAATCGGGATTGACGCGATCCAGGTCGCGCCGGCGGGCAAGGGTCACGCCCGCTCGCAGCGCCGTCTCGTCGAGAGCCTGGCCGCGCTCGGGGACGGGCACGAGCTGACGGCCTTCGCGCGGAGCGAGGACGGTGCGGCGCTGCTCCGCGGAAGCGGCGTCCGGGTCGAACGGATCCGGGAGCGGCACTTCCTCGCCTGGGAGCTGTGGGGGATGCCGCGTGCGGCGCGCCGGCTCCGGCTCGACGCGGTCGTCACGCTCACCGACCGGCTGGCGGCCTGGGGGGGAACCCGCTTCGTCGTCTGGCTGTTCGAGCTGCCGACGCACCGGATCGCGGAGAACCGCCGCTCGGGCGCCGGCGCGTACCAGCGCGGCAGCGACCTCCTCACCGCCGCCCTCTGGCGGCCGAGCCTCCGGCGAGCCGCGCGGGTGGTCGCCGGCTCCCAGGCGACGGCGAGTGAGCTCGAGGCGGCGCTACCGGAGCTGCGCGGCAGCGTGCGCGTCGTCTACCCGGGCCTCGACGCCGGTTTCGGACAGGTCCCGGGGCCAGGCCCGGAGCCACGTCCTGAACGGCCAGGTCGGTACGTGTTCCACCTCGCCTCCGCCGATCCGCGTGACAACACCGAAACGGTCGTGCGGGCGTTCCACGCCGTCCGTGCGGCCGCGCGCGAGCCCGTCCGGCTGATCGTGGGCGGCAACGTGGGGACGCGGCGCCTGGAGGGCGAGGGCATCGAGGTCGCGGGCTACGTCGCGGACGAGGACCTCGTCCGGCTCTACTCCGGCGCGGCCGCCTACGCCGACGCCACCCTCTACGAGGGCTTCGGCTACCAGCCGCTCGAGGCCATGGCCTGCGGCGCGCCCGTCGTCGCCTCGAGGGCCTCGTCGGTCCCCGAGGTCGTCGGCGATGCCGGGTTGCTGTGCGATCCGCGCTCGGAGACAGAGCTCGCGGCGGCCCTCCTCCGCGTGCTCGAGGAGCCCGGGCTCGCCGACGAGCTGCGGCGTCGCGGCCGCGCGCGCGCGCGGGAGTTCACGTGGGAGCGCACGGCGCGCGAGTTCGCCGCGATCCTCGCCGAGGTCACCTCGTCGTGATCGCATTCCTCCACGGGGCGCCGGCCTGGGGAATGGTCGAGCGCTACGTCGAGTCGATCGTGCGCGCCCTGCGCGAGCGGGAGGAGGTCATGCTCGTCTACCCGGACGCGCCGGTTCTCGAGCGGTTCTCGCGGCTGCGGGTGCCGACCGAGACGTTCCCGCCGGACCGGTCGGCGCTCCGCCAGTGCCTCTGGCTTCGTGACCTCCTGCGGGGTGCCCGGCCGCGGCTCGCCCACGTGACGGACGTGTGGCCGGCCGCGCAGGTCGCCGCGCGCCTCGCGCGGACCCCGCGGGTCGTCGTGACCCACCACACGCCGGAGCTGCCGCGCCGCGACAACCTCGCGGGGCGCCTCTGGTGGCGGCTCGGCTGGGCGACCAGGCCCGAGGTGATCTACACGTCGGAGGCGGACCGGCGCGGAGACGGCCGGCCGAGGAGCTTCGTCGTCCCCCTCGGAATCGACCTCGAGCGGTTCGGAGCGGCGGAGCCCACTCTGGAGAAGGCGGGGCCGCTCGTCGGCAACGTGGCGCGCCTGGCCGAGCAGAAGGGGCAGCGGTACCTGCTGGAGGCGGCCGCCCGCGTGGTTGGGCGCCGTCCGGACGTCCGCTTCGTGCTGGTCGGCGAGGGTGAGCTCCGGCCGGCGCTCGAGACGCAGGCGCGGAGCCTCGGACTCGGGGACCGCGTCCTCTTCGCCGGAGCCCGCGACGACGTGCCGGACCTGCTCGCCTCGTTCGACGTCTTCGCCTTCCCGTCGCTCTTCGAGGGGCTCTGCGTGGCCGTGATCGAGGCGCAGGCCGCCGGCGTGCCGGTCGTGGCGACCCCTGTCGGTGGGATCCGGGAGACGGTCGTCGACGGCGAGACGGGCATCCTCGTCCCACCGCGCGACGCGGAGGCGCTCGCAGCCGCGATCCTGCGCTTGCTCGAGCGTCCCGAGGAGGGACGGCGGCTCGCGGCCGAGGCGAGACGCCGCGTGCGCGAGCGGTTCTCGGAGGAGCGCATGGTCGAGGAGACGCTGGCGCTGTACGGCCCACCGGCGTAGGAGTGTGGGTCTCTACCCGGGTGCGCTCGTGCGGTCGGCTCAGACGGAGCACGGGCAAGCCCGCGCTCCTGAGGTCGGCGTCGCAAGCGACGCCTGGGAGCGTGGGTCTCTACCCGGATGCGCTCGTGCGGTCGGCTCAGACGGAGCACGGGCAAGCCCGCGCTCCTGAGGTCGGCGTCGCAAGCGACGCCTAGTGCCCGTTCGAGACAAGTCCGGGGGCCTG
Organism: Gaiellaceae bacterium; assembly: GCA_046262415.1. Taxonomy (GTDB): domain Bacteria; phylum Actinomycetota; class Thermoleophilia; order Gaiellales; family Gaiellaceae; genus JACDAS01. Next base: position 91,251 of record JBHEMU010000146.1, on the reverse strand, counting down.
GCCCCGGGACACGTCCCCGGCGGACGTGCCCAAACGGCCCCTGAAATGCCAAATCCCCGCGGACCCGAGGGCCTGCAGGGACTTGACGATGCGTACTCTGACACTCCCGCGCCGGCGTGTCAAGCGGGAACCGTCGCGGCGACGAGCAGGCCTACCGAGCGCTCCGTTCAGGCCCGGAGGGCAACCGCGATCAGGTTGTCGCTGAGACCCGGCAGGCGGTCGGCGGCACGGTCGAGCAGCCTCGCCCCCGGGCCGGTCAGGCTCGCCGTCGGACCGAGGCGCTTGCCGACGATCCGGACGTCCCTGAAGCCCACCTCCTCGAGCAGCCCGCGCAGCTCCCCGGGGCCGAACAGCCGCACGTGCCCGAAGTCGTCGCCGTAGCGCAGCCGGTACTCGAGCGCGTCGGGGTAGCGCCCCGCGAGCAGCGAGAGCCGGTGCTTCCACCAGAGGATGTTCGGAGTCGACAGCGAGACGGCGCCGCCGGCCGCGAGCACGCGGCCGATCTCGCGCAGGAAGCCCTCGGTGTCGACGACGTGCTCGAGGATCTCGCCGGCGAGCACGACGTCGGCGCTCGCGTCCGCGAAGGGAAGCCGCGCGACCATCCGGTCGCCCTCGAACCGGTTGATGTGGTGGCGCACGGGCCGAAGCCCCCGCTGCTCGGCCTGCCTCGCCTCCTCCGGGTCGATCTCGAGACCCGCGAGCTCGACCCCCTCATAGCGCCGGAAGCGCTCCAGCAGGAGACCGCGGCAGCAGCCGAGGTCGAGCACCCGCGTGCCCGAGAGGTCGCCGACCGCCTCGCGCAGCAGCCGGTGCATCTTCGTGTAGCGGTGCTCGGTGTCGAGGAAGAACGTGCGCTCGTAGCCCCAGTCGGGGTCGTACGGGATCTCGAAGAGGGCCGGGTCCGGCACCGGCCGCGAAGGCTAGTCTCTGACCGGTGGGTGAGCCCGAGTACCGCCCGCACGACGTCGGCTGGACGCCGGAGAAGGTCGCTCGGATCTGGGGCTACTACGCGTCGAACCCCTCCTACCGAGGGCAGTACTTCAGCGCCCATTCCGGCGCCTCGATCGCGGACGAGGTCGAGCGCCGGATCGGCTTGCGCGGCCGCCGCGTGCTCGACTTCGGCTGCGGCCGCGGCGACCTGCTCGCGCACCTGTTCGCGCGCGGGATCGCCGCGAGCGGTCTCGAGCTCGACGACGCCTCGGCGGACGAGACTCAGGCGAGGTTCGCCGACGAGCCGCTCTTCGCGGGAATCGAGCGCGCACCCGGCCTGCCCAGCGGGCTCGCCTCCGGCTCGTTCGAACGGATCCTCCTGGTCGAGGTGGTCGAGCACCTCCTCGACGACCAGATCGCCGCCACGCTGGCCGAGGTGCGGCGGCTGCTCGCCCCCCGCGGCCACGTCGTCGTCACGGCGCCGAACGCCGAGGACCTCGCCGCGAGCGAGGTGCGCTGCCCCGACTGCGGCGGGACGTTCCACCGCTGGCAGCACCAGCGATCGCTCACGCCGGGCACGATCGCCGCACTCTTCGCCGAGCACGGGTTCGAGACGGTGATCGCCGAGGGCACGTTCTGGGGCCTGACCCCGCTCGCACGGCTGCGCACCCGCCTGCGCCGCCCCCGCGCGCCCCTGCCCCAGCCGCACCTGCTCTTCGTGGGGCGCTAGGAGCGTGGGTCTCTACCCGGATGCGCTCGTGCGGTCGGCTCAGACGGAGCACGGGCAAGCCCGCGCTCCTGAGGTCGGCGTCGCGAGCGCCGCCTAGCCGTGTGCGGGATCGCGGGCATCGCCGGGCCGCACGACGACGCACTGCTCGAACGCCTGGGCGGCTCCCTCCGGCACCGCGGGCCGGACGGCGGCGGCCTCTACCGCGACGCGGACGGCAAGGTCGGGCTCGTCGCCCGCCGCCTGGCGATCCTGGACATCCCGGGAGGCGCGCAGCCGATGCACGGCGAGTCGGCGACGATCGTCTTCAACGGAGAGATCTACAACGCGCCGGAGCTCCGCCGGCGACTCGAGCTGGACGGCGTCGCCTTCGACTCCGGCCATTCGGACACGGAGGTCGTCCTGCGCGGCTACGAGCGCTGCGGGCCGGCGATCCTCGAGCGCCTGAACGGCATGTTCGCCTTCGTTGTCCACGACCGCCGGCGCGGCGTGCTCTTCGGCGCTCGCGACCGCCTCGGCATCAAGCCCCTTCTCTACGCTCGCGCGGGCGGCGGGCTGGCCTTCGCCTCGGAGCTCCGGACGCTGCTGCTCGTCCCGGGCGTCCAGCGGCGGCTCGACCGCGAGAGCCTCTTCCACTACCTCAGCCTGCGCTTCGTCCCCGGGCCACGCTCGATCTTCGAGGGGATCCGGCGCCTGCCGCCCGGACACTGCTTCACCTACGACCTCGGACGCCGCGACCTCCGCGTCGAGCGCTGGTGGCGGCTCAGCTTCTCGCCCGAGCAGGCCTCCCGCGCGGAATGGGTGGAGCACGTGCGCGAGGCGCTGCGCGAGGCAGTCGTGCGCTGGACGCTCGCCGACGTCCCCGTCGCCTGCTCGCTCTCGGGCGGCCTGGACTCGAGCGCGGTCGTCGCCCTCCTCGCCGAGGCGGGGCAGCCAGACCTGCGCACCTACACGCTCGGCTTCACCTCGCCGGAGGACGCGTCCCTGGACGAGCTCCCGCTCGCCCGCGCGCTGGCGGAGCGCTACGGGACGCGTCACCACGAGCTCGTCGCCGAGGCGGACGACCTGCTCGACGACCTGCTCGCGATGGTGTGGTCGCTCGACGAGCCCTACGGGGGCGGCCTGCCGTCCTGGTACGTCTTCCGTTTCATGGCCGAGGACGTGAAGGTCGGGCTGACGGGCACGGGGGGCGACGAGCTGTTCGGCAACTACCGGCGCTTCGTCCCCTTCGAGACCGGCCGCCTCGCGCGTCTGCGCAGGGGCGACGTCAGGCGGTACCACTTCGAGCCCTCGTACTACTTCCGGGACGCCGAGAAGCGCGAGCTTCTCGCCACCGACGCGACCGACACGGCGGCGCTCCTGCAGTCCGTCTTCGACGAGTCCGGCAGCCGCAGCGCGCGCGACTCGGTGCTCCACCTCGACCTCTCGACGCAGCTGCCCGACGAGTTCCTGCACATGACCGACCGTTTCTCGATGGCGTTCTCGCTGGAGGCGCGGACGCCGTACCTCGACCACGAGCTGGTCGAGCTGGTCGCGCGCATTCCGCCGGAGCTCCGGACCTCGGCGGAGGAGCCGAAGGGCCTCCTGCGAGACGCGGTCGCCGACCTGCTGACGCCCGCGCATCTGGAGGCGCCCAAGCGGGGGTTCGTCTTCCCGCTCGCGCGCTGGCTCCGCGGCGAGCTGCGTCCGCTCGCCGAGCGCTTGCTCTCCGACGAGCACCTCGCGCGGCAGGGAATCTTCCGTCCGGGACTGGAGGCGAGGCTCCTGCGACCCCACCTCGAGGGCGACCGCGACGAGAGCGAGCGGCTATGGCCGCTCCTGATGTTCCAGCTCTGGCACCTGCTCTACGTCGAGGAGGCGCTCGAGGCGGCGCCGACGTTCGGCTGGCGCGAGCTGATCGCCCGCGTGTAGTCGGCCTCGTCGGAGTCGAGCACCCACGCCGCGAAGCGGGCGAGGTCGTCGGCCGCCTTCAGCTCCGCCGGCGTGGAGATCGCCCACCTGAGCCGATGCAGCAGCGTGTCGCCCGACTCGACCAGCGGCAGGTACTCCAGCCGGAAGCTGTCGAACCGCCAGGGACGGACGCAGAAGACGCCGTAGGCGTAGAGCCTCGCGAGCCGGGTCTGCTCGGGGGTCAGGCGCGGAAGCGCGGCGATGCCGCGCACGTTCGCCTCGTACTCGTCGATCGACCCCGCGTCGACCGTGAACCCGCGGCCGCCGTAGTCGGTCGTCCCCGCGGTCAGCACGGGCACGCCGAGCGCCGGCAGCTCGAGCCCGACCGTGCCGCGGATCGTCACGCCCGCGTCGACGAGCTCGAACAGGTCGGCATTCGCCACGTCGTCGTCGGGACGCAGCAGCCGCATGTGCGGCGGCAGCCCGCCGACCGATTCCCGGATCATCGCCAGCTCGGCCGGCTCGGCCCGGACGCCGTCGGCACGCAGCTTCCAGAAGAGCGCCGGGTGCAGCTTCACGAGCCACTGCACGCGCTCGTCCGCGGCCGCCAGCCGCACCGTCTCCGCGAACCACTGTCCCTGGTCGGCGTGGACGTCGCGGCCGTAGAACATGCTGGCGTCCCAGAGGACGTGCGAGAACAGCACCGCGACCTTGCGCTCGCGGTCGAGCCCGAGATCCCGGCGGAGCTCCTCGGGCGGGCGGCGGCGCGCCGCGTGGCGGATGCGCCGCGACATGAACCATTTCCCCTCCTCGCGGGCCTCGAGCTCGGCCTCGAGCTCGCGTTCGCGGTCGTCGTCCCAGCCCCGCTCGAGCAGGCGCCGCCAGGTGAGGTCGTCGAGCGAGCGCGGGTGCAGCTCCCTGTTGGCCAGCGTGTAGCGCTTCATCAGGAAGGCGTCGTCTCGGTGGGCCGCCTGGAACTGCACCACGGGGATGCCCCGCTGCAGGGCGAGGTCGAAGATCGAGCCGAAGCCGGCGTACCCGCGCTCGATCATCAGCAGCAGGTCGGGACGGGCGGCGTCGAGTACCTGCTCGCCCGTGTGGACGCCCTCGATCGCGTAGGCGATCGTGCGCGCGATCGCGGCGCGCACGTCCGGGTCCTCGAGGTCGATCCGCGGCTCGTGCCGGGCCCGGACGACCGTCGAGAGGCCGTGGCGGCCGACGCGGGCGCCCCGGTACTCGAGCTCCTTGAAGTCCTGCACCGTGCGACACCCGGCGGCGAGCCGGGCCGCTTCGGCGGCCCAGTCGCGACGGTCGGGCGCGTGGTCCTCGTAGAACACCAGCCGGCGGATGCCGAGCCCGCGCAGCTCCCGCACGCCGCGGCGGCTCGAGCGGAAGGTGAGCACGCTGACCCGCGCGCCGCGCACCTGGAGGGCCTTGATCAGGAGTGCCTCGAGCCGGACCTGCTCGGGATCGTCGGAGAGGCTGACGACGAGCACGCGCTTCCCGTCCGGGCGTTCCAGGACCGACAGGTCGGCGGCGAGCTCCGGGTGCGCGCTCACGAACTCCGTCGCCTCCCGGGCCGAGCGGACACGCGCGCGCCGGTCGCGCAGCTCCTCGAGCAGCGGCCGCACCCTCCGGACCAGCCGGCGGATCGGCAGCGCGAGATGGGGTGGGAGGGCGCTCATCGTGAGAGAGGGCGCCGGAAGGCCCTCGTTAGGATATGCCGGTGAGGAAGATCTGCGCTTTCTCCGGGAAGCGCGGCGGCTACGGGGCCTACGTGCCGTTGATGAGGCTGGTCGAGGCGGACCCCGAGCTTGAGCTGCTGATCCTCCTGGCAGACCAGCACGGGGCGGAGCGCTTCGGTCGCACCGCCGGCGAGGCGCGCGCGGCCTTCCCCGACGCCGCCGTCGAGCTGATCGAGATGGGCACCGGCCGGGGGGATACCGGGCTCGTCCGGGCCGAGAACCTCTCCGCCTGCCTCGCCGGGGCCGCGCGCCTGCTCGACCGTCACCGCCCTGACGTCGTGCTCGTGCACGGCGACCGGGGCGACCACGCGATGGTTGCCTTCGCCGCGCTCAACCTCGGTCTCGCCGTGGCCCACACGCAGGGCGGCGAGCGCTCGGGGAACATCGACGAGATCCAGCGCCACGCGATCACGAAGCTCGCGCACGTGCACTTTCCCGAGACGGAGGCCGCTGCCGAGCGCATCCGCCGCCTCGGCGAGGACGAGTGGCGGATCCACGTCGTCGGCTCGACCTACGTCGACCGGATCGTCCAGGGCCTCTACACGCCGCCCGAGCGAGCGCGCGCGTCGTTCGGCCTCGCGCCCGGAGAGGACTTCCTCCTCGCCATCGTCCACCCCGAGACGCTCCTCTCCAGGGAGGAGAACCGGGAGCTGGCGGAGGTCGTGCTGGACGCCGCCCGGCAGTCCGGCCTGCGCACGGTCGTCACCTATCCCTGCTCCGATCCCGGCTACGAGGAGATCCTGGCGGCGCTCGAAGCGCGGTCCGGCGACGAGCGCTTCGTCGTTCGGCCGAACATCGACAACGACGACTACCTCGGGCTGATGGCGGCAGCGACGGCGCTGGTCGGCAACTCCTCGGCCGCGCTCGTCGAGGCGCCCCACCTCGGGCTCCCCGCGGTCAACGTGGGCCGGCGCCAGGAGGGCCGCGAACGGCACGCGAACGTGCTCGACGTGGCCCCGGCCGCGGCGGCGATCACGGGGGCGATCGAGCGCGTCCGCCGTGAGGGCCGTGCGGCGTCCGCGTCCGGGCCACTCGCCGACGGCCGCGCCGCGGAGCGGATCGTGGGCGTGCTGAAGGGGCTCGAGGTCGACGACCGGCTGCTGCGAAAGCGGCTCGCCTACTGACGTGACGGGAGAGCCCGTTTCCGGGCTCTCCCGCGCGAGGTCTACGCCTGCGGCATCGCGTATGCCGCAGAGGGACCGAAGTCGACGACGATGCACGCTTCGTCGCCGACGACCCAGGCGTCGTGCCCGGGTTCGATCCGCGCAACGCTGTTCGGGCCGACCTCGCCCTCGGAGCCGTCGTCCATCCGGACCGCCATCCGGCCCGAGAGGACGTAGAGGAAGTGCGGCGACTGGCAGCTCTCCGTCCCCGCCAGCGGCTTTACGTGGTCGGCCCAGCGCCACCCGGGCTCGAAGGTCCCGTAGAGAACCGTGTCGTCACCGATGTTGACGACCTTCGCGTTGCCCTTGTCGGCGAAGGGCCGGGTCTCGTCGGGCGCATCGAAGCTCTTCGTCTCGAGTCCGCTCATCGCGCCTCCTTTGTCGCTGTCCGGTCGGCTGTCGATCTTCGAGGCCGCGACCCGCGGAGTCAAGCGCGTTCCCTTCGCCGGTGCGCGCGCCTTTATCCCGGCCTTACCCCGGATCGCCGATGATTCCGCCCCAGACCGACCCAGAGGAGGGGACGATGACGGAGCGTTCCCCGAGAACGGCCGCCTGACCGGCTCCAAGGCTGCAGTGCTGGCTACGCCGGCCTGGACGACCGCGTCAACGGCTCGCGCCCTGACGCGCGGGCCGCGCTGCGGCGTACCGGCGGGCGCTCGCCTGGTTCCAGCGCTACGTGGCCACGTAGCGCTGGAGCGGCAGTCAGCTTGACGGGGCGGCCGGGGCGGCCCGATACTCGCAAACCGAGCCTGGCGCTCACCCCGTAGAGGCGGCTGAGGGATTGATCCAGCCCGCACCGCTCGCCGAAGCCTGTCCAACCTGGAGCCATAGGGGAACCCGATGATGAGGCGAATCGTGGAGTGGAGCCTGAACTTCCGGCTCCTCGTCATCGCCGGCGCCGCGGCGACGCTGATCCTCGGGGTCGTCCAGCTGCAGGACACGCCGGTCGACGTCCTGCCCGAGCACGCCGCCCTACGTCGAGATCCAGACCGAGGCGCTCGGGTTGTCCGCGGCCGAGGTCGAGGAGCTGCTGACCGTTCCGCTCGAGCGCGACCTCTTGAACGGCGTCGCGGGAATCGACGTCATCCGGTCGGAGTCGGTCTTCGGACTCTCGTCGATCACGCTCGTGTTCGAGCCCGGCACGGACCTCCTCGATGCCCGTCAGCTCGTCCAGGAGCGCCTGACGCAGGCGGGGATCCTCCCGCGCGTCGCGAAGCCGCCCTCGATGCTCCAGCCGCTCTCGTCGCGCAGCCGCGTGATGATGATCGGGCTGTCCTCGAACCAGCTCTCGGCGATCGACATGGGCGTGCTGGCCCGGTGGACGATCCGGCCGCGCCTGCTGGGCGTGCCGGGCGTCGCGAACGTCGTCATCTGGGGGCACCGCGAGCACCAGCTGCAGGTGCAGGTGGACCCGAGGCGGCTGCGGGAGCACCGCGTCTCCTTGCAGCAGATCATCAACACCACCGGGAACGCCCAGCTGGTCTCGCCGCTCAGCTTCCTGGAAGCGTCGACGCCGGGTACCGGCGGCTTCATCGACACCCCGAATCAGCGGCTGCAGATTCGCCACATCCTTCCGATCGCGCAGCCGGAGAAGCTGGCGGAGGTGCCCGTCGACGGAGTCGCCGGAGAGCCTCCGCCCCAGGTGAACGGCAGGCCGATGCGACTCGGCGACGTGACCGACGTGGTCATCGACCACCAGCCGCTGATCGGCGACGCTGTCGTGAAGGGGGGACCGGGGCTCCTGCTCGTGGTGGAGAAGTTCCCGGGTGCGAACACGCTCGACGTGACGCGCGAGGTCGAGGAGGCCCTCGCCGCGATGCGGCCGGGCCTCGCCGGGATCGAGATCGACTCGACGGTGTTCCGCCCCGCGAGCTTCATCGAGGAGGCGGTCGCCAACTTCGAGCTGGCCGTGCTGATCGCGTCGATCCTGCTCGCGCTCGTCCTCGTCGCCCTCCACCGCCACTGGCGTCCGGTGCTGATCAGCCTCGTCGCGGTACCGCTGTCGGTGGTCGCAGCGGGGCTCGTGCTCGCGCTACGCGGCGAGACCGTCAACTCGCTCGTGCTCGCCGGCCTCGTGATCGCCGTCGCCGTCCTCGTCGACGATGCCGTAGCCGGCGTCGAGATCGTCCGGCGGCGCCTCGGCTCCGCGCGCGAGGGCGGAGGCGATGTGCAGGCGATCGTCCGCGACGCGTCCCTCGAGCTGCTCAGGCCGCTCGGCTACGCAACGCTGATCGTCGTCCTCGCCGTGCTGCCCGTCGTCTTCCTGGACGGACGGCCCGGCGATTTCTTCGGGCCGCTCGCTCTCTCGTACGCGCTCGCAGTCCTCGCATCCGCGGGCGTGGCGCTCACCGTCACGCCGGCGCTCAGCGCGCTGCTTCTGCGCGGCGGGCGGAGCCGGTCCCGGGCACCGCTCCTCGGCCCGCTGAAAGGACGCTCGGCGGCCGTGCTCGCGCCCGCGCTCGGCCGGCCGCGTCAGGTCGTGCTCGCGGGGGCGCTCGTCGGGCTCGCCACCGCTGTCATGACACCGTTCTTGGGGCGGTCCTTCGTCCCGTCGTTCAAGGAGCGCGACTTCCTGGTCCACGTGAACGCCGCACCGGGGACATCGCGGCAGGAGACGGTGCGGATCGCGGGTCGCGTGGCCCGGGAACTGCAGGCGATACCGGGGGTCCGCAACGTCGGCGTCCACGTGGGTCGCGCGGTCCTCGGAGATCGCATCGTCGGGGTCAACTCGGCGCAGCTCTGGGTGAGCCTCGACTCCGGCGCCGACTACGACGAGAGCGTGAATCGCATCCGGACGGCGGTCCACGGCTACCCGGGCCTCGACCGCGAGCTCGTCACCTATTCCGGGGAGCGCATCCGGGTGGTCGGGTCGCTGGCGGACGGCAAGCACGGCGAGGGCGGCGACGGCCTCGATGCGCTGACGGGAGCCGACGAGCCGCTCGTCGTCCGCATCTACGGCAAGGACCTGGCGTACCTCCGCACCAAGGCGCAGGAGGTCCGCCGCCGCGTCGACGGCATCGACGGAGTGGTCGACCCGCGCGTGGAGCCGCAGGCCGCCGAGCCGTCCCTGCAGATCGAGCCGGACCTCGCCGCCGCGCGCCGCCACGGGATCAAGCCCGGAGACGTCCGCCGGGCCGCGGCCACGCTGGCGCAGGGCATCGAGGTCGGAAGCCTGTTCGAGGGGCAGAAGGTGTTCGAGGTCCTCGTCACCGGCATTCCCGAGTTCCGCCACAGCCTCACCGCGGTGCGCGAGCTCCTCGTGGACAAGCCCGGCGGCGGGCAGGTGCCCCTGGCGGCGGTCGCCGCAGTGCGCATCGCTCCGACACCGACCGCGATCAGGCGAGCGGCCTCGTCCCGGCGGATCGACGTCGTCGCGGACGTGCGCGGGCGTTCGCTCGACCAGGTCATCGAGGAGGTCGAGGGGGAGCTCCGGGCGGTGAGCTTCCCGCTCGAGTACCACGCCGAGGTGCTCGAGGACGCCTCGGAACGAGATGCCGCGCGCACGCGCACGCTCACCTACGTCGCCGCCGCCCTGGTCGCGATCCTGCTGCTCCTGCAGGCGGCATTCGGAAGCTGGCGGCTGGCGTTCGCCGTCCTCGTGACGCTGCCGGCCGCCCTGTCGGGCGGAGTCCTGGCTGCGTCGGTCACGGACGACGAGCTGTCGCTGGGGGCGGCAGCCGCCCTGCTGGCCGTCTTCGCGCTCGCCGTCCGCTGGAGCGTCGTACTGATCGACCGCTTCGACCGTCTCCGGCGCGAGTCGGGTGAGCCGGCCGGTCCGGAGCTCGTGCTCGGCGGAACGCAGGAGCGGCTGGCCCCGATTCTGGCGACGGCTCTCGGCACCGCGCTCGCCGTGGCGCCGTTCCTCGTCCTCGGGAGCGTCGAGGGGTTCGAGATCGCGCGACCTCTCGCTGTCGCTCTCCTCGGCGGCCTGCTCACCTGCGTGCTGTACGCGCTCTGGGTCGTCCCGGCGCTCTACCTGCTGGTCGGCTCGACCGGGGAGCCGGTAGCCGACGAGCACGAGGCCACCATCGACCCCGGCCTCGCTCGAGCCACCTGAGGAGGAGAAGATGGAGAACAGGAAATCCGGGCGAAGCGGCACCCAGTGGGCGCTCCTCATGGCACTCGTCCTGACCGGCGTCTTGGTCGGCCTCGAGCTCGCCGAGCGCGACGTCTCGGAGGATGCCGGGGCGACCGGCGAGCCGCCCGCGCGCGTCGAGCCGATCAAGGGCACCGAGCTGAGCAGGGTGAGGCTCTCGCAGAGCGCCGCGGGACGGCTCGGACTCCGAACCGTCCCGGTCCGGAGGCGGGTCGTGCCCTACTCGTCGGTGCTGTACGACGAGCGGGGAAGGACCTGGGTCTACATCCGGGTCAGGCCGCTGACGTTCGTGCGGGCCCGGGTGTCGATCGACGCGATCGAGGGCGTGGAGGCAACGCTTTCGAAGGGGCCGCGCGACGGAGTTCAGGTGGTCTCGGTCGGCGCGGCCGAGCTGTACGGGGCCGAGCTCGGGGTCGACCACTGAGCGGCTGAGCGATGCGCTGGATCGTCAGATCGAGCCTCAGGTTCCGCTGGCTCGTCATCTTCGCGTCCGCGGCGATGATGTTCTTCGGCGTCGCGGAGGTGCGCCAGGCTCCCGTCGACGTCTTCCCGGAGTTCGCGCCGCCGCGGGTGGAGATCCAGACCCCGTGCATCGGGCTGTCGGCGGCGGAGGTGGAGGAGTACATCACCGTCCCGCTGGAGCAGAACCTGGCGGGGGTGGCCGAGCTCGACGTCATTCGCTCGTCGTCCGTGGAGCAGCTGTCGTCGATCACCCTCATCTTCAAGCGCGGGACGGAGTGGCTGAAGGCCCGCCAGCTCGTGCAGGAGCGCCTCGCCTCGGTGGCGCCGACGCTGCCGAGCTGGGCTGCCCCGCCGCTGATGATGCAGCCGCTCTCCTCGACGAGCCGCGTCATGAAGATCGGCCTCTCGTCCGAGCGGTACTCGCTGATCGAGCTGTCCAGCATCGTCCGGCACACGGTCAGGCAGCGCCTGCTGCGCGTGCCCGGAGTGGCCAACGTCGCCATCTGGGGGCAGCGGCAGGTGCAGCAGCAGGTGCTCGTCGATCCCGAGCGGATGCGCGCCCACGGGGTGTCGGTGCAGCGCGTGATGGAGGTCGCCGCCGATTCCCTCGATGCCGTGCTCCTCAAGTACTCGCCGGGCTCGATGGTGGGGACCGGCGGTTTCGTCGAGACGCCGAACCAGCGTCTGGGCATCCACTACGAGGCTCCGATCCTCTCCCCCCGCGACCTTGCCGGGGTGGGCTTCGACGCGCCGGACGGCACGCGCCTTCGGCTTGGCGACGTGGCCGATGTCGTCATCGGGCATCCGAATCTCGTGGGCGACGCGGTCGTCAACGACGGCAAGGGGCTCCTCCTCGTCGTCGAGAAGTTCCCGTCGGCGAACACGCTGGAGGTGACCCGCGGCGTCGAGGAAGCCCTCGAGTCGCTCCGGCCCGGCCTGACGGGTATCGAGATCGACTCGACGATCTTCCGCCCGGCCACCTTCATCGAGGTCGCGATCGAGAACCTGACGCGCGCGCTCCTGATCGGCTGCCTGCTCCTCGTCCTCGTTCTGATCGCCTTCCTCTTCGAGTGGCGCACCGCCTTCATCAGCCTGGTCTCGATCCCGCTCTCGCTGACAGCGGCCGCGATCGTCCTCGCCTTGCGCGGGGCCACGATCAACACGATGGTGCTCGCGGGCCTCGTGATCGCCGTCGGAGTCGTGGTCGACGATGCGATCATCGACATCGAGAACATCTGGCGGCGCCTCCGGCAGCACCGCAGCGAGGGCGGCCACCGACCGATTCCCAGGGTCATTCTCGAGGCCACGCTCGAGGTGCGCAGCCCGATCGTCTACGCGACGCTGATCAACGTCATCGTCGTGGTGCCCATCTTCTTCGTCGAAGGCCTGTCCGGAGCGTTTTTCGAGCCGCTCGCTCTCTCGTACGCCCTCGCCGTGCTCGCCTCGATGGTCGTCGCTCTGATGGTGACTCCGGCTCTGAGCCTGATCCTCCTGCGCCGGGCGCGCCTCGAGCGCCCCGACTCCCCGGTCGTCCGGCGGCTCAAGCTCGTCTACGGCGGCTTGCTCGCCGCGGTGATCCGGCGACCCCGCCCCGTCTACGCCGCGGTCGGGGTGATCGCGGCAGCCGGCCTCGCAGTGACACCGTTTCTCGGTCAGTCGCTGCTGCCGAACTTCAAGGAGCGGGACTTCCTGATGCACTGGCTGACGACGCCGGGAACGTCCCTCCCCGAAGAGACGCGGATCTCGGTTCTGGCCTGCCGCGAGCTGCGCTCGATTCCCGGAGTGCGGAACTGCGGGTCCCACATCGGCCAGGCAGGCTTCGCGGACGAGGTCGTCAACGTCGACTTCGGCGAGAACTGGATCAGCGTCGACCCCGACGCCGACTACGACGAGACGCTGGCAGCCGTGCACGAGGTCGTGGACGGCTATCCCGGGCTGTTCCGCGACGTGCAGACGTACCTCAGGGAGCGCGTCCGGGAGGTCCTGACGGGTTCGAGCCACGCGATCGTCGTCCGCATCTTCGGGCCGGAGCTCGGGGTTCTTCGCCGCCAGGCGGACAGGGTGAGCCGGGAGCTCGCCGGCATCGACGGCCTCGTCGACCTGCACGTCGAGCTCCAGGAGGACATCCCGCACGTCGAGGTGGAGACGAATCTCGCGGCGGCCCGGCGCCACGGTCTGAAGCCGGGCGACATCCGGCGCGCGGCCGCGACGCTCGTCCAGGGCGTGGAGGTCAACGACATCTGGCAGCCGGCCCGGGTCACCGACGTCAACGTCTGGAGCACGCCCGCCACGCGCAACAGCCTCACGAGCATTCGGAACCTCGTCATCGACAAGCCCCACGGAGGGCACGTGCTGCTGGCCGACGTTGCGGACGTGCGCGTCGCCCCCACGCCGAACATCATCAAGCGGGAGAACATCTCCCGGCGACTCGACGTCACCGGCGACCTCGGAGGCCGCGATCTCGGCTCGGTCGTGGCGGACGTCGAGCGGGCTCTCGCCCGGGTGGACTTCCCGCGCGGCTACCACGCCGAGCTGCTGGGCGAGTCGGCGGAACGGGCCGCCGCCCAGAACAGGCTCCGCTGGCTCGCCGCGGCCGCGGCGATCGCCGTCTTCCTCCTCCTCCAGGTCGCCTTCGGCAGCTGGCGCCTCGCGTCCCTCTTCTTCGTCACCCTGCCGATGGCGCTCGTCGGCGGGGTGCTGGCGGTGTTCGCCACCGGCGGGACGATCTCGCTCGGGGCGCTCGTCGGCTTCTTCACGGTGTTCGGCATCGCCGCCCGCAACGGCATCCTCCTGATCAACCACTACCAGCACCTCGAGCGGGAGGAAGGAGAGCCCTTCGGTGTAGGGCTCGTGCTCCGGGGCGCCCTCGAGCGACTGTCACCGATCCTGATGACCGCGCTCGCCACCGGCCTCGCGCTCGTGCCGCTGCTGCTCTACGGCGACATCCCGGGCCACGAGATCGAGCACCCGATGGCGGTCGTGATCGTCGGCGGCCTTGTCACCTCGACGTTCGTGAACCTCTTCGCGGTGCCGGCCCTGTACCTGCGCTTCGGACGGCGCCGGGCCGCGGATACGGTCTAGCGCGATAGGTTCCTCCCGTCTCGCACACACACCGAAGGAGGAAACGATGGTCGCTCGCATCGCCAGGTTCGAGGGCATCGACGTGGCGGAGGCCGAACGGACGCTCGACGAGGTGCGCTCACGGGTGGAGCCGATCATGCGCGGGCTCGACGGGTTCAAGGGCTACCTCGAGCTCGTCGACCGGTCGGGCCGGTCGGCGCTCACGGTCGCGTTCTTCGAGACGGAGGACGCCCTTCGGGCAGCCGAGCCGACGTTCGAGGAGGAGATGCCCAGGCAGCTCGCCGATCTGTTCGGCCAGTGGGCCGGGAGGCGCACGAGCGTCGAGCGCTACGAGGTGTGGGCGGACGAGCGGTAGGAGCCCGATGCCGAGGAGGCGTCTCATTCCCGCGTGGACAGCAGGTCGTCGGGCCGGATCTGCTCGTCCGCCTCGACCGGGCGCCGGAGCGTCCGGCCGAGCAGCGAGTCGGCCTCGCAGGCGGGAATGCCTCCGCGCGCCGGCCGCTTGAACGCGAGATCCGCCTCCGCGAGCGTCGTGCCCGCCTCCAGCGACCGCGCGGCCACGACCGCCTGCAGCGCCCAGTCGCGGGAATCCGCCACGGCCGCCTCGTAGTCCTGGTCCGCGACCGGCAAGAGGGCCGCCTCGACCTCCCGCACCTGGCGCACGAGCTCGGCCAGCTCCGCGGGCTCGAGCGCGCCGGGGTTGTCGAGCGAGCGCGGGTCGGCCTTGTCGAAGGTGAGGTGCTTCTCGATCGCGCACGCGCCCAGCGCGACCGCCGCGAGGGGAACGTGCCAGCCGACCGTGTGATCCGAGATCCCGATCGGAACGCCGAGCAGCTCGCGCAGGCGCCCGATCCGGTCGAGCCGAGCGAGGGGGGCCGGGGTGGGGTAGATGCTGACGGTGTGGAGCGCGATCACCTCGGGCGCGCCCGACTGGCGCAGCGTCTCGACGGCGCGCACAGCCTCCTCGTCGCTCGAGAGTCCGAACGCGATCAGTACGGGGCGGCCGGCCGAGCCGACCTCGCGCAGGAAACGGAGGTTCGAGGCCTCGCCGGAGCCGATCTTCAGCCACGGGACATCGAGCCCCTCGACGAGGAAGCCGACCGACGCGCTGTCGTGGGCCGTGGCGAGGAAGACGAGCCCCCGGTCGTGGGCGTGGTCCCGCACCTCGCGCAGATCGTCCCGGGTCAGCTCGCGTTCCTCCAGCCGCGAGTACCAGTCGCGGCCGAGCTCCCCCTCGAGCCGCTTCGCCACCGGCCGGCTGACGAGATCGGCGGTCGACCAGGACTGGAACTTGACGGCGTCGCACGCCGCGTCGGCGGCCGCGTCGACCTGCCGGTGCGCGAGCTCCACGTCGCCGTAGTTGGTGACGCCGGCCTCGGCGATCACGAAGACCCGGTCGGCGGGCAGGAAGCTCATCGCAGATGCGCTGCCAGCTTCTCGGCGATGTAGAGCTGCGTGCGGGCGGTCGCCTCGACCGTGGCGCCGCCGAGGTGCGGGAGGATGAGCAGGTTCTCGTGCGTCCGCGCGTACTCCACCAGGGGATTGCCGTGGAGGTGAGAGCCGTCCGCGCGCTCGCCCGCGAGCGTGTCGACGGCCGCGCCCGCGAGGCGCCCGCCCGCGAGGGCCTCGAGGAGCGCCCGCTCGTCGGTGATCTCGCCCCGCGCCGTGTTGACGAGCACTGCGGTCGCCTTCATCAGGCGGAGCTCGCGCTCGCCGATCAGCCCTCGCGTCGACTCGTCGAAGGTGCAGTGGATCGAGACGACGTCGGCCTCGGCGAGAAGCCGGTCGAGCGGAACGAGCTCGGCCTCGTCGGTCGTGCTCACGCCGGGATCGCTGGCCAGGACCCGCATCCCGAAGGCGCGCGCGTAGCCGGCGGTCATGCGCCCGAGGCGGCCGAAGCCGACGAGGCCGATCGTCTTGCCCCTGAGCTCCCGCCCGCCGTAGCGCCCGCGCTCCCAGCGTCCGGCCTTGACCGAGTCGAACGCCCACGGAACGTGCCGGAGCAGCGCCAGCACGAGCGCGAAGGCTTCCTCGGCGGTGGAGGTCGTCTCCCGGAGCGGCGGGGCGTCCGGCTCGATGAAGAGCACCTCGATCCCCCGGCTCCTCGCCTCCTCGAGGTCGATGTGGCGGAGCTGGGACGTCCGCGAGGCGATCGTCCGCAGCGCGGGCGCCCGCGCGAGCAGCTCCAGGTCGAGCTCCACCTCGAGGCCGCCCACGATCGCGCTCGCCCCGGGCAGCGCCTGCTCGAAGCGCTCGAACTCGATCACTTCGCCGACCCGCTCGAGGACCGCGCGAGCCTCGGGCGCGAACGAGGATTCGGCCAGGAGGATCGCCGGACGGCTCAGCCGAGCTCCCCGGCGAGGAGCTCGGCGAGCCGCCACTCCTCCTCGGTGTTCAGGTCGAGCGCGGAGACCGGGTCGATCGGGAGGCCGACGCGGCGGCCGGCCTCGAGGCGGCGCTCGCGCAGGAAGGACTCGCGCCGGAACCAGTAGAGATTCCCGAACGCATAGCGCGGCGGGTCCGACTGCCGCGTCGGGTGGCCGTAGTGCTGCACCGGCTGCTCGAACTCGAGCAACCCGTCGCGCTCGACCCGGACGTGGAAGGGGTGGAAGTTCCTCGGTACGGGGACGACGGTGATCGCCGAGTCCGCCTGTCGCGAGATCATCAGGTCGAAGGCGGCGCGAATCTGCTCCGGCCGGACGAACGGCTCCGTCGGCTGCAGGAAGAGCACGTGCTCGGGCCGGTAGTCCTCGGCCTGCTCGAGCCACTCGAGCGCGTGCTCGATCACCGGGATCGAGGGCGTGTCGTCCCCCGCCAGCTCCGGGGGCCGCAGGAAGGGCACGTCGGCGCCGGCCGCGCGAGCCACGTCCGCGATTCGCTCGTCGTCGGTGGAGACGACGATCCGGTCGACGGACCCGCTCGCGGCGATCGCCCCCAGAACCCACTCGATCAGCGGGCGTCCGCCGAGCGGCTTGACGTTCTTCAGCGGGATCGAGCGGGAGCCGCCGCGGGCCGGAACGAGCGCCAGCCGGTCGTTGGTCAAGCGGGAGCGCGCGAGACCGCTTCCTCGCGCCAGCGAACCTGCGGCATGATCGTGGCGCGGTCGATGCACTCCGCCGACTCGGCGATCGTGATCAGCATCGTCTCGAGCAGCTCCTCCGAGAGCAGGCGCGGCTTCAGCCCGAGCGCGAGCAGCGCGTCGTTGCGCGGGTTGTAGTAGTGCTCCTCCGCCTCGACGCGCGGGTTCTCGACGTGCTGGATCGGCGCGTCGAAGCCGTGCTTGGCCGCCGCCGAGCGCACCATCTCCGCCAGCTCGAGGACGCTGAAGACCTCCGTGAACTGGTTGAAGACACGGAACTCGCCCGCGTCGGCCGGGTTCTCGACCGCCAGCCGAACGCACTCGAGCGTGTCGCGGATGTTGAGGAAGCCGCGCTTCTGCCCCCCCGCCCCGTACACGGTCAGCGGCACGCCGGAGACAGCCTGCGCGCAGAACCGGTTCAGGGCGGTGCCGAACACGGCGTCGTAGTGGAAGCCGGTCCGCAGCTCCGGGTGGAGCTCGGTCTCGTCCGTCGTGATCCCGTAGACGACGCCCTGGTTCAGGTCGGTCGCGGCGAGTCCCCAGACCCGGCACGTGAAATGGATGTTGTGCGAGTCGTGCACCTTGGACAGGTGGTAGAACGAGCCGGGGAGCTTCGGGAACGGCAGCCGGTCGCGGCGGCCGTCGACCTCGACGTCGAGCCATCCCTCGGCGATGTCGATGTTCGGCGTCCCGTACTCGCCCATCGTCCCCAGCTTCACCAGGTGCGCGTCGGGCACGTGCGCCTTGATCGCGTGCAGCACGTTGAGCGTTCCCAGGACGTTGTTGCGCTGGGTGAGGAGCGCGCGGCCCCGGCCGGCCATCGAGTAGGGCGCCGAGGGCTGCTCCGCGTAGTGCACGATCGCCTCCGGCTGGAACGACTCGAACGTGTCGTAGACGAACCGGTGGTTCTCGGCGATGTCGCCGATCGCGACCTGGATCTCGCGCCCCGTCACCTCGCGCCAGACGCGCACCCGATGGCGGAGCGTCGGCAGCGGCTCGAGCGGCGACCCGTCGATCTCAGCCTCCCACTGCCGCTTGGCCAGGTTGTCCACGACCATCACGTCGTGGCCGAGCCTGGAGAAGAACATCGCCGTCGGCCAGCCCAGGTAGCCGTCGCCGCCGAGCACGAGGATCCGCATCGCCATCGACTCTAACCGGAAACCGGGACGCCGCCCTCGACCCGCGAGAGCGGCGCCCACTCGTAGCCGACGCGGATCAGCCCCCGCTCCTTCCACGCGTAGCCCAGGTCCCGCTCGCCGGCGCGGCTGTCCTCGATCGAGAGCGTCGCCGCCGACCGCAGCAGGTCCTGGCCGACGTCGGCGGTGCGGTCGGAGAGCGTCAGCGCGTAGAGCCAGATCGTGTAGCCGCCGGCGCCGAGCGGGTTCGGGTCGATCGTGAACGCGGTCTCGTAAACGCCCGGCTCGAGCTGGACCGGCTGCGGTCCGGCGGTCGCCGAGAAGAGGACGGCGCCGTCCGCGGTGGCGACGCGGCAGTACACCTGCAGGCGCACGTCCCGGAGCGCCGAGCGCGCGCGGAGCCGGAGGCGGACGGTCACGGGCTCGCCCTCGGGGTGCGTCGCCGTGGCGGTCCCGGAGCGGTCGAGCAGCTCGAGCGTCTCGAAGGTGATCTCCTGTGCCAGCGGCGTCGCCGGCCGGCCGCGCGCGAGGTCGGAGAGGTCGATCGAGCCGCTGCCGCCCTCGGTGCCGTACGAGCGCACGTAGCTGCGGAAGACGTCCTCCGTGGGCCCGAGCTCCCGGATCTGCCCGTGCTCGAGCCAGATGCAGCGCTCCGTGAGCGTCCGCACCGAGCCGAGGTTGTGGCTCACGAACAGCACCGTCCGGCCCTCGGCCGAGGTCTGCTGCTGCATCTTGCCGAGCGACCGGCGCTGGAAGGCGAAGTCGCCCACCGAGAGCACCTCGTCGACGAGGAGGATGTCCGTGTCGAGGTGCGCGGCGACGGCGAACGCGAGCCGGACGTACATGCCGCTCGAGTAGCGCTTGACGGGCGTGTCGATGAACTGCTCCACGCCGGCGAAGGCGACGATCTCGTCGAACTTGCGCGCGATCTCCGCCCGGGCCATGCCGAGGATCGAGCCGTTCAGGTAGATGTTCTCCCGGCCGGTCAGCTCCGGGTGGAAGCCAGTGCCGACCTCGAGCAGGGAGCCGACGCGACCCCGGACGCGCGCGACGCCGGCCGTCGGCTCCGTGATCCGCGAGAGCACCTTGAGTAGCGTCGTCTTGCCGGCGCCGTTCGGCCCGATCACGCCGATCGCCTCCCCGCGGCCGACCTCGAACGAGACGTCCTTCAGCGCCCAGAACGTCTCGGGCGGGCCGGACGGCCCGGCCTGCCGCAGCGCGCCCGCGAGCGACTCGCGCAGCGTCCGGTACGCGGTCGGGCGGGAGCCGATCCGGTACTGCTTGCCGAGCCCCTCGGCGACGATGGCCGTCGTCTCAGAGTTCATTTCGCACTGACCACGCGCTGACTGGGTGTGCTGGGCGAGTGCGAGGCTAGGACGCAGGGCGCCCGCATGGCAGCGCCATGGGGGGGCCCGAGGACGACGCATCGCGCCGCCCAGCGCGGCCAGGCGGCTCGTGCTTCAGTTCGAAAGGGACTCGTCTCAGATGACATCGGCGAAGGTCCGTTCCTGGTGCCGGAAGTAGACGGCGCCCGACACGAGCAGCAAGGCGGCGACCGCGACCGAGAGACCCGCCATGCTCGAGAAGCCCGTGCCGGCGCCGAGGAGCGCCCACCGGAAGCCCTCCACAACCCCGGCCATGGGGTTCAGGCCGAGCAGCGTCTGCCAGGGCTCGGACTGGATCGTCGTCGCGAAGAGGCTCGCGAACAGGCCGATCTGGATCAGGAACGGGACGACGTACTGGACGTCGCGGTAGGCCACGTTCAGCGCGGACAGCCAGAGGCCGGCGCCGAGCGCCGTGACGACGGTGAGGAGCAACAGCGCCGGCAGCACGAGTGCGGCCGCCGGCCGGGGGTAGATCCCGTACGCGAGCATCATCACGACCAGCACGGCGAACGCGAAGACGAAGTCCGCGAGCGCGGCGAGGACGGCGGAGATCGGCGCCGCCAGGCGCGGGAAGTAGACCTTGCCGATCAGGTTCGCGTTGCCGACGAGGCTGTTCGACGACTGGGCGACCGAGCTGGCGAAGAACGCCCAGGGGACGAGGCCGGCGAAGTAGAAGATCGGTCCAGGTACGCCGGCGGCTTTCGCGAACGAGCCGAAGAAGGCGGTCATCACGACCATCAGGAAGAGCGGTTGCAGCACCGCCCACGCGATGCCGAGGACGGTCTGCTTGTACCGGATGAGGACGTTCCGCCAGGCCAGGAAGAACAGGAGCTCGCGGTAGCTCCAGAGCTCGCCTAGGCGGAAGCCGACCCATCCGCGCACCGGGCGGATGACGGTGACGGCGGGCTCGGTCACGAGGTGATCGCGGCGGCGCCCCGGGGCGCGAGCTCGGCGAAGATCTCGTCCAGCCCCATCGTCAGCTCCCAGCCGGGGTAGTCGGATCGGAAGCGCCCGAGGTCCGAGATGTAGCAGACGTGGTCGCCGCGCCTCGGCTCCTCCACGTACTGCGAATCCAGCGTGCGCCCGTAGAGCTCCTCGAAGCGGCCGATCGCCTCCTGCATCGAGACGCTGTTGGCGCGGCCGCCGCCGAGGTTGTAGACGGCCCCGGCTCGCGGGTCGTCGGCGAACGCGGCGATGGCGCTGCAGACGTCGATCGAGTGGATGTTGTCCCGCACCTGCTTGCCCTTGTAGCCGAAGATCCGGTAGCGAAGGCCCTCCCGGACGGCCCTGGCGAGGTAGGCGAGGAATCCGTGCAGCTCGGCGCCGGCGTGCCGCGCCCCGGTGAGGCAGCCGCCGCGAAGGCAGACCGTCGGCAGGCCGAAGTAGCGCCCGTACTCCTGCACGAGCACGTCGGCGGCGAGCTTCGACGCGCCGAAGAGGCTGTGCGTCGTCGCGTCGACCCGCATCGTCTCGTCGATGCCGTCGCGCCCGTCGGCGTAGTCGTACCGCGTCTCCAGCTCGACCAGCTCGAGCTCGTTCGGCGCGTCGCCGTAGACCTTGTTCGTCGAGAGGAAGACGAAGGGGGACTCGGGGCAGCTCGTCCGCGCCGCCTCGAGCAGGTTCAGCGTCCCGACGGCGTTCACGTCGAAGTCCTCGAAGGGCCGCGAGGCGGCGAGGTCGTGCGAGGGCTGGGCGGCGGCGTGGACGATCAGCCCGGGGCGGGACTCGGCGACCAGGGCGGCGATCCCGTCCCGGTCCCTGACGTCGAGGTCGTGGTGCTCGAAGCGCGTGGTCGCGCGCTGCAGCCGCCGCAGGTTCGGAGCCGTGTCGCCGTGGTCGCCGAAGAAGTCGCGGCGCATGTTGTTGTCGACCCCGTGCACGCGCCAGCCGCGCGCGTCCAGGTAGGCGACCGTCTCGGAGCCGACCAGGCCGCTCGAGCCCGTCACGAGTGCGGTGCGAGGCACGGCCGCGAGCCTAGCGGAGGCCTGGGAACATCCTGTTAAGGGCTGGACGCAGCGAGCCTTCGTGCCAGCGAAGCCACCGCGTCCGCCCAGGCCTCGGGCGTGTGGCCGCGCGCGAGCTCGAGCGTCCGCCGGACGGCCCGCGCGCGCCAGCGCTCGTCGTCGGCCACGCGGCGGAGCGCCTCGCGCAGGGCGCTCTCGTCACCGACGGGGACGCGGAAGCCGTTGACGCCGGGCTCGATCAGCTCGTAGCCGGCGCCGGGGGCCTCGCTCGCGACCAGCGGCAGGCCCGCCGCGGCGGCCTCGTTCATCGCCATCCCCCACGTCTCCGAGCGAGACGGCATCACGAAGGCGTCGGCGGCCGCGTACCAGCGCGGCAGCTCGTCCCGCGGAACGTTGCCGAGCAGGCGAGTCCCCTCGGGGGCGGCGGCCTCGACGAGCGCTCGATCGGGCCCGCCGCCGGCGAGCACGAGCTGCCCGGACACGCCGTGGAAGGCCCGCGCGAGCACGTCGACGCCCTTCTCGTGCGACAGGCGGCTGACGCAGAGGAAGACGCAGCCGGAGAGGCCGAGCTCGGCGCGCAGCTCGTCGCGGCGGGCGCGGGCGGCCTCGACCTGCCGGGCGAGGAGCCGGAGATCGACCGCGTTCGGCGCCACCTGGATGCGACCGGGCTCCACACCGAGACTCTCGAGGTACTCGGCTGCGGCGCGGCCCGGGACGAGGAACGCGCTCGCCGAGCGGATCGCGAAGCGCTTGGCGGACTCGAGCGGCCCCGAGCCCGAGCGGGCGTCGCGCGCCGTGCTCTCCACCCAGAGGACGAGCGGCGTCCGGTGCCGTCGCGTCCACAGGATCGCCCGCCAGTACGCGGGCTGGTTCCAGCCGCCGGCGACGATCACGTCAGGCCGCAGCCGCCGCAGTTCGCGGCGCAGCCCCCGCGTGAGCACGACCCAGTGCAGGCCGCGGTGGAGCTCCCAGCCGGGCAGCACGAGCCAGTCGAAGGCGAACTCCTGCGCGTAGAACGGATAGGTCCTCCTCGGGTCGCTGCGGCTGAGCAGCAGCACGGTGAGGTCGATCTCGGGACGCTTCGCGAGGGCGTTGAAGAGCGGGATCCGGTACGGGGAGGCGATCTCGGTCAGGATCGCGACCCTCAAGCGGCGCTCCGTTCTCGGGGCTTCTCGGTTGTCGGCGCCGACGGCCCTGCGGGCAAAGCCCGGTCGCCCTGATGCCGGCATCGCAGGCGATGCCTCATCCGCGTCGTCGCGGGGAGACGAGCGAGGCGAGCAGGCGGGCTACGAGGCGCGGACGGGCGAGCAGCCGCGGCTCGGCCGCGAGCGCGCGCAGCGCCGCACGGCGGACGTCGCCGAGCCGCCGCAGGCCCCAGAGCGCCTCGACCTGCCGCTCCAGCAGCAGCCGCCGCGCGCGCCCCTCCGCGTCCGGCAGGTGCTTGCCGACCACGCCGAGCAATCCTTCGTAGAGCCGGTCCGAATCCGTGTTGGCTCCGTGGAGGCGGTACGTCGTCACCGGCGTGCCCGGCGCGGGCACGAGCCCGCCGAGCCGCGACAGGCGCAGGTAGAGGTCGAGGTCCTCGTAGGCGTCGAACCGGGCGTCGTAGCCGCCGGCCTCGAGGAACGCCGCTCGCCGCACCATCGTCGCCGAGGTGTAGATCGGGCAGCGGCTCGCCAGGATCGCCTCGTACGTCGCTCCCCCGGCGACCAGCCGCTCGAGGCGCCGCGCGAGGAGCCGGTTCCACTCCGGGATCGGCCGGAGCCCGCCGTCGACGACCTCGACGGGGCCGAAGCAGAGCGCCGCACCGGGCGCGGACTCGAGCGAAGCGCGCTGCCGCTCGAGGCGACCCACTCGGGAGAGGTCGTCGGCGTCCAGGAACGCCACGAGCGACGCCGAAACGGCCTCGACACCGGCGTTCCGGGCGCGCGAGCGGCCGACCTTCGGCAGCCGGATCAGTCTCGCCGGCGCCACCTCGCCGGCCGAGACCTCGGCCGTGCCGTCCTCGACGACCACGATCTCGGAGGCGCCGGTGACGCTCGTGATCGCGTCGGCGAGGTACGGCGCGGGCCCGTGGGTCGGGATGACAACGGCGACCTCGGGGCTCTCGCTCTTAGCCGGCGAGCTCGTCGTACACCTCCAGGACCCGCCGGGTCATCGCCTCCTCGGAGAAGTGCTCCTCCACGCGCCGCCGGCCGGCCTCGCCGATCCGGCGCGCCGCGTCCCGGTCGGAGAGCAGGCTGCCGATCGCCCGACCCAGCGCGGCCGCGTCGCGGGGGGGGACGAGGAGCCCGGTCACGCCGTCGACGACGACCTCCCCCGTGCCGCCCACGGCCGTCGCCACCACGGGCCTCGCGTGTGCCATCGCCTCGAGCACCGTGATCGGCATGCCCTCCATCCAGGAGGGCAGGGCGAACACGTCCGCCTCCTCGAGGAAGGCGCGCGCGTCCGGCCGGTGGCCGGCCAGCACGATCCGGCCGGCGGCGCCACGCTCGGCGATCCGACGTTCGAGCAGATCGCGGTACAGGCCTCCCTGCTCGAGATCCTCGCCGACGAGAACGGCGTGGACACCGTCCAGCTCCGCGACGGCGTCGATCAGCTCGCGCTGCCCCTTGACGTCGCAGAGGCGGGCGATCTCGACCACGAGCGGAGCGGCGGCCGGGACCCCGAGCTCGGCTCGAAGGCTCCGTCCGCCGCTGTTGTCAGAATAGCCAACATGAACGCCGTTCGCCACTACTTCGAGCCGCTCCTGCGGATAGCCCTGCTCGACGAGCGCGCGCTTCGTGTCCTCCGACACGACGAGGATGCGCGCCGCCAGGCGCGCGCTCCAGTTGTCGAGAGCACGGAGGGTGCCGGCCCGGAGCCGGCTTCGGGGCAGGTGGTTCTCGATGTGCAGATGCGACACCACGGGCACGCGCGCGCCCCGCCCGGCGATTCGGCTCAGGACGTTCGAGGCGATTGCGCCGTGCGTGTGCAGGACGTCGACCTGCAGCCGCCGCAGGTCGCGTGCCAGGCGCACGGCCCCGCCGATCCGGAACGTCCTCGAGACATCGACATCGCGTATAGGCATTCCCTCGGCTTCGACGAGGTCGGTGAACGGCCCGCGTGAGGGCGAGAGGAAGACGACCTCGTCTCCGCGTCCCCGCGCCGCGCGGGCGATCGCGAGCGCCACCAGCTGCCCGCCAGCCACGGCGCCGCCGATCACCAGCTGGGCGATCCTCACGGCCGCGGGCCGCGGCAGACGGCCACCAGCTCGGCCGCGCGCTCGAGGTGCTCGCGGTCGATCGCGAGACCCTGTGCCGTCACCTCCGCCATCGGTGCCGTGCCGAGCACCGCCGCCGCCGGGCGCAGGAACGTCAGCCGCCGCCGGAGCCCGAGGACGTCGAGCCGCTGCATCAGGCGGTGGCGCCCGGTCTGGAGGCGTCGCTGGCCGTAGAGCTCGACGTCGTCGAAGAACCCGCGCAGGAGCGCCTCGAAATCCGTCCGCGCGTACTCGACGTGGTGGAACGGGTTCTCCGGCGTGCGCGTCGTGCGGCGCGCCTGTGGCGTCGAGACGACGAGGACGCCGGCGGGGCGAAGGGTCTGCGCGACGTGGCCGAGGAAGCGCTCCGGGTCGGGCAGGTGCTCGATCGTCTCGAAGGAGCAGACGACGTCGAAGGCCGCCTCGGGAAGCCCGGGTTCGAGCAGGTCCGCCTGCCGGAACTCGACGTTGGAGCGGTCGTAGTGCGCACGGGCGTAGGCGACCGCGTCCTCGCTGACGTCGACGCCGACCACACGCCGCGCCACGTCGGCGAGGTGCGCGCTGCCGTAGCCGACGCCGCAGGCCGCGTCCAGCACCTCGGCGTCCACGCACCAGCGCCGGGCGAACTCGTAGCGCTTCAGGTGGATGGCGACGATGCCGGGCCCGGTCTCGTCGGGCACGATCCGCTCGGGGTACGCCATGGCTCCGGAGTATCCTAGGCAGCCGGTTGGGAACGCTCCTGCGCCGCCTGCCGCTCGAAGGAGCGGTGCGTCTCGCCATCGTCGTCACCGTCCTCGACGTCGCCTTCGGGTCGAACTGGTCGCCGGACGTCCGCGCCGTGGCCGGGCCTCTCCGCTGGCTGCTGCTGGGCGGGCTCTGCGTGCTCTCGCTCGCCTACGCCTGGAGCCAGGCCGGATCGCTGCGGCCCCGTCCGCGCCCAGCCGCGTACTGGTTCGCGGCCGCGCTGCTCGCGCTGGCGCTCGCCTCGGCGCTCTGGTCGCTCGACCCGCGCCTGACGGTCGCGCGCTGCATCGCCTTCGGCACCCTGCTCGTGGCCGCGGGGGCGCTCGCCCTCCCGGTCGCAAGCGATCGCGAAGCGGCCGGGCGCGTCCTGGTCGCCGTCCTCGGCGGGGCGGTCGCGGTCGCCCTGGCCGGGCTCGTCGCCCTGGCCGTCGACCCCGGCGAGGCCGTCCAGGAGGCGACCTCCTCGACTGCCGCCCGCTTCCGGGGCATCGGCCAGAACCCGAACACGGTCTCGATGCTCTTCGCGGTGGGCATGCCGATCGCCACCTGGCTCCTGCTCCGGGAGCGCGGAGCACGGCGAGTCGCCGCCGGGGCCGTCCTCGCGCTCCTGGCCGGCTCGATCGTCGCCTCGGGCTCCCGCGGAGCGCTCGTCGCCGGATTCGCGGCTGCGGCGGTCCCGGCGCTCGCGTCGGCCCGGGGCTCCCGCGCGGTCGCGGCGACCCTGGCCACGGCCGCGCTCGGCCTCGCCGCCGGCCTCGGCGTGACCACGCTGCCGGATCCGGACCCGAACTACCGCCGCTCTGCCTCCGACTACACGACCCCGTGCACGCGAAACGACGCGCAGTGCTACCTGCGGCTCGAGGACGAGATCGGCCGCCCGCCAGGCGGGCGCTACGAACCGCCCGGGGGCCGCTCGCTGCTCGGGTCGAGCGGCCGCCGGGACGCCTGGGGCAGCGCGCTCGGGCTGGGCGCGGAGCGGCCGGTGGCGGGCTTCGGCTTCGCCACCGAGAGCAGGGCGTTCGTCGACCGCAGCTACTCGTTCCAGGGCGGCGTGCCGGAGAACTCCTTCATCGGCATCTTCCTGCAGCTCGGGGTGCTCGGGATCGTGCTGCTCGGCGGGCTCGCCCTCAGCCTCCTCGCCGCGGCGGCGCGGGCTCTCAGGGCCCGCGACGACCCCGACCGCCCGCTCGCGGCCGCCTGCGCCGCCGTCCTCCTCGCCGGCCTGGGCCTGGCCCTGTTCCAGTCCTACCTGTACGCGGCCGGCAACACGGCCACCCTCAGCGTCTGGATCTGCGCCTTCCTCCTGACCGCGCTGGCGGCTCCGCGGGCGGTCCGGAACTGACTGGTCCAGCGCAAGACGGGGGGAGCGCGAGGCCTCGCGTGCTCGTCTTCAACCAGTACTACTGGCCCGGCGTCGAGGCGACCGCCCACCTGCTGCACGAGCTCTGCCGGGCACTCGCCGAGGACTTCGACGTCACCGTGATCACGGGCATGCTCTGGAACGCGCCGCTGCCGGCGCCCGCCGGCGGCACCGAGCACGAGGGAGTCCGGATCGTCCGCGTCCGGTCGACCGCGTACAACCGCAGCCACCTCTCGCTGCGGGCTCTCAACTACGCGACCTACCTGGCCGAGTCCCTGCGGGTGGGTCTCACGTCCGCACGGCCCGACATCGTGCTCTGCATGACCGACCCGCCGATCATCGCCGACGTCGCGCTCGGCGTCGCCCGGCGCTTCGACGCGCCCCTCGTCGTGATCAGCCAGGACGTGTTTCCCGAGATCGCCGTCGAGCTGAAGCGCCTCGAGAACCCCGTGCTGGTGGGCTTCCTGCGCCGGGCGATCTCCTTCTACCTGCGCCGGGCCGACCGGGTCGTCGCGATCGGGAGCACGATGCGCCGCCGCCTGGAGGAGAAGGGGGCGCGCCCGGAGCGACTCCGCGTGATCCCCAACTGGGTCGACACGAGCGTGCTCACGCCGCAGTCGCGGGACAACCCGTGGGCCCGGGAGCACGACCTGGACGGAGGGTTCGTCGTCATGCACTCCGGCAACGTCGGTCACGCGCAGAACCTCGACGCGCTCGTCCGCTCGGCGACGTTCCTCCGCGACCTCGGCGACCTGACGGTCGCGATCGTCGGCGAGGGCGCCCGGCGCGAGGCGGTGATGGAGCTGGCGGAGCGGCTCGAGGCCGACAAGGTGCGCTTCTTCCCGTACCAGCCACGCGCCGCGCTGCCCCAGTCGCTGTCCGCGGCCGACGTGCACGTGGTCGGGCTCGCGCGGGGGCTCGCCGGGTACGTCGTGCCGAGCAGGCTCTACGGGATCATGGCCGCAGGCCGGCCGGTGATCGCCGCCGTCGACCCCGACAGCGAGACCGCCCACGTCGTGGCGGAGGCGGAGTGCGGACTCGTGGTGCCGCCCGGGCGCCCGGAGCTGCTCGCGGGTGCGATCCGCAAGGCCCACGCGGGCGACATCGACCTCGAGCAGCTGGGGCGGCGCGGTCGTGAGTACGTGACGGCCGAGGCCGACCGGACGGTCGCCGTCGGCCGCTACCGCGACCTGCTGCACGAGCTGGCCGGCGCGACGC
Organism: Gaiellaceae bacterium; assembly: GCA_046262415.1. GTDB lineage: Bacteria > Actinomycetota > Thermoleophilia > Gaiellales > Gaiellaceae > JACDAS01. Next base: position 63,030 of record JBHEMU010000146.1, on the reverse strand, counting down.
GTGGCTAGGCACTCGCCTCGCCGGTTGGCGATCGCCGCGGTCCTGGCCTTCGCCGTCCTCGCGGGCGTGATCGCGGTCGGCCGCTGGGAACGAGGCCGTCACGTCCGCGAGGAGCTGCGCGGCCTGCGCCAGATCCGGCAGCTCGTGGGGCCGCTCGACGGCCCGACGCTCTCGGCCTACCGGATCGGCGTCGCCCTGCGCTTCGACTGCCTGCTCTACCGGCGAGGTGGAAACCGCTTCGCGCTCGAGCTCTGCTTCGACGGCAGGGGACGGCTGGTCGAGGCGATCGACCGCCGGGACTCCGGCGACCCTACGATCGCCAGCCTGCGGGAGGAGCCCGACGCCTCCACGATCGTCGTCGACCGGGCGCTCGTCGACCGGCTGCTCCACCGGCTCGGGGCACCGGGGCGTTGAGTGACTGAGTTGACGCCGCGGCGCGCGCTCGAGCTCGTTCTCCCGCTCACGATCGCCGGGACGGTCTTCGCGTTCACCTGCGGCTCCTCCGCGGTGATCCCGGTGCTCCGCGTCGGGCGCCCACTCCGCTGGATCTGCCTCGTCACGCTCTGCGGGCTGGCGCTGCTCCACCTCGTGCTCGAGCGGCCGCGTCCGGTCAGGCCGCCGGCCTGGCTGCTGGGCCTCGCCGCCCTCGCCGGACTGGGGGCGCTCTCCGCAGTCTGGTCGGTCGATCCCAGGCTCACGCTGGGTCGGGCGGGCTCGCTCGCGCTCCTGTTTCTCACGGCCGCGGCGCTCGGGATCGCCGGCGCGAGCCGCCCGGAGACGGCGCGGAGGGTCCTGCTCGGGATCGTCGCCGGGGTGGTCGCGGTCGCGGTCGCGGGGCTCGTCGTCCTCGCCGTCCTCTACGACGAGGCCGTCCAGAGCGCGAGCTCCCAGTACCCCTGGCGCTACCGCGGCCTCGGCGAGAACCCGAACACCGTCGCGCTCCTGCTCGGCGTGACCCTCCCCCTCGCCGGATGGCTCGTGCTGGCGGCCCGCACCCGCCGGGCCCGCGTCGCGGGGATTGCCGTGTTCGGTCTGCTGGACGGATCGCTCGTCGCGTCGGGCTCGCGCGGCGCCCTGCTCGCCGCGTTCCCCGCCCTGCTCGTGCTCGTTCTGCTCGCCGGCGGCCCGGCCCGCCGGCGCTCGTGGCTCGCGGCCGCCGTCGCCGTCCTCGCCCTCGCGAACCTGGGCGTCCAGCAGCTACCGAGCCCCTCGCCCGGGGGCGAGCCGTCCCGGCCGGCATTCTCGCGGGATGCGAGCCTGTCGCTGCCGCTCGAGGCCGAGATCGGGCGGGGCGGACCGGGTGGCAGGCCACCGGCGATCCGCCGGAAGCTCCTCGGCGGCAGCGGGCGCGGGCAGGCTTGGCCCGCCGCCGTCGGCCAGGCGCTCGAGCGACCCGTGGCCGGCTACGGCTTCGGCACCGAGGCGGAGGTCTTCGTCGACCGCTTCTACTTCTTCGCCTCCGCCCTGCCGGAGAACTCGTACATCGGTCTCCTGCTCCAGCTCGGCGTCGCCGGGCTGATCGCCTTCCTCGCCGCCGCCGCGGCGCTGCTCGGCGCGGCCCGGCGGTCGCTACGGGAGGCGCCGCAGGCCGAGCGGCTGACCCTCGCGGCCGCCACCTCGGTCGCGGTGGCCGCCCTCCTCGGCGGCGTGACGCAGAGCTACCTCCTGTCCGTCGGTAACGTCGCAACGTCGAGCGTCTGGATCTGCGCCTTCCTGGCGGCGAGCGCCTCTCTCGCGCGGCGCAGCAACGCGAGGGCGGCGTAGGTGGCGAGGGCGAGGAAGAGGCCGCGCAACGGGATCGAGTACCGGGCCTCGACGTGTCCGAGCCCGCTCGCGAGCGTGAACGAGACGAGGAGGACTGCGAACGCCCGTGAAGCCCCGGGCCGCCGCACCGCGAGCACCGCCCCGGTCGCGGCGAGCATCAGCACCAGCCAGTCGAGCAGCCGCAGCAGCAGCAGCGCGGCGCCGGTCGGCTGCCGCCAGTCCTCGTGCGCCATCCAGAGGAAGTACGACCGGTAGAGCGACTCCCAGACGACGCGCGCCGGGCGTTCCCGGAGCCGCTCCGCGTAGAGCGTGCGCGCGATGCGGCGCTGCTCGGCGTCGGCCCTGACCAGGTAACGGCCGTAGGCGTCCGGGTCGCGGCGCAGCACGGCCGCCGGGGGCGCGAGGCGGTGGACGGAGTAGAAGTCCCGCTGGAAATCGGGGTCGTTCGCGACGTCGCCGCCGGTCCGGCCGTGGCCCTCGCCGTGCGCGGCGTAGAGGAAGCCCCAGCCGGTGCCGAAGCTCTGCAGCACGGGCCGGCCGAGCACGTGGAGCTGCCACGCGAGCCAGGGGGCGACGAGCAGCCCCGCGGCGGCCGCGTAGACGGCGGCGCGGCGCGCGAACGCTCCCCAGCCCTCCCGGCGGAGCGCCAGCGCCGGCACCACGAAGAACGGCAGGAAGACGAACACGGGCCGCACGAGGACGAGCGCGCCGCAGATGGCGCCGCACGCGCCCCACCAGCGGGTCGACCGCCGCTCCCACGCCTCGACGAACGCGTACGCCGCGGCGAGGAAGAGGAACGTCGACAGCGCCTCCGAGAGAAGCAGCGCCGCGTAGCGCTTCGAGAACGGGTCGATCGCGTAGACCGCAGCGGCCGCGAGCGCGACGCCCGCACCCCACAGCCGGCGGACGCAGAGTGCCAGCAGGAAGACGCTCGCGCCGGTCAGCAGCGCCTGCACGACCATCACCAGGGCCTCCGACACGTCGCTGGTGCCGCCGCCCAGCAGCGCCAGGAAGAGCGGGTACCCGGGCGTCCTGAACGTCTCGCGCTTCTCCACCGCCGACAGGTCGCCGTGGAACTCGAGGCCGGTGATGTCCACCCGGCCGAGCGGCGTCGAGTACCCGCCGTCGAGGAGCGCGTGCGCGGCGGCCGTGTAGTAGGGCGAGTCGCCCGTCTCGTGCGGCGAGACCAGCGGCAGGTAGACCAGTGCGTGGATCGCGCCGAGCGCGGCGAGGAGCGCCGCGAGGGCGAGGAAGCGCCGGCCCTTCACTAGGCGTCGCTTGCGACGCCGACCCCAGGAGCGCGGGCTTGCCCGTGCTCCGTCTGAGTCGACCGCACGCGCGCATCCGGGTCGAGACCCACGCTGCTAGGGCAGGCGCCCGATCAGGCCTATCCGGAGCCGTCGGACACGGCCCGCGCAATCGCGAGGTCGGCGACCGCCCGGCCGAGGAGGAGGCCGTCACGGTTGTCCTCCTCGAAGTGGATGCCGCCGAGCAGTCGCGACAGCGCAGCCTGGTCGGCGAGGGCGTTCAGGCTGGCGCGCGCCTTGGGGTAGAAGTGGCCGAGCAGCCTCGCCCCCCCGCCCGAGAAGGCCGCGTGGCCACTGGGATAGGCGGGGAAGGGCGGCGTCGTGATGTACGAGTACCACCTGTTCCGGTAGGTCGCCCGGCTGGGCTGGGCGGTCACCTCGGCCTCCGTGCAGAGCTTACCCCCGCCGTCGCAGAGGCGCCAGATCGCCGTGATCGGCCGGATCGACCACCAGTGGTACTTGGCCTCCCAGGCGGCGATCACCGAGTCCGCCTCCACCGTGCCGAGCAGCGCGAGGATCCTGGCCGCCTGCGCGGGCGGCGTCTTGTAGGCCTTGATCAGCTGCAGCGCGATCGCGACCCAGTGCCCCGGCGGCGTGTTCGTGCCGGGGCGGTCGTCCCAGAAGTCGGCGATCTGCTTCTGCTCGGGCGTGAGCTTGAAACTCGTGTCGAGCACTTTCTGGAGCTGTGCCATGAACTGTGGGGGCCCGTACTTCGACGGCCCGGGGAGAACGTGTCGCATCGACCCGGGTTCCTTCAGCAGCCAGGGCTTCCACTTGCCGACCGGGCCGCCGACGGCGCCCTCGTAGGACGGCGGCGACGTCACCCAGAACTCCTCGCCGCGAAAGGGTCCCTCGGAGAAGCCGGTGCTGTTGCTGCGGTCGGCCCTGGCGTAGGCGATCACGACCGCCGCGACCTTCTGGCCGAGCGCGCGGGCGCTCTGCAGGTCGCCGCGGTAGTTCGTCCCGGCGTACAGGCGGGAGTTGACCGCCTGCGTCGCCAGCGCCGTGAACGTGCGCGTGGGCTCGGCCGGGAAGAGGTACGCGAGCAGCTTCTCGGCGGCACCCGCGATCGCCGCCTCGGGGGGTACGCAGGCGTGCGCGCCCTTGACGAGCGGCTTGATGCTCGGGTCGAGCTTGGACGGGGCGGGGCGGTTCCTCGCGTAGACGCGGGAAGCGTCCGCGGCGGCGACCATCGCGTCGTACATGCCGGTCTCCAGGAGCGCGAGAATGCGGGCGCTGAAGGGAGGCCGCGGGCGGTAGTCGCGGATCATCTGCAGGGCGACGTCGGTCCAGACCGCGGCCGCCGGCGTCCCGTTCCACTTCCGGACGAGCTCCTGGATCTTCGCGGTGCGCTTCCGCTGCAGCCGCTTGAGCTGGCGGAGCTCGGCCTTCGTCGTCCGAGAGCCCGCCGCCGGCGGAGCGCTGGGCCGGAACTGGCTGGCCGCGGTCAAGTGCCACAGCTTCCAGTCCGCCGGGTTCGCGCTCGTGCTCGAGGCCGAGCCCGTCGTGGCCGTCCCGCCGAGCGTCGCCACCGAGCCGAGCAGCGCCGCCAGGAGCAGGACACGTAGCTTGCGCCTCATCGACATCTTCCCTCCCTCGTCAGGCCTTGGGTTCCGTGAGCGTCAGCCGCCGGTCGAGCTTGACCTTCCTGAACGTCTGCTTGAGCCCGGACGGCCACGTGACCTCGAGCTGCTTGACGGCCAGCGCCGTTCCCAGACCATAGTGGACGACCCTCTCGCTGCCGGAGCTGACGCTCGTGGAGCCGCAGGAGACCTCGCGCAGCAGCCTCGCGCCGCTCCGGAGCGTCACCACGAGGCGTGTGCCGCAGGCGTCGCGGTTCGAGCGCGTGCCGACCGGGTTCACCTCGAGCCAGTGCCGCTTGCCCCTGGGGGTGTCGTTACGGAAGAGGTGCGGGCTCCCGCCCTGGTTGACCACGTACAGGTCGAGGTCGCCGTCGCGGTCGTAGTCGGCGGCCGCGACGCCCCGGGACTGGCCCGGATCGTCGCTGCCGCTCGGAGCGCTGACGTCGAGGAAGGTGCCGTCCCAGTTGTTGAGGAAGAGCTGGTTCGTCTGCGGCGTGTCGCGCTGGCCCAGCGTCGAGATGCCCCAGTCGATCAGGTAGCCGCCGGCGACGTAGAGGTCCTCCCAGCCGTCCAGGTTGAAGTCGCCGAAGAGCGCGCCCCAGGTGACGGAGTACCGCTCGGCCCGCTGGTGCGGCCGCTCGACGCCCGCCTGCTCGGCGACGCTCCTGAACGAGCCGTCGCCGTTGTTGCGGAGGAGCTTGTTGCCGCCGACGTTCGAGATCGCGAGGTCGAAGTCGAGGTCGCGGTCGTAGTCGCCGACCCCGATCCCCATCGAGTTCATCAGGAACGAGGATCCCGACGCGATCGAGACGTCGGTGAAGTGCCACTGCCCGTCGGCGCCGCGCCCGTCGTTTCGGTAGAGGCGGTTACGGTCGGAGCGCGACCCGACGTTGTCGTTGCCGACGTAGAGGTCCGGCCGGCCGTCGGAGTTGTAGTCGAACCACGTGCCGATGTAGCCGGCGCCCTCGAGCAGCTCCGGCGTCAGGCTGCGATCCGGCTGCACGAGCGCGCTCACGTCGGTGAACGTCCCGTCGCCGTTGTTGTGGAAGAGCTGGTCCGGGTCGTTCGCGAACAGCAGGAGGTCGGTGGTGCGGTAGCAGTGCCCGTGGTTCGCCACGTAGAGGTCGAGCCACCCGTCCTTGTCGTAGTCGGCCCAGGAGCCCGTGACGTGCATGAAGAGGCCCCCCTGGACGCCCGCCGCCGCAGTCACGTCGGTGAAGTGCCCCGTCCCGTCGTTCCGGTAGAGGAGGTTCGCGCCGTCGTTGACGACGTAGAGGTCGGCGTCCCCGTCGTTGTCGTAGTCGGCGAAGACGGCGCCGTTCGCGCTCAGGCCGTTGCCGACGACGCCCCGCGCCGCGCTCTCCTCGACGAACGTGCCGCCCCGCTGCTGGAGGTACAGTTGGGTCGGCAGCTCCTCCCGCGTCACGAACAGGTCGAGCCGACCGTCACGGTCGACGTCGGCCCAGGCCGCTCCGCTCGAGACGCGCTTGCAGTTGGGCTCGGGCAGGCTCGTGGTCAGCTTCGCGGCGTCGGTCACGTCCCGGAAGAGCGGCACCGCCCGCCTGGCGGCCCCCACCTCGAAGCGGAGCGGCGGTCCGAGGGGCGCGCCGTCCACCACCGCGACGACCTCGTACTGACCCTTGCCCTTGAACCACTGGCCCGGTGTCACCGTCTGGGCGAGCTCGACGCTCAGGCCCTCGGGGATGACGACGAGCTCGCGCAGGAAGGCGACGTCGGTGCCCGCATGCCGGATCCGGAACTCGACCGCCTTCGTGAAGGTCTCCTTGCTCGTCAGCGTGGCGCGGAACCTGAACGGCGCTCCGAGCGTCGCGCTCGCCGCGCCCATCGGCGCGAGCACGGCGGTCACGCTCCGGGCGTCCGGGCCGGTGGGGGCGCCCGATGCGCTCGCCGCGATCACCGCGCCCAGCGCGAGGGTGGTCGCGATCGTACGAAGCAGGCGCATCTCTCTCCTCACACCTTCGGTTCCGTGACGGTGAGCCGGCGGTCGAGCTTGACGTTCCTGAACGTCTGCTTCAGCCCCGAGGGCCAGGTCACCTCGAGCCTCGTCACCGCCCTGGTCGAGCCGAGCCCGAAGTGGACGACCTTGTCGCTGCCCGAGCCGACGCTGACGGAGCCGCAGAAGACCTCCCGCAGGAGCTTGAAGCCGCTCCTGAGCGTGACCACGAGCCGCGCGCCGCAGCCGTCGCGGTTCGAGCGCGTCCCGACCGTGTTCACCTCGAGCCAGTGCCGCTTCGCGCGCGGCGTCACGTTGCGGTAGAGGCGCGGCGTGCCGCCCTGGTTGACGACGTACAGGTCGAGGTCGCCGTCGCGGTCGTAGTCCGACGCCGCTATCCCGCGCGACTGGCCCGAGTCGTCGGCACGGCTGGGGGCGCTGAGGTCGAGGAAGCTCCCGTCGGCGTTGTTGACGAAGACCTGGTTGTGCTGGGGGGTGTCTACGCTTCCGAGGTCGTCGATGTCGCGGTCGATCAGGTATCCCGCGCCGACGTAGAGGTCCTCCCAGGCGTCGAGGTTGAGGTCGCCGAACAGCGCGCCCCAGGTGACCGAGGGCCGGTTGGCGCGCTGGAAGGCGCCGCGGACCCCCGCGACGCGGGAGACGTCGCCGAAGGTGCCGTCGCCGTTGTTGCGCAGGAGCTTGTTGCCCTCGATGTTCGTCACCGCGAGGTCGAGGTCGAGATCGCGGTCGTAGTCGGCGACGCCGATGCCCATCGAGTTCATCGCCAGGGAGACGCCGGCCGAGATCGAGACGTCGGTGAAGGCCCACGTCCCGTCCCCGCGGGGCCCGTCGTTCCGCCACATGCGATTGCGGTCCGGCCGCGCGCCCACGTAGTCGTTGGCGAGGAAGAGATCCTGCCTCCCGTTCGCGTCGTAGTCGAACCACGCGGCCTGGAAGCCGGCGCCGGGGAAGACGTCGGGCGTCGCGCTCACGTCGGGTGCGATCTGGGCCGAGACGTCGGTGAACGTGCCGTCGCGGTTGTTGTGGAAGAGCTGGTCCGGGTCCTGGACGTAGAGCAGGATGTCCCCGCGCACGCAGTGGCTGTGCGTGGTCACGTAGAGGTCGAGCCACCCGTCGTTGTCGTAGTCGGCCCAGGAGCCGCTCATGTGCATGTAGGGGCCGGCCGCGAGCCCGGACGCGGCGGTCACGTCCGTGAACCTCCCGTCGCCCTCGTTGCGGTAGAGCACGTTGGGGCCGTCGTTCGTGACGTAGAGGTCGGGATCGCCGTCGTTGTCGTAGTCGGCGAACACGGCTCCGAGCGCGACCGCGCCGTACCCGGCGACCCCGCGGGCCCCGGCCTCCTCGGTGAACGTTCCGCCCCGCCCCTGGACGTAGAGCTTCGCGGGCGCGTCCAGGCGGGTCGTGAAGAGGTCGGCGCGCCCGTCCCGGTTGACGTCCGCCCACGCGGCGCCGGAGATGAAGCGCGAGCACGTTCCGGGGCCGATGTCGGTCGTCAGGCCGAGCGCCGCCGTTACGTCGCGGAACACCGGCACCTCGCGCCTCGACTTGACGACCTCGAACTCGAGCGGCTTCCCGGTCGGCCTGCCGCCGACGTGGGCGACGACCTGGAACTTGCCGAGCTGGGGGAACCACTGGGAGGGGGTGAGGCTCCGCTCCAGCTCCGTGCTCAGGCCCGCCGGGACGACGACGAGCTCGCTCGCCGCCGAGACCGCGCCGACGAACTCGCGCACGAGCGCGAACTCCACCTCCGCGGTCGGCGTCGCGGTGCCGGAGATCGTCGCCCTGAACGTGAAGGGCAGTCCCTGCGGCACCTGCGTGCGGCCGACCGCGGCCAGCGACACGGTGGCACCGGCCCGCGGCTCGGCGAGCGCGGACGCAGCCGTGCTCGCCGCGCTGGCAACGACGATGAGAAGGACGGGCAGCCGACGGAGCAAGCCTGTGGACGATAGCCGCTTCCGGGGACATGCTCAAACCGGAGCGGGCCCGTCGGGCCGGGTCGCGGCGGCATACGATTGGCCCATGCCGGCGCCGCCCGAGTCCGTGTCGGTCGTCGTGCCGGTCTACAACGGCTCGGCGACGCTGGAGCCGCTCGTCCGCCGGCTCGAGACGGTGCTCGGAGCGTCCGCTCCGGACTACGAGCTCGTCCTCGTCAACGACGGGTCGAGCGACGGCTCCTGGCAGCGGATCGTCGAGCTGAGCGCGCAGAACGACCGCGTCCGCGGCCTCGACCTGGCCCGCAACTACGGCCAGCACAACGCGCTGCTCGCGGGGCTGCGCGCGGCGCGGAACGAGGTCGTCGTCACCCTCGACGACGACCTCCAGAACCCGCCCGAGGAGATCCCGCGGCTGCTCGAGCGCCTGCGCGGCGGCGCCGACGTCGTCTACGGCCTGCCGAGGCAGCGCCAGCACGGCCTCTGGCGGAACGTCTCCGCCCGGCTGACCCGCTTCGCCCTGCGGGGCGCGGTCGGCATCGAGCTGGCGGACAAGGTGAGCACCTTCCGGGCGTTCCGCACGGGCCTGCGAGAGACCTTCGCCTTCTTCCAGGGCCCCTACGTGACGCTCGACGTGCTCCTGAGCTGGGCGACGACGCGCTTCGAGGCGATCCCGGTCGAGCACGACGAGCGCGCCGGCGGCACGTCGGCCTACACGTTCCGCAAGCTCGCCTCGCAGGCGCTGACGATGCTGACGGGCTTCTCGACCCGGCCCCTGCGGATCGCGACCCTGATCGGGCTCGCCACGATCCTGTTCGGCTTCGCCATCTTCGCGTACGTCGTCATCCGGTACATCTTCGAGGGGTTCGCGTCGATCCCGGGCTTCCCGTTCCTCGCCTCGGCGATCGCGATCTTCTCGGGGGCGCAGCTGCTCGCGCTCGGCGTCATCGGCGAGTACATCGCGCGCATGCACGTGCGGTTGATGGACCGACCGACGTACGCCGTGCGGGAGGAGGTCGGCGCAGGCGCGCGGGCCGGCCGCCATGCCGGCTGAGCTCCTCCCCTGGGACACCGCGTTCTGGGGTCTGAGGATCGGGCGCGTGCGCGGCGAGCGCCTCGACGCGGAGCGGCTCGGGTCGATCGACGACTGGGCCGCTCGGGAGCAGGTCGGCTGCCTGTACTTCGTCGGCGAGGACGAGCCGGAGACGGTGCGCACGGCGGAACGCGGCGGCTTCGACCTCGTCGAGTCGCGGCTGACGCTGACGCACCGGGTCGGCGAGGGCGAGCTCCCGGCGATCACAGGAGACCTCGAGGTCCGCGGCCACCGTCCCGACGACGTGCCGGGGCTCGAGGCGCTGGCGAGGCGCACGCCCTACGTCTCGCGCTTCGTCTTCGACGAGCGCTTCGCGCGCGAGCGGGTCGCGGACTACTACGCCGCCTGGGTCACCTTCGCCGACGCCGTCCTCGTCGCGGAGTCGGACGGGCGTCTGGACGGCTACATCACGTGCAGGCTGCCCGCCGGCGGCGGCGACGCCGCGAGTCTCGGGATCGTCGCGGTCGAGGAGGAGCGATGGCAGAGCGGGGTGGCGGACGCCCTCCTCGTCGAGGCCGTCGGCTGGCTCGCGGGCCGCGGTGCCGCCACCGTGTCGGTCGACGTCGCCGCGCGCAACGTGAGGACGCAGCGCTACGTCCAGCGCCACGGGTTCCACACGACCGCGTTCAGGCTGGTCTTCCACAAGTGGTACCGGTGAGAGCCGCCGACTTCGACATCCCGTTCAACCGCGCCGGCCTCGCGGGCAACGAGCAGGCCTACGTCCAGCAGGCCCTCGCGGAGGGCCAGATCTCCGGCGACGGGCCGTTCACGCGGCGGGTCGAGGCTTCGCTCGAGGAATCGCTCGGGGCCGGCCGGGTGCTCCTGACCACGTCGTGCACGCACGCGCTCGAACTCGCGGCGCTGCTGCTCGACGTCGGGCCGGGCGACGAGGTGATCGTCCCCGCCTTCACCTTCGTCTCCACCGCGAACGCGTTCGCGCTCCGAGGCGCCCGCATCGTCTTCGCCGACGTCAGGCGCGACACGCTCAACCTGGACGAGACGCAGCTCGAGGAGCTGGTGACGCCGCGGACCCGGGCCGTCGTGCCGGTGCACTACGCCGGCGTCGCGTGCGAGCTGGACGCGATCCTCGAGGTGGCCCGGAGCCATGACGTCGCCGTCGTGGAAGACAACGCGCACGGCCTCTTCGGGCGCTACCGGGGGAGGTTTCTCGGCACCTTCGGCGCCTTCGCCGCCCAGAGCTTCCACGAGACGAAGAGCTTCACCTGCGGCGAGGGAGGCGCGCTCGTCGTCAACGAGCCGGCCCACGTCGAGCGGGCCGAGGTGATCCGCGAGAAGGGCACCAACCGCAAGCGGTTCTTCCGCGGCGAGATCGACCGCTACACCTGGGTGGACATCGGCTCGAGCTACGTGATCTCGGACCTGCTGGCCGCCTTCCTGCTGGCGCAGCTGGAGGCCCGAGACGAGGTGCAGGCGGCCCGGGAGCGGCTCTGGCGGCGCTACGCGGTCGACCTGGCGGACTGGGCCGCCGAGTCGGGGGCGGTCCTGCCGTTCGTCCCCGAGCACTGCGAGCACGCCTACCACCTCTTCCACGTCGTGCTTCCGAGCGCCGCGGCGCGCGCCGCGCTGATCGACCACCTCCGCTCGCAGCGGATCCTCGCCGTGTTCCACTACCTGCCGCTCCACCTCTCGGACATGGGACGCCGATTCGGCGGCCGGACGGGCCAGTGCCCGGTCACGGAGGACGTCGCCGACCGCCTCGTGCGGCTCCCTCTCTACGGCACGCTCGGTCCGGACGAGCAGGCGCGCGTGATCGAGGCCGTCCGGACCGCGCCGCTGCCGTGAGGCGCGAGGGGTACGACCCCGCGCTCTTCCGGGAGCTGGCGCGGGTCGCCCCGGAGAGCTTCTGGTTTCGCGCCCGGAACCGGCTGATCGTCTCCTCGCTGCGGCGGCACTTCCCCGAGGCGAGGAGCTTCCTCGAGGTCGGCTGCGGCGACGGCTTCGTGCTGGCGGCCGTCCGCGAGGCCTTCCCGCACCTCCGCCTCGCCGGGCTCGAGCTCTTCGAGGAGGGCCTGCGCCTCGCCCGCGAGCGGCTGCCCGGGGACGTCGAGCTCGTCCGGGGCGATGCGCGCGAGCTTCCCTACGACGGCGACTGGGACGCGGTCGGCTGCTTCGACACGCTCGAGCACGTGGCCGAGGACGGGCTCGTCCTCCGAGGCATCCACCGCGCGCTTCGCCCCGGCGGCGGCCTGCTCGTCCTCGTTCCGCAGCACCCCTGGCTCTGGAGCGAGGCCGACGAGTTCGCGCACCACGTCCGCCGCTACACCCGCCGCGGGCTCGTCGACCTGCTGCGCGAGTCCTCGTTCGAGGTCGTCGGGGCGACCTCGTTCGTCTCGACGCTGCTGCCGGCGATGGCCCTCTCGCGGCTTCGCTCGCGCGTGGCGCCGCGGACGTTCGATCCCGTGCGCGAGCTCCTGCCCGGCCCGCGCCTGAACCGCGTCCTCGAGCGGATGCTCGACGGCGAGCGGCGCCTGATCGAGCGCGGTCTCTCGCTGCCCGCCGGCGGCTCGCTGCTCGTGGCGGCGCGGCGCGGCGGGTAGCTCAGTCGATGACGATGCCGATCGAGACCCGCGAGACCTTGCCGGCCTTGATCGCGAAGTCCGTCACCCGCATGCCGGGGGTCCAGCGGCCGACGTAGCAGTGCCGGTAGCCGAACTCGGTCTTGCACTTCACGCCCGGCACCCGTGCCTTCACCTCGGCCACCGTCGAGCCCACCCCGATGCCCCGGGCGGTGCGCTGGGCCGGACTCGACGTGTCGATCGACGTCGCGCCGGCGTTGCCCTGGAAGCTAACCCGGAGCGGCGGCCTCTTGTAGGTCAGGGTCGTGTAGGGGCCGAAGTCGTTCGTGCCGCGGACGGTCCTGAACGGGTGGCCCAGCTTGGCCCGCACCTGCGCCTCGGTCATGTCGAGCGTCGCTCCGCCGATCCCCTTCTGCAGCACGATCGTCGCGGCGGCGCCGGCGGGGACGACCAGGGCCAGCGCGAGCAGCCCGAGTGCGAGGCGGAGGCGCACGGTCGGAGCGTAACCGAACGGGGATCGCGCGGAAGCGGGGGTTACTCTAGGCATCGTGTGCGGCATCGTCGGACTGGCGGGAGCCGCGCCCCTCGCTTCCTCGGACCTCGACGTGGTCGAGCTCCTGCGCCACCGCGGGCCGGACTCGGAGGGGCGCTTCGCCTCGGACGGGGTCGGCGTCGCGATGCGCCGGCTGGCGATCATCGACCTCGAGACGGGCGACCAGCCGATCGCGAGCGAGTCCGGCGAGGTCACCTGCGTGCTGAACGGCGAGCTCTACAACCACGTCGAGCTCCGGGCCGAGCTCGAGGCGCGCGGCCACCGGTTCTCGACGCGGAGCGACGTCGAGGTGGTCGTGCACCTGTACGAGGAGGAGGGCGAGCGCTGCTTCGCGCGGCTGCGCGGCATGTTCGCGGCGGCCGTGTGGGACGAGCGGCGGCACCGGCTCGTGCTCGCGCGGGACCGCTTCGGGATCAAGCCGCTCTACCTCGCCGAGACGGGAGGGCGGCTCATGTTCGCCTCCGAGATCGCGCCGCTGCTCGCGCTCGGCGCCCCGCGCCGGCCGGATCTCCAGGCCCTCGCGGACTACCTCTCCTTCGGCTACGTGCCCGGCGAGGCGACCGGGCTCGAGGGCGTCCGCGCGCTCCGGGCGGGCCACACGCTCGTGTGGGAGGACGGCGGCGCGACCGAGTCGGAGTTCGCCGGGATCGAATCGCGACCCGCCGCCGACCTGGAGGCGACGCTCGCGGAGGCGGTGCGGATCCACCTGCGCTCGGACGTGCCGCTCGCCGTGCTCCTCTCCGGCGGCATCGACTCGAGCCTCGTCGCGGCGCTGGCGGCGGCGGAGGCGGGGCAGCCGCTGCACACCTTCACGATCGGCTTCGAGGACGAGGCCTACGACGAGCGCGAGCACGGCCGGGTGGTCGCGGCGGCGCTCGGGACCGAGCACCACGAGCTCGAGGTCGAGACGGACGTCGTCCACGACCTGCCGGCGATCGTGCGGCACCTGGGCGAGCCGTTCGCGGCCCCCTCCGCGATCCCGCTCTACTACGTCTGCCGGGCCGCGGCCGAGCACGTGAAGGTGGCCCTCGCGGGGGAGGGCGGGGACGAGGTCTTCGGCGGCTACTCCCGCTTTGCCTGGGACCGCCACGCCGCGCGCCTGCAGCGCGTGCTGCCGACGCGGGTACTCGCAGGGGCGCTCGAGCCCCTGCTCGGAGCCCGCGCCGCGCGCGGCGGGCGCAAGAGCCTGCCGCGGCGCGCGCTCAAGCTGCTCCGCCACGCCTCGCTACCCGAGGCCGAGCGTTACTTCTCGTGGTTCGCGCTCCTGTCCGAGGAGGCCAAGGCGGAGCTCCTGCCGGTGCCGGCTCCCGCGTCCCGGATCTTCGCGGAGCTGTTCGGCGAAGCGCCTGCCGGGCTGACGCGGCTCGGACGCCTGCAGTACGTCGATCTCCGGACGATGGTGCCGAAGGAGATCCTGTTCAAGGCCGACCGGATGAGCATGGCCCACTCGCTCGAGCTCCGCGTGCCGCTGCTCGACCACGAGGTGGTCGCGGCCGGCCTCGGTCTCCCGGACGCCGAGAAGGTGCGCGGCGTCGAGACGAAGCGCGCGCTGCGGCGACTGGTCGAGCGGCGCCTGCCGCGGTCGATCGCCCGCCGACCGAAGCAGGGCTTCGAGGTGCCGATCGATCGCTGGCTGCGGGGGGAGCTGCGCGAGACCGCGTGCGAGCTGCTGGCCGAGGAGCGCCTCCGCCGCCACGGCCTGGTCGACCCGAAGGCGGCCGGCCGGCTGCTCCGGCGGCACCTGGACGGCGAGGCGGAGCTGGGGCTGCCGGTGTACGCGCTCGTCGTGCTCGAGCTCTGGCTCGAGCAGGTGGTCGAGCGCACGCCGGTCGCCGCCGCGGCATGAAGGTCCTGATCGTCAGCTTCTACTTTCCGCCCGCCGGCGGAGGGGGCGTCCAGCGCCCGCTCAAGTTCGCGACGCACCTGCCGGCGCTCGGAGTCGAGACGCACGTCCTCGCGCCGGAGGACCCGAAGTGGATCCACGTCGACGACGAGCTGCCGCCGCCGACGCGGGCCTGGGTCCACCGCGTGCGCTACCTCGGGCCGCGCGGCCGCCGCCCCGCGGAGGAGCTGCACGGAACGACCGGGCTCGAGCGCTACCGGCGGCAGGCGAGCCTCCTCGGCCGCCGGCTGCTCGTGCCCGACGAGAACGCGAGCTGGGCCCTCACGGCGATCCCCGCCGCGAACCGGATCGTCCGCAAGGAGGGGATCGACGTCGTGCTGACGACCTCGCCGCCCGGCTCGGTCCACCTCGTCGGCGCCGCGGCGAAACGGGCCACCGGCGTCCGCTGGGTCGCCGACCTGCGGGACTCGCTGACCGCGCACCCCCACCGCCGCTACGAGTCCCTCGCCGTGCGGCTGAAGGAGAAGGGGACGGAGACGGTCGCCCGCACCGTCGCGCGGTCGGCGGACGCGATCGTGGCCGTCTCGGAGGCGATCGCGCAGGAGGCACGGGAGTTCGAGCCGAAGGGCGAGGTGGTGACGATCGCGAACGGCTGCGACTTCGACGACTTCGCCGGGCTCGAGTACACCCGAGGCGACCGCTTCCGGATCACGCACACCGGCAGCTTCTTCGGCAAGCGAGACCCGCGGCCGTTCCTCACCGCGCTGGCCGAGTCCGGCGTCGACGCGGTCGCGCGCTTCGTCGGCGGCTTCCGCGCCGCCGACCGGGAATGGGCTGACGGGCTCGGCCTCGGCGACCGGCTCGAGCTGCACCCCCACGTGCCGAGGCGGCTGTCGCTGGAGCTGCAGCGCGACTCGGAGGCGCTGCTGCTGCTGATCCCGGACGCGGAGGGCCGCGGGCGCGGCGTGCTCTCCGGCAAGGTCTTCGAGTACCTCGCCGCCGAGCGCCCGATCCTCGCGGCCATCCCGCCGGACGGGGCCGCCGCAGCGCTGCTGAAGGAGACCGGCGCCGGCGTGATCGCGGCCCCGGACGACGTGCCCGCGATCAGCGCGGCCCTGGAGGGCCTCGTCTCGCGCTGGCGAGCCGGCGCGCTGGACGGGACCCCGCTGTCGGCGGAGGTGCGGGAGCGGCTCTCCCGCCGCACCCGGGCGGAGGAGCTGGCCGAGCTGCTCTGGAAGGTCGCCGCGTGAGGCGTCGCTCCGCCCCAACGGAGGCACCGGCGCCGTGAGGCGTCGCTTGCGACGCCGACCTCAGGGCGCGCGGGCTCTGCCCGCGTGCCCGTCTGCGCCGCCAACCGGGAACGCCCCAACGGAGGCACCGGTGTCATGACGTCGCGAAAGGTGACCGACTTCCTCTTCCTGGCGACGGTCTTCTCGGTCAGCTTCGAGAAGATCCACTGGGACATCGCCGGCTCGGTCAACCTGCCGGACGTCCTCGGCAGCCTCTTCCTCGCCGCCTGGCTTGCCGGCCGGGTCGGCTACCGGCGCCGGCCCCTGCCGCGCAGCGAGGCGGTGCTGATCGGCTTCCTCGCGGCGTTCGTGCTCGTCTACCTGCTCGGCTTCTACAACCTCGAGACGCAGCAGGCGTTCAACCAGTTCCTCAAGGGCCTGGTCAAGTTCGGAATCCACTACGGCTTCCTGCTCCTCGGCGTCGCCTACCTCGCGCGGAGGTCGGAGGAGTTCTACTGGCGGACGCTCGGAGCGCTGATCGCCGGCATCTCGGTGAACGCCGTGTACGGCCTCCTGCAGCTCGTCGTGGCGCAGAGCGGCGGCAACCTCGACGACGTCTTCGTCCGCCCCCTGACCGGCGGGGCCAGCGCGATCAACCTCTACGGGCAGGTGAACGGGACGAGCGTCTACCGGCCGAACGCGCTCAGCGGCGATCCCAGCCACCTCGCGATCGTCCTGCTGATCCCGCTGCTCGTGCTGACGCCGCTGTACCTGCGCCTGGAGCCGGGACACCGGCTGCGGACGCCGCTCGCGGTGCTGCTGCCGTTCCTGCTCCTGATCGAGCTGGCGACGCTCTCGCGGAGCGGCTTCCTGGGCCTCGGCGTCGGGCTGCTGGTGCTGGCGGTGCCCTACCGGCGGAGGCTCGCCTCGAGGGCTGTGCTCGTGCCCCTGGCGGGCGCCGCGGCCGTGGTCGCGGCGGTGGCGCTCGCGCGCTACGACTACGTGGAGACCGTCGTCGCGAGCCGGGTCCAGACCGGCGATGCGAGCACGTCGACACACTTCGGCATCTACGAGTTCATCCCGCAGATCCTCAATCAGCACCCGCTGCTCGGGCTGGGGCTGAACAGCTTCTCCGTCTACTACGAGCAGATCACCGGCCGGACGAACTGGGGCCCGCACTCCTACTACGTGGCCCTCTTCGTCGAGACCGGCCTGATCGGCGTGCTCCTGTACGGCGCCTTCCTGCTCTACTTCTTCGCGCGCCTCGGGGCGGCCAGGCGGCTCGGACGAGCGCTGACGGCGCGAGGCGATCCGGTGGGCGCGCGGCTGCGGCCGGTGGCGTGGGGCCTGACGGCGGCGCTGGCGGGGATCATGGCCGCGAACGCGTTCTACCTGACGATGACCTTCTACTACTTCTACGCCTTCCTGATGCTGATCGTCGCGCTCCCGATCGTGTTCCGCCTCGACCGAAGTGCTGCGCACTTCGGTCGACCCCGGGTAGGCCCTTCGGGAGAGCGGAGTGGCGGCGGAGCCGCCACTCCTTTCGGAAGGTCAGAACCCGAGGGGCGCCATGTCTAGGCAGGCCAAGGGGTGTTCCCGGAAGGGCCTCTGGTCAGTGTGATAGCCCTCGAGATCGTCTTCTGGATCGCGCTCGGCCTGCTGGCGTGGACGCACCTGCTCTACCCGCTCTTCGCGGGCCTCGTGGCGCGGCTTCGGCCCCGGCTCGTCCGCAAGGCGGACCTCACTCCGAGCGTGAGCGTGATCATCGCCGCGCACGACGAGGAGGACGTGATCGAGCACCGGCTCGAGAACCTGACCTCGCTCGACTACCCGGCGCACCTGCTGGAGATCCTGATCGCCTCCGACGCGTCGAGCGACCGCACGGACGAGCTGGTCGAGAGCTTCGCGGCGAGTGACCCGCGCGTGCGACTGCTCGCGTACCCGCGGGGCGGCAAGCTGGCGGCGCAGAACCGCGCCTACAAGGAGGCGAAGGGCGAGATTCTCGCCTTCTCCGACGCCAATGCGACCTGGGCGCCGGACGCGCTCCGTAAGCTCACTCG
The DNA here is from genome assembly GCA_046262415.1 of Gaiellaceae bacterium. Classification (GTDB taxonomy): domain Bacteria; phylum Actinomycetota; class Thermoleophilia; order Gaiellales; family Gaiellaceae; genus JACDAS01. The sequence continues at coordinate 45,155 of JBHEMU010000146.1, read as the reverse complement.
CAACTTCGCCGACCCGGAGGTGGCCTACGTGTGCGGCCGCCTCCGCCTGCAGCGTCCGGACGGCTCCAACCGGGAGGGCGCCTACTGGCGCTACGAGCTCTGGGTGCGCGAGCAGGAATCGCTGCTCGGCTCGGTGACCGGCGGGAACGGGTCGATCTGCGCCGTCCGGGCGGCCGACTACATCGAGCATCGCTTCGGCCACGACCTCGGCTTCCCCTACAGGCTGGTCCAGCGGCGCCGGCGCGCGGTCTACGAGCCGGAGGCGCTCGCGTTCGAGAAGCCCTCGGCCGAGCAGGAGGACGAGTACCGCCGCAAGGTGCGGATGTTCGAGTGGTGCTGGCTGACCGTGTTCGAAGGAGGCATGTTCCGGCGCCTGACCCCGCTCTACTGGATCGAGCTCGTCTCGCACCGGCTGCTGCGCTACGCGAGCGGGATCCTGCACGTCGTCCTGCTGGCGACGAACTTGGCGCTCGTGCGCAGCGGGCTCGTCTACGACGCGATCCTGAGTGCGCAGCTGGCGTTCCTCGCGCTCGCCGCGCTCGGGCGGCTGCGGGTGCCGCTGCCGGCCGCGGCGCTCGCGTACTACTACGTCCTGGTCACGTGGGCGACGCTGGTCTCGCTCGTGCGGTATGCCCGCTTCGGCGTGCCGCCGGTCTGGCAGCGGGCCCAGGGCACGAGGTAGATGACTGGAGCCGACGGGCTGCGATTTCAGGGAGGCGAGAGCATCTCTCTCGGCCGCGTCTCCGACTTGTACGAGCTGCTCCGCGTGATTGACGAGGAATTGTCCGGCGATGCGACGCTCTACATCGAAGGGACATCAATGGCTCCAGAGATACAGAGCTTTCTCAGTCGCGACCGGCCGAGGCGAGTTCAGTGCGGTCGATTGGGCGTAGCACACTGTGGCCGACACCTCAGACATTCCACCTGCCGCTCTGCGGTACAAACTTGGCAGAACTACGGGAGGCAGCCGAGCGTCATGCTGAGCCAGAGGTGTGCGATCACTTGGCGGTCTACCGCGATGATGCTCTGTTGCTGTGGGCGCCCGATGCGGGGGATGGCGATGTCGAGGTCGCGCGCTCCCTCGGCGAAGAAACACTCCGACGGCTTCAGACATTGCTCGGGGATGCTCTCGACAGACGGCCGTAGCGCTTCCCCTTCACTGCCAGAAGACGAGGCTGGCCATGTCTACCCGGCGCGCGAGCGCAGGTAGGCGAGCGAGGCGACCGCCGGCCTCAGGTCGTCGAGCGCGAGCGTCGCTCGAACCTTGCGGCGTCGGAGGTACGGGCCGAGGAACCGCCCCGGCCCGAGCTCGCGCCGCCGCGCCATCTGGGCCGAGACCCAGACGTCCTTGCCGAGGTAGATCCACGTCGTCCCGTCGGGCAGGAGCCCCAGCGGCTCCACCTGGCGGCCGCACAGGTCGTCGTAGGCGAGGCGCGCCATGTCGAACCCGCGCGTCATGCCGAGACCGGCCCACACCGGCAAGCGCGTGTTCACCTCCAGCAGCTTGAACAGACCGTCGCGGGGGTCGTGCGCGAACTCGACGTGCGCGAAGCCGCGGTATCCCGCCGTCAGCAGCAGGCGCTGGCCGAGCTCGAGGACGGTCGGGTCGTGGCGGGCCTCGAAGACTGCGCTCGTGCCGAAGCGCAGCGGCCCCTGCCGCACCTTGCGCCCGACGACGCTCGCGAGCGGCTCACCGCCGCGGCCGATGTAGGTGAAGAGCGAGAAGACGCGCTCGTGCGAACCCGGGATCAGCTCCTGGACGATCGTCTCGAACCCGTGCTCGCGAGCCCGTCGCCAGGCGGCCACGGCCTCGTCAACCGTGTCCGCGACGACCACCTTGTGGCCGAACGCCAGCGCGAAGCCCTGCCCCTCCGCGGGCTTGACGAGAAAGGGCGGCTGGAGGCCGGCGGCGCGGACGGCGTCCTCGCTCGAGGCGGCGACGGTGCGCGGCACGGGAACGTCCGCCGTCGTTGCCATGATTGGCAACAATTCCTTGCGACGAAGTCTCCTCACCACGTCCGGGTCCCCCGGCAGCGGCACGTCGGCGACGGCGGCCACCTCCTCCCAGCGCCGGAGGATCAGCTCGACGTGCTCGTCGCGCTCCGGAAAGACGATGGGCCGGCTCTCGCGCGCGATCTCCCGCATCGCCGCCAGCGCCTGCTCGTCCGTGCTCACCCTCGCGCGCCGGCTCAGGTACCGCGACGCGAGGCCGAAGTCGCTGTCGGTCAGCACGACCCCGCACACCGGAATTCCGGCCCTGCCGAGGCTCCGGGTCAGGGCGAGGCCGGCATGGAGCAGGCCGAACGCGATCGCCGGGCGGCGGATCACGGCGCCCGGTAGGCCGGGAAGAATCCGTCGTAGCGAACGGTGGCCTGCCCCGTCAGCTCGCGGTAGCGCCCCGGGTCGTGCACCGCCTTGCCGAGCCACTGCTCGCGCAGGCCCTCCGGCGCGAAGCGCCGCTTCCACTCCAGCAGCGGCCCGCCGCCGCCCCCGACGCCCGCGCCGAGGTGGAACTGCTCGAAGCCGCGCGCCTGGCCCCAGAGCGCCGCCGTCAGCATCAGCAGGTGGCTCGCGCCGACGCCCCGGGCGGCGACCGAGGTCGCGCCGAGGTGGTAGTGCAGCCACGGCGGCGTGGCCAGGCAGAGAACGCTCGCGACGAGGGTGCCTTCGAGCCACGCGTCCAGCCGGAGCAGCCTGGCTCCCAGCCGGGCCGTGAGCCCCTGCCAGTAGGCCGGCGGGAAGAAGTAGAACGGCGCGGCGTCCTGACGGCGCATCGTCTCCTCGTGGAGAGCGGCGAACGGCGTCAGGCTTGCGGGAGCGAGCCGGACGTCGACCTCGACGCCCGTGCGCTCGGCCTTGCGCACGGCGCGGCGGTGGTGGGGGTGCATGCCCGCGACGAGGTCTCCCTCGAGGCGCCACGCGACGGAGCCGGCGACGCGCTCGCGGCGGAAGGACGGCGGCGCCGTCCGGTGGTTCTCGAAGAGCGGGTGGAAGCGCACGAACGTCGACACCACGCCTGTCTCCGCGCACCAGCGCTCGTAGGCGTCCGCGAACCCGGCCACCGGCGGCTGCGCCCCGACGGCGACCGGACCTCCGTACCCGTACGCGTTGGTCGCGTCTAGGACGCCGAGCTCGGGCACCCCGCGCAGGAGGCAGGGGAAGACGACGTCGCCCCCCTCTCCCGGGGCGTGCAGAAGCGCCGGGCGGGCCTCGCGCTCGAGCACCGCGGACACCTCGAGGTAGTCGCGCTGGAGGTACGCGTCCGCGCACCCCAGGCGCTCGAGCAGCCCGTCCCAGGCGGCCGGTTCCACCTCGACCAGGCTCGCCGCCTGCACTAGTGCCCCGTCCGGTGACGTTGCCGCCCTTCTGGGTCGCGAGCACCAAGTCGGGCAAGGACGCAGGACGCCCGCATAGCCAAGGCTATGGGGGCGACCGAGGACGCCGCCCGGCGCCGCGTGGTCGCGGGCCAGAAGCCGGTGAACGTTGCCGGATGGGGCACCAGCTCACCCGCGCTTGGCGGCCTGCCGGGCGCGCTCGATGTTCATCGTGTCCACGACCGGATCGGGTTCCGGGCGGAAGAGCTCTCCGAAGGTCCGGAGCACGATCTTCACGTCGAGCCAGAGCGACCAGTGCTCGACGTACCAGATGTCCTGCTCGATCCGCTCCGGCCAGGGCATGTCTTCGCGCCCGTGGATCTGCGACCAGCCGGTGATCCCGGGGAGGACGGCGAGCCGGCGGCGGTCCGAGTCGGTGTAGTTCGCGACCTGCTCGACGAGGTCGGGCCGCGGCCCCACGAGGCTCATCTCCCCGCGCAGGACGTTCAGGAGCTGCGGCAGCTCGTCGAGGCCGCTCCGCCGGAGGAAGCGTCCGCTGCGCGTGATGCGCGGGTCGTCCTTCAGCACCCCGTACGGATCGTCCATCCCGAGAGCGCGCCCGCGCTCGATCGCGTCCGGGACCATCGTGCGGAACTTGAACATGTCGAAGGGCCGCCCGTGCCTGCCCGCGCGCTCCTGGCGCAACAGCACGGGCCGCCCGTCGTCGAGGAGGATCCAGACGGCGATCGCGGCGAGGGCCGGCGAGGCGGCGACCAGGAAGCTCAGCGCGAGGATCCGGTCTCCGGCGTGCTTGACGAGGCGCGACACGGGCCGCGTGACCGTAGCTCAAAAGGCCCGGCGGTACGATCGGCCGGTGCATGTCTCCCTCGTCGACCTCCCGAGCTACACGCCCCCCTACGACCACGAGCTGGGCTCCGCGCTCGCGCGCCGCGGGCACGAGGTCGACCTGCTCACATCGCCCTTCCCGTTCGGCGAGCCGCCGGAGCCGGTCGGCTACCGGCGGCAGGAGATCTTCTTCCCGCTCAGCGGCCGCCTGCGCCGCCTGGCGCCCCGTTCGCGCGTTCGCTTCGCCGTCAAGGCAGCGGAGTACCTGCCCTGCGTGCTGCGCCTGAGGCGCCGCCTCGCGAGCCTTGCGCCGGACGTCGTGCACGTGCAGTGGCTGGCCCTGCCCCGGCGCGACCTGGCCTGGCTGGGTGAGGTGGCGGCCGAGCGCCCGACGGTGTTCACCGCGCACGACGTGCTCGGCCGGCGCGGCGAGCGCTCCGCAGCGCTCTGGCGCGACGTCTGCAACGCCGTCGCGCGGGTCGTCGTCCACTCGCGGCGCGCGGTCGACGAGCTCGCCGCGGCGGGCGTCGCACGCGAGCGCGTCGTGCGGATCCCGCACGCGAGCTTCACCGGCCCCTCTGCCGCCGCCCGGGCGTCCCCGAACGGCAGGACGCTCCTCTTCTTCGGCCTGGTGCGCGACTACAAGGGCCTCGACGTGCTCGTGCGGGCGCTCCCCGACGTGCCGGGCGCCAGGCTGGTGGTCGCCGGCGACGCCCTCGACCCGGTCGAGCCGGTACGCCGGCTCGCGGCCGAGCTCGGCGTCGCGGAGCGCGTCGAATGGCGCCTCGGCTTCGTCCCCGAGGCCGAGGTCGCCGCCCTGATGGGCCGGGCCAGCGCGGTCGTGCTGCCGTACCGGCGCGCGGATTCCTCGGGCGTCCTCGCCACGGCGCTCGGTCACGGCCGGCCGGCCGTCGTCTCCGACGTGGGGGGCCTCGGCGAGACCGTCGCCGACTTCGCCGCGGGACGCGTGGTGCCGCCGGGCGACCCGGCCGCGCTGGCCGAAGCGTGCCGGTCGCTGCTGGACGATCCCGGCGCGCTGGCGGCGGCCTCGCGCGGGGCCGAGCGAGCCGCCGCGTCGCTGACGTGGGACGCCGCCGCGGAGGCGCACGAGCGGCTCTACGAGGAGCTCCTCTCCGGATGAGGTACGTCGTCACCGGGGCCGCAGGCTTCATCGGCTCGCACCTCGCGGAGACGCTCGAGTCCGCGGGCCACGAGGTCGTCGGCGTCGATTCCTTCACCGACTACTACGACCCGGTGCTGAAGCAGGAGAACGCGCGCGGCCTCGACGTGCGCCGCCTCGACCTGGCGGTCGATCCGCTGGACGATGCGCTCGCCGGCGCCCAGGGCGTCTTCCACCTCGCGGGCCAGCCCGGCGTCCGCTCCTTCGGGGACGTCTTCGAGCGGTACGTCACGGGCAACCTGCTCGCGAGCCAGCGGCTCTTCGAGGCAACCGTGCGGACGGGGGCTCGACTCGTGTTCGCCTCCAGCTCGTCGATCAACGGCGACGCGGAGGCCCACCCGACCCCCGAGGACGCAGCCCCCCGCCCGATCTCTCCGTACGGCATCACGAAGCTCGCGTGCGAGCACCTGGTCCGGGCCTACGCGACCAGCTTCGGCCTCGACGCCGTCGTGCTGCGCTACTTCACGGTCTACGGGCCCCGCCAGCGCCCGGACATGGCGTTCACGCGCATCGTCGAGGCGCTGGCCGAGGGCGCGCCCTTCGAGCTCTACGGGGACGGGTCGCGCTCGCGCGGCTTCACCTTCGTGGGCGATGCCGTCGCCGCCACCGCCGGTGCGATGCAGCGCGCCCCGGCGGGTGCCGCCTACAACGTCGGCGGCGGTAGCGAGGCGACGATGCGCGAGGCGATCGCGCTGTGCGAGCGGGTCTCGGGCCGCACGCTCGACGTCAGGACTCGCGCCGAGGCCGCGGGCGACGTGCGCCGCACGGCCGCGGACACGAGCCGGATCCGGGCCGATCTCGGCTGGGTCCCGACCACGCCGCTCGAGACCGGCCTGCGCGCTCAGTGGGAATGGGCCGTTGCTAGGGTTGGCGCCCGATGAGGCCCCAGGCGGAGTCGCGCGACGCCCGCTCCGCCGTCGAGCTCGACGCGGAAGAAGACGTCGATCTCGGCCGGTACTGGCGCGCGGTCGTCGCGCGCTGGTGGCTGCTCGTGCTCGGCCTGGTCATCGGAGCGGTCGTCGGCCTCCTCGTCACGGCCGGGCAGAGCGGCTCCTACGGTGCCCGCGCCCTCGTCTACCTCGGCCAGCCGTTCGCGCCGGGCGGCTCGACGCCGATTCAGAACCTCCAGGCGAGGATCGGGATCGCCGGGCAGCTCGCGATCAACCGCAGGACGGTCGACCGGGTCGCGCGCGGGGCGGGCCTCCGGCCGGGGGTCCTGCGTGCGCGCGTCTCGACGAAGACGGTCTCGGCCGGCCAGCGCGGCCGGGTCGAGCAGCCCACGCCCCTGCTCGAGATCCGCGTCCGCGATCTTCCCGCCAGGAAGGCCCGCGACACGGCCAACGCCCTGGCGCAGATGGTGGTCAAGGAGGTGTCGGCCTACGTCGACGTCAAGCTCGGCACCTACCAGGCCCGGCTCGACCGCAACGCCCGCGAGCTCGAGAAGGTCAACGAGCGGATCGCCTTCGCGGTGAGGGAGCAGGCGGGGATCCTCGAGAATCACTCGATCCCGGCCGTGGAGAGGCTGATCTTCGTCGCCAACTTCAACAACGTCCTCACCTTCAACGAGCAGCGGCGCTCGAGCCTCGAGACGTCGCAGCTCGGCCTGCGCGACCTGATCGCCCTTGCGCGCGGGGTGGAACGGGCCGCGGTCGTCGAGCCCGCGGTCGCCGAGCGGGCCTCGCCGCCGAGCAGGCGGACCGCGGGCGCGGTCGGCGCCGCGATCGGTCTGATCCTCGGCGCCCTCGCGGCGGTCCTCTGGGAGCCGCTCGAGGGTCGGTTCAGGCGCCGACCGGCTCAGTAACCTCCGTCACATGCTGGCAGGGAAGCGCGTCTCCGTGGTCGTCCCCGCGTACAACGAGGAGACGCTCGTCGCGGAGACGATCCGCGGGATCCCGCCCTTCGTCGACCGGATCTACGTCGTCGACGACGCTTCGAAGGACGCGACGCTCGAGCGCGCCCGCGAGGTCGCTGCCGCCGACCCGCGCGTCGAGGTGATCGCCCACGAGCGGAATGGCGGCGTCGGCGCGGCGATCGTGTCGGGCTACAAGCGCTCCCTCGCCGAGCGGATCGACGTCACGTGCGTGATGGCGGCGGACAACCAGATGGATCCCGCCGAGCTGGCGGCGCTGGCGGAGCCCGTCGCGCGGAACGAGGTCGACTACGCCAAGGCGAACCGGCTGTTCTCCGGTCAGGCCTGGCAGCTGATCCCGCGCACGCGCTACCTCGGCAACGCCCTCCTCTCGCTGCTGACGAAGATCGCCTCCGGCTACTGGCACGTGGCCGACTCGCAGGCGGGCTACACGGCGCTCGGCCTGCGGACGCTCGAGGTGCTCGACGTCGACCGGCTCTACCGCCGCTACGGGTTCCCGAACGACATGCTCGTGCATTTGAACGTCGTCAACGCGCGCGTGCGCGACTACCCGTCGCGGCCGATCTACGGCGTCGGCGAGCGCTCCGGGATCCGGCTCCGGAAGGTCGTCCCGACGATCTCGTGGCTGCTGATCAAGGGGTTCTTCTGGCGGATGCGCGAGAAGTACGTGATCCGCGACTTCCACCCGCTCGTCTTCTTCTACGCGCTCGGCTTCCTGATGACGACCCTGGGCCTCGCGCTCGGGATCACGGAGACGGTGCTCCGCTTCCTTGGCAACGAGATCACGCCGGCGACCGTGGCGCTGATCGCGCTGCTCCTGATCTCCGGATCGCAGTTCACGCTGTTCGCGATGTGGTTCGACATGGAGTCGAACAAGGACCTGGGCGGGCGCGGGCGGCGGCGGAGCGACGAGGACGCCGAGCGGTAGCGGCCGGACCCCTCGAAAGTCCGACGTGATCTCCGCGCTCGGCAGGATCGAGGATGCGCCGCACGCGGCTCCCGGAGCCGGCCCCGCGGCCCGGCGTGGGGCGCCCACCGTACCGTCCGGTCCGGCCTGAGTATCCTGAGCCCATGCCAACCGCGGTCGTCACCGGCGGCGCCGGCTTCCTCGGGTCGCACCTGTGCGACCACCTGCTCGCGCGTGGTCTGCGCGTGATCTGCGTCGACAACCTCGAGACGGGCAGCCTGAACAACATCGAGCACATCCGTGACGACGACTTCGTCTTCCTCAACCACGACCTCGTCGAGCACATCGAGATCGCCGAGGCGGTCGACTTCGTCTACCACCTGGCGAGCCCCGCCAGCCCGATCGACTACCTGCGGCTGCCGCTGCACACGCTCAAGGTCGGGTCCTACGGGACGCACAACGCGCTCGGGCTGGCGAAGTTCAAGCGCGCGCGGTTCCTGATCGCCTCCACGAGCGAGGTCTACGGCGACCCGCAGATCCACCCGCAGCCCGAGAGCTACTGGGGCAACGTCAACCCGATCGGACCGCGCGGCGTGTACGACGAGGCGAAGCGCTACGCCGAGTCGATGACGATGGCGTACCACCGGCAGCAGGGGGTGGATACCTCCATCGCCCGCATCTTCAACACCTTCGGGCCGAGGATGAGGGCGAACGACGGCCGCGCTTCCGTGACGTTCCTGCGGCAGGCGCTCGAGGGCAAGCCGCTGACGGTTTTCGGAGACGGGTCGCAGACGCGGAGCCTCTGCTACGTCGACGACCTGATCCGGGGCCTCTACCTGCTCGCGACGAGCGAGGAGCACCTGCCGGTCAACATCGGCAACCCGGACCACGAGGTGACGATGCTGGAGCTGGCCGAGACGGTGATCCGGGTGACGAACTCGAAGAGCGAGATCGTGTTCGAGGCGCTGCCGATGGACGACCCGCAGGTACGTCGCCCGGACATCACGCGGGCCCGCGAGGTGCTCGGCTGGGAGCCCGAGATCGACCTCGAGGAGGGTCTGCGCCGCTGGGTGGCGGCGCTCGGGCGAGAGGCGGGCAGTGCGTAGGAGCGTGGCTCTTTCGGCGGCGGTCCTCGCGGCCGTCGCCGGCCTCGGCGCGCAACCGGCCGCGGCGTCGCCTCGCCTCGAGGTGGGCATCTTCGACGACGGGCAGACGCTGTTCAACGGGGAGCGGGCCTTCCCGCTCTTCTCCCAGTTGAGGGTGGAGGTACTGCGTGTCAGCCTGCGCTGGGGCGGCCCGAATGGGGTCGCGACACGGCGCCCGACCCGGCCCTCCGACCCGGCCGACCCCGCGTACGACTGGCGTCCCTACGACACCGCCGTCGAGCGCGCGAAGTCCGCGGGTATCGAGGTCGTCTTCTCGATCGTGGGTACCCCCAGGTGGGCGAACGACGGCGCCGGCTTCAACCGCGCGCCGACGGACTTCGGCGACCTGCGCAGGTTCGCCTACGCGGCGGCGACCCGCTACAGCGGCACGTACGAGGCGACCGAACAGCGCTTCCTGCCGGCGGTGCGCAGGTGGCTCGCGTGGAACGAGCCCAACAATCCCGTCTACCTGAAGCCGCAGCTCGAACGGGTCCGGGGGCGGGTCGTCTACCGGAGCGCAATCGCCTACGCGCGCATCTGCAACGCGATCTACGCAGGGGTGCACGGGACGCTGCTCGCCGGCCGGCAGGTCGCCTGTGGGGTGACGGCGCCGCGAGGGAACAACGACGCGTCGAGCGCGCGACCCTCGGTCTCCCCGCTCGCCTTCCTGCGGGCGGCGAGGAAGGCGGGGCTTAGGCGGTTCGACGCCTACGCGCACCACCCCTACTACGGCAATCGCTCGGAGTCGCCGCGGCGGGCGCCGAGGCCCCCCGCGAACGGCCGGCCGACGACCGCGGTCACCCTGGGCAACATCCAGACGCTCGTCGACGAGGTGACCCGCCTGTACGGACCGAAGCGGCTCTGGATCACGGAGTACGGCTACCAGACGAACCCGCCCGACACTTTCTTCGGCGTCTCGTGGAACCTGCAGGCCTCCTACCTGAAGCAGGCGTTCGGCCTGGCCCGCGCCCATCCGAGGATCGACCTGATGCTCTGGTTCCTCCTCCAGGACGAGCCCGTCGTGTCAGGGTGGCAGTCGGGCCTGCTCACGTCCGGCGGCGTGCAGAAGCCGGCCTTCAAGGCGTACCAGAGCCTGCGGCGCTGACGGTGGCCGGCCCGGCCGCGCTGGCCCACCGCCTGGCCGGTCGCGTGTCGGCGCGCAGCCGCCGGAGCAAGCTCGAGCTCTTCCTCGCCGAGCTGCGGCCGACGCCGGACTCGACCGTCATCGACGTCGGCGTGAGCGACGGCGGCTTCGGTGAGGACGTCTACGGCACGCACAATTTCTTCGAGGCCGCCTATCCGTGGCCGGAGCGGATCACGGCGGTCTCGACGCAGTACCTGGAGCGCTTCTCGGAGGCCTTCCCGGCGGTGCGGGCGGTGCGCGCGGACGGGCGCGACCTGCCCTTCGCAGACGGGGAGTTCGACCTCGGCTTCTCGAACGCCGTGCTCGAGCACGTCGGCGACCGGGCGGCGCAGCGAGCGTTCTTGCGGGAGCTCTGCCGGGTCGCCCGCCGCGTGTTCGTGACGACTCCGAACCGGCTCTTCCCGGTGGAGGTGCACACGCTGCTGCCGTTCATGCACTGGCTCCCCCGAAGTCCCCGCGAGCGCGTCTACCGAGCTCTGCGGCGGCGCGAGGGCCTCGGGGTGGAGCTCCTCCGTCCCGGCGAGCTGCTGGAGCTGTTTCCGGCGGGGTCCCGGCCGCGCCTCCTGCGCTCCGGCATGACGCTCGTCGCGGTCGCGGGGGCGCCTCGAGGGCAGGGGCAACCGACCGGCCGCACGGCGCCGGCCCGGCCAGCCTAGCCGGGGCGACGCTTCCAGACGCCCCCGGCACGGCCCTTCCGGACACGAGCTGTGGAGGAATCGTCACGCCTCCGGCACGAAGGACACGTCCGAACCAGCACCTCAAGAGGGTCAGACCCGGGTGGTCGGGAGGCGCACCGAGCGGGGCGCTCGGCCGTGGTTCCGATCAGCGCGGGGCGGAGTCGCGGAGCAGGCGGCCGAGCCCCTCGGCCTCGAGCAGGGAGCGGTAGAGGAGGTCGACGTCGTCGATCAGCCGCTCGACCGAGTACCGCGGCAGGACGCGCTCGCGGCCGGCACGTCCCATCCGCTCCCGCAACCCCGGATCGCCGGCCAGCCGCTCGAGGGCACGTGCGAGACCGGCGACGTCGCCGAGCTCGACCAGCACGCCGTCGACCCCGTCGCGCACGACGTCCGGCACGCCGCCGACCCGGTTCGCCACGACCGGCAGCCCGGCCGCGAGGGCCTCGATCGCCGAGACCGGCGTGCCCTCGTTGGCCGACGGGAGCACGAACGCGTCGAACGCGGCGAAGAACGCCGAGACGTCCTCCTGGTAGCCGAGGAAGTAGCACTGCCGCACGACTCCGAGGTCGCGTGCGCGCTGTTCGACGTGGTCCCGGTCGGGGCCGTCACCGACCATGCAGAGCCCGGCGTCGATCCCCGCCTCGCGGAGGCGCTTCAGCGCCAGCAGCACGTCGTCCGTCCGTTTGACGCCGGTCATCCGCCCGACCCAGCCGAGGATGAACCGCTCCCGCGGGATGCCGAGCAACGCGCGCATCGCCGGCCCTTCCTCATCCCGCGCGACCACGCGCTCGTCGAGCGCGATGCCGAGCCGCAGGACGGTGAAGGCCTCCCGGCGGGCGACGCCGAGCGCGACGAGATCGTCCCGAACCTGCGGGCTGACCGCGACGAGCGCCGTCGCGCGGCGTGCCAGCCACCGCTCCAGCAGCCGGAACCCCCCGGCGCGGAGTGGATCGAAGTAGCCGCGGAGGACGTGGCCGTGGAAGGTGTGCACGACGATCGGGGGCCTGGCCGGCCCGGCGAGAACGGCGGCGAGCCGGCCGATCGCGCCCGCCTTGGCCGTGTGCGTGTGCAGGATGTGGGGGCGTTTACGGCGGATGATGCGGGCGAGGCGGAGCACGGCGACCGCGTCGTGGAGCGGCGAGATCTCGCGGTGGAGCTGGTCGATCGTCCGGACGGGCACGCCGAGGTCGTCGGCGACGAACGCCATCGACTCCTCGTCGCGCGCCAGCGTTCCCGCGACGAGCGTCGTGCTGTAGCCGCGCGCCCGCAGCCCGGCCGTCAGGTAGGCGACGTGGAGCGCGGGCCCGCCCATGTTCAGCCGCGCGATCACGCGCAGCACCCGCACGGGCTCCCCGGTCACGCGGATCGTGGGAGCAGGGAGGCGATCGCGAGCCGGAGCCCGTCTTCGAGCCCGACGCGAGGCTCGTACCCGAGCACGGTGCGGGCCTCGGAGACGTCCGCCCAGGCGTCGCGGATGTCGCCGGCCCGGGGCGGGAGGAACCGCTTCTCGACCGGCCGGCCGAGGATCGCGCCGACCGCGTCGGCCAGCGCGTCGACGCTGTGGGGGACCCCGGCCGCCACGTTGAAGATCCGGCCGCTGACACCCGGGACGTCGGCGGCGAGCAGGCTCGCGTCGACGACGTTCGCGACGTAGGTGAAATCGCGGGACTGCTCGCCGTCGCCGAAGATCGTGACGGGCTCTCCTGCCGCGATCGCGGTCACGAACAGCGGCACGACGGCGGCGTACTGCGAGCGCGGATCCTGCCGCGGGCCGAAGACGTTGAAGTACCGGAGCACGACCGCCTCGAACGACTCGTAGACGCGGCTGAAGCTGACGCAGTAGCGCTCTCCGGCCAGCTTCGCGACCCCGTAGGGCGAGATCGGGTCGGGCGCCATCGACTCCCGCCGCGGCAGCTCGCCGGAGCTTCCGTAGACGGACGACGAGGAGGCGAAGACGACCCGGCGGACGCCCTCGTCGCGAGCCGCGAGGAGGACGTTCAGCGTCCCGTCGACGTTGACCGCATTCGAGGTCAGCGGGTCCTGGACCGAGCGCGGCACCGAGCCCAGCGCGCCGAGATGGAAGACGAGTTCGATCCCCCGGACGGCCGCGTGAACCCGCTCGTAGCTGCGGAGGTCGCCCTCGACGATCTCGACGTCATGGTCGAACGGGGCGAGGTTGGCGCGGTTTCCCGTCGAGAAGTTGTCCAGCACGCTGACGCGGTCGCCGCGGCCGAGCAGGGCGGCCACGAGGTTCGAGCCGATGAAGCCGCCACCGCCGGTGACCAGGACGCGCGCGCTCATCCGTGGGCGACCTCCGCGCGCACGTGGAGGTTGAGGAACATCGTCCCCGGCCCGGGCTCGCGGAGCAGGCGCGAGCGGCGGTCGATCGCCGGGCCCAGCCGGTTCAGGATCCGGATCACGCCGCTCCCGACGGGCCGCAGGCCCGTGCGCTTCGCCGTCAGGTGCACGTACATGGACAGGACCGTAGTGACGCAGGCCGCCGTGCCGGCGCCCGGAGCGACCCCGAGCGTGCTCCAGTCGCCGTTCTGCTCGAAGAGCCGCTCGAGCCCCGCATGCGTCCAGCGCCACAGGTCCTCGGGACTCGGGTGGTAGGCCATCACGCCGTGGGTCGAGGCGAGCACGCGCCCGCCGGGAGCGGTCACACGGCGCAGCTCCCGCACGGCGAGCGCCGGGTCGGCGCAGTGCTCGAGCACCTGGTTGCAGAGGACGACGTCGAAGCTCGCGTCCGGCACGGGCAGGTCCTCGACGGTCCCCTTCAGCTCCGCGCCGGGGTGCACGGGATCGACCCCGACGTACTCGCTCGCGAGCGGGGCGAAGAAGGGGTGGTACGGCTTGGCGCCGCAGCCGACGTCGAGCAGCCGGAAGCGCCCCAGGGTACTCCCGGCCTCCCGCGCTTCGGCCTGCAGCCACTCCGAGAGCGGCGCGAGGATCCAGTACGTCGGCGCGCTGCGGGGAGGATGGCGCCGCCCCTCCGCCGGCCACGGATCAGGCCCAGGCACGGGCTCCGCTCGCAGCGGCGACGGCGAGGCCGAGCGCGGTCCACTCGAGCGCGTCGAGCGGGATCCCGGCGACGAGTCCGTTGGCGCTCCACACCGCCGCGGCGACGAGCAGCCAGAGCAGGGCGACGAGCGCCGTGGTCGCCGCCGCCGGGGGGGCCCGCAGCGCGACGCGGCCGGCGAGGGCGAGGCCCGCCGCGATCAGCCCGACGAAGAGCGTCAGGCCGACGAGCCCGAGCTCGGCGGCGGCCTGGACGTACGCGTTCTGGATCCCGTAGGGGTGCTCGGGCGAGGGGAACGCCCGCGGGGCGGTGTCCGGGAAGCGCCGCCTGGCGTCGTCCAGGTGCGGCCCGTAGGTGCCCAGCTCGCTCGAGGACTGCCAGCCCGCGCCGAGCACCGGGTGCTCGCGGAAGATCCGCCAGCCGATGTAGACGAGCACGGTCCGCTGCGAGTACGTCTGCACGTCCTGGCGCGTCGTCCGCTGCTCCGTCCTCACGCCGAGGAAGCGCAGGAACTGGTCGAGGTCCTGGCCGCGCAGGACGGCGACGCCCCCGACCGCGACGAGCGTGACGCCGAGGACCGCGGCCACGCGCCTGCCCGGCATCCCGCTCCGCCGGTAGACGACGAGGCAGGCCGCCGCCGCGGCAGCGCCCGCGCCGATCGCGCCGGCGCTGGAGCCGGAGAGGACGAGGCCCAGGCCGCCGGCGACGCCGGCGAGAGCGGCGGTCGACCGCCCCAGCGGCCAGGCGCGCCCGAGGGCCAGGGCGGCGAGGCCGACCGCCAGGGCGGCGCCGGAGAGCGCGGCGAAGTCGTGGTGGCCGAGGAACGAGGGCTGGCGCCGTCCGGCCGGCCACGCGCCGACGAGGTCCGCGCCGAAGAACTGGAGGAGCGCCAGGACGGTCGCCGCCGCCGACCAGGCCGCGAAGCCCGCGAGAGCGGCCTCGACGTCCCGGCGACTCCGGACGAGCAGGGCCGCCGCTGGGGCGAGGAGGGCGTACTCGCCGAACTTCGCCGCGGTGACGGCGTGGGTGGCGAACCGGTAACCCTCCTCGCGCAGCCCGAGCAGCGTGCCGGCGGCGACGACGGCGAGCAGCGCGCCGCCCGCCACCCAGATCCACCGGCCGGCCCGAAGCGGCTCGAACCCCGCGGACAGGCCGAAGGCGAGCGCAGCGGCCACGAGGACCACGACCACGAGGTCCGAGAGCGCCACGTGCGCCGCCGCCGAGCCGAGTCGCACGGTGAAGCCCGGCTGGTTCTCGACATGGAGGAAGAGCACCGGCAGCCCGAGCGCGAGCAGGACGCCGCCCGGCGCTTCGCGAACCCGATTCCATGCCGTCGCGTGGACTCCGGGACGCCGCCCCGGGAGCGATCTGACGGCCACGGGCGGCCACTATACTGGGACGCTCTGATGCGCTCGCGGCTTCTCTGGCGCCGCTCGGCAACCGCGCTCGGAACGTACGCCTCGTTCGTCCTCGGAGTCCTCGGGACGCTCGTCGCGGCCCGCGTTCTCGGGCCGGCGAGCTTCGGCGTCTACTCGATCGTGCTCGTGGCGACGAGCTTCTTCGCGCTCCTGCTCGACCTGACCGTCGAGGAGGCGCTCGTCAAGTTCGGCTTCCGCTACGCGGCAGCCGAAGAGTGGGGAAAGCTGCGGGGCCTCTTCCGGCGGGCGCTCGCGGTCAAGGGCGCAGGAGCGCTCCTGGCCGGGGGCGCTCTCGCCGGCCTCGCGCCGCTCGCCGACCGGCTCTTCGGCGCGGAGGACCTCATGCAGCCGCTGCTTCTCGCGGCCCTGATCCCGGTCGTCCAGGCGCCCGAGTCCCCGGCGGGCGTCGCCCTCCTCCTGCGCGGCCGCTACGACGTCCGGGCGTTCTTCCTGCTCGGCTCGCAGGCGCTCAAGCTCGCCGGGATCGTGATCGCCGCCTCGCACGGGGTCACGGCGCTCGTGACCTCGCTCCTGTGCGCCCAGGCCCTCGCCTCCGCCGGCATCGGCGCCGTCGGTCTCGCCGCATTCCGTCGCTTCCCGCGGGCCGCCCCGGAGCCGCTCGCCGAGGATCGCCGCGGGATCGTCCGCTTCGTCGCCCAGTCGAGCGTCGGCACCGGCATCTCCTCGCTCCGCGGGGCGCTGGGCACGCTCGTCCTCGGCCTGGTCTCGAATCCCGTCCAGGTCGGCTTCTTCCGCGCCGCGCAGGCGCCGCAGCAGGCCTTCTACGCGCTCTCCTCACCCGCCCGGCTGATCCTCCTCACCGAGCAGACGCGAGACTGGGAGCGGGGCGCCCGCGACGCCGTGTTCGACAGCGTCCGGCGCTACTCGGCGCTCGCCCTGGGAATCTGCGTGGTCGTGCTGCCGCCGCTTCTCGTCTTCATGCCGGAGCTCGTGCGGCTCGCGTACACGGCCGAGTTCGCCGGCGCGTCCGACGCGGCGAGGATCGTGCTCTTGGCGGCGGCGCTCCAGCTCGTGTTCGGCTGGACGAAGTCGTTCCCGATCTCGATCGGCCGACCAGGCCTGCGCACTATCGGCTACGCGCTCGAGGCGGCGGTGCTGATCCCGCTCGTGGTCGTGCTCGGGCGCGAGTGGGGGGCGACGGGGGGCGCGGGCGCGATCCTCGGCTCGACGGCGGCCGGCTGCGCGCTCTGGCTCGTCCTCCTCGCCCGCCTGCGGCGCGAGCACGGCGGGCCCGCAGTCCCGGAGGCGGCGGTCTCCTGAAGATTCTGATCGTCTCGGGGATCTGGCCGCCGGACGTGGGCGGACCGGCGTCGCACGCGCCGGAGGTGGCAGCCTTCCTGACCGGGCGCGGCCATGCGGTCGAGGTCGTGACGACGGCCGCGTCTAGGCCGGAGCGGCGCGCGTACCCCGTCCGGTGGGTCTCGCGGGGCATCCCCGTCGGGGTCCGCCATCTGGCGACCGCAGCGCTGATCGGCCGTCGCGCCGCGGCCCGCGACGTCGTCTACACGACCGGCATGTTCGGGCGGAGCGCGGCGGGATCGAGCCTCGTCCGGAGGCCGTACGTGCTGAAGCTGACCGCCGATCCGGCGCACGAGCGCGCGCGCCGGCGGGGCCTCACCGCGGCCGACGTCGAGCGCTTCCAGGCCGAGCGCGGGGACGCCTGGGTGCGGGCCCTGCGCGTCGCGCGCGACCTGGAGCTCCGGCGGGCCGCCCGCGTGCTCTGCCCGAGCGCCTACCTGCGCGGGCTGGCGATCGGCTGGGGGATCGCGCCGGATCGGGTCGAGGTGCTGCCGAACCCGGTGCCGCGGGTCGCGCGAGGGTCGCGCGAGGAAGCACGGCGCCGGTTCGGCGTCGACGGGCCGACCGTGGCGTTCGCCGGCCGCCTGACCGCGCAGAAGGCGCTCGACGTCGCGCTCGAGGCGCTGGCGCGGACGGATGGGGTCTCGCTTCTGCTGGCGGGCGACGGGCCGGAGCGGACGGCGCTCGCGGCGCGGTCGAGTGAGCTCGGGCTCGACGGACGGGTCCGCTTCCTCGGCGCCCAATCCCGCGAGGCCGTGCTGGAGCTCTTCCGCGCCGCCGACGCGGCGATCCTGTCGTCGAGCTGGGAGAACTTTCCCCACACCGTGGTCGAAGCGCTCGCCGTCGGCACGCCCGTGATCGCCACGGCGACCGGGGGCGTCGCCGAGGTGGTCGAGGACGGCCGGAACGGACTCCTGTCGCCGCCGGGGGACCCCGCGGCGCTCGCGGCGGCGCTCGGCCGCTACTTCGGAGACGAGTCCCTGCGCGAGCGGCTCCGGAGCGCGGCGGCGCCCTCGGTCGAGGCCTACGCGCCGGAGCGGATCTACACGCGGCTCGAGGAGATCCTGCTCGCCGCCGCCCGGTCGGGATGAGGCGGCCGCGGGTCCTGCTCGCTGGGCGGAACCGCTACCGGCTGCCGCTCGACCCCGTGCTCGCCGCCAAGTTCGCTGCGCTCGAGGTCGTTCTCGACGTGCGGGTGCTCGGCAGCGCCGCCGACGGCTCCGCCGCGACCGACCCGCGCTTCGAGCTCGCGGCCCCGGCCAGGCCGCGCGCGCTCGACGGAGTCGCGTTCTACGCGGCCCTGCCGCTCCGGATCGCGCGCGAGCTGCGGCGCTTCCGGCCGGACGCCGTGCTGGCGCAGAGCCCGTACGAGGCGGCCGCCGCGCTGGTGGCCAGACGGCTGGCTCGCAGCCCGGCGCGGGTGATCGCCGACGTCCACGGCGACTGGCGGACGTTCGCTCGGCTGTACGGCTCGCCCGGCCGGCGCCTGCTAGCGCCGATCGCCGACCGGGTCTCGTCGGCCGCGCTCCGGCGCGTCGACGCGGTCCGCACGGTCTCGCCCTACACGAGCCGGATCGTGCGCGAGGCGGGGCTGGAGCCGGCGGCGGAGTTCCCCGCCTTCATGGAGCTCGAGCCCTTCCTCGCGACGCCGCCGGAGCCCCTGCCCGGACGGCCGCAGGCGCTCTTCGTCGGCGTGCTGGAGCGGTACAAGAACGTCGACGGGCTCGCGCGAGCGTGGCGGCTGGCGGCTCCGCGCGTACCCGGCGCGGCCCTGCGGATCGTCGGCCGAGGGACGCTTGCCCCGGAGGTCGAGGCGCTCGTTCGGGAGCTGCCGGGACAGACGTCGTGGACTCCGGCAGTGCCTCCGCACGGCGTCGCGGCGGCGCTGGACTCGTCGACGCTCCTCGTCCTGCCCTCGCGGTCGGAGGGAATGGGCCGGGTCGTCGTCGAGGCGCTCTGCCGCGGACGGCCGGTGGTGGCGAGCCGCGTCGGCGGAATCCCCGATCTCGTCGAGGACGGCGTCACGGGCCTGCTCGTCGAGCCGGGCGACGACGAGGCGCTCGCCGACGCGCTCATCCGCGTCCTCGGCGATCCCGGCGAGGCCGAGCGCCTCGCCGCCGCGGCCAGGCCCGCCGTGGAGGCCTGGCTCCCGAGCGCGGGGGAGTACGCCGCCCGGGTGCGAGAGCTCGTGGAGCGGGTGGCCGGGCGACCGTGACCGGGCGGCCGAAGGTGCTCTTCGTCGGGCGGACCCGCTACCGGCAGCCCCTCCCTCCCGGGCTCCAGCGCAAGTGGGAGGCCCTCGGGCGGGAGCTCGACTACCGCGTGCTCGCGAGCGCCGCCGACGGAGCCGGCTCCGAGGGCCGCTTCGAGCTGCTGGCGCCCTCGCGCTTCCGGCGGCTGGACGGACTCCTCTTCCACCTGCGGCTCCCCGGCCGCGTGCGGCGGGCGATCCGCGCCTTCGACCCGGACGTCGTCGTCGCCGAGGACCCGCCCGCCGCCGCCGCCGCGCTGGTCGCCCGCCGGGGCCGCCGGCCGCGGATCGTGGCCGAGGTGCACGGGAACTGGCGGCTGGCGACGCGCCTCTACGGCTCGCCCGGGCGGCGGCTGGTAGCCCCCGCCGCCGACTGGGTCGCGCGGCTGGCGCTTCGCCGCGCGGACGCGGTCCGGGCGCTCTCGCCGTACACGGCCGCTCTGGTCGAGGACGTGCGTGGCGAGCCCCCGGCTGCGGCGTTCCCGACCTACAGCGACCTGGCCGCCTTCACGGCGCGACCGCTGCGGGAGCTCCCGGAGCGGCCCTCGGCGCTCTTCGTCGGCGTGCTCGAGCCGTACAAGAACGTCGAGGGCCTGGCGGCGGCCTGGCGGCGCGTCGCCCGCGAGCTGCCCGACGCGCGGATCGTGCTCGTCGGCAAGGGCTCGCGACGGCGCGCCGTCGACCGGCTCGTGGCGGAGCTGCCGGGGAGCGTCGAGCACGTCGCCGAGCTGCCGCCGGAGGCGATCGCCGAACGCATGGACGAGTCGTGGGTGCTGGTGCTCCCCTCGCGCCACGAGGGGCTCGGCCGCGTCGTGATCGAGAGCTTCGCCCGGGGACGCGGCGTCGTCGCCGGCGGCGCGGGCGGGATCCTCGACCTCGTCGAGGACGGCGTCGAGGGCCTGCTCGTCGATCCCGAGGACGTCCAGGGGCTCGCGGCCGTCCTCGTACGCGTTCTCTCGGACCGCGCGCTCGCGACCCGCCTGGGCGAGGCGGCGGCGGCGCGCTTCGAGGACTGGCGCTCGACGCCCGAGGAGTACGCCGCCCGCATGCGGGCGCTCGTCGACTCGACCCTGGCTCCTAGACTGGGCCGATGCGGGCCGACCGGGTTAAGCAGCACCTGAAGAACGGCGTCTACCGGGCGATCGGCGAGACCGCGGCGGGGCTCGGCGTCGCCGACGGCGCGCGGACGCTGCGCGTGCTCATGTACCACAAGGTCAACGACGTACCCGGCAATCCGACGACCGTTCCCGTGGATGTCTTCGCCGCGCAGATGGCGATGCTGGACGAGTTCGGCTACACGCCCGTCGGCCTCGACGCAGTCCTCGCCCACTACCGCGAGGGGGCCGCACTGTCCCGGGGGGCGGTGCTGATCACCTTCGACGACGGCTACCGCGACAACCTGCAGCACGCTGCGCCGATCCTGCGCAAGCACGGATTTCCCGCGGTCCTGTTCGCGCCGATCGGCTACCTCGACTCGACGATGCCGCTGCCCCACGAGGAACGGCTGGCCTCGAGCGGCGTCGTCAACCCGACGCTCGACTGGGAGGAGCTGGCGGAACTCGAGGCGAGCGGCATCCGCGTCGAGTCGCACGGGATCGGGCACCGGCCGCTCGCCGACCTCGAGGTCGACGAGGCTGCGCGGGAGATCGTCCTGTCCAAGCTGCGGCTCGAGGAGCGCCTCGGCCGGCCCGTGCGGGCCTTCGCCTACGTGAAGGGCTCGGAGGCCCACTACCGGCCCGTCCATCTCAGCCTCCTGCGCCAGGCGGGGTACGATGTCGCGTTCACCTCGATCTCCGGCGCCAACGGGCCTGCCACCGATCCGCTCCAGCTGCATCGCTACAACGTCGAGCCGTACCCCCGGCGGACGTTCGAGCTCGTCCTCTCCGGCGCCTGCGACCTGATCGCGGTCAAGGACACGGTGGCCGGGACGCACGCACGGCGCGTCTTCAACGCCGCGCTCGGCACCTCGACGAAGTGACCGGGGTCGAGCTGGGCCCCTTCGAGCTCGCGCACCGGGAGGACTACCTCCGCCTGCTACGCGAGGCGTGGGGAGCGCGCGCCCTGCCGCCCGCCGAGTTCGACTGGTGGTTCGACGGCAACCCGGCAGGGTCGCTGCGCTCGGTGGCGACGCTGGAGGGGCGGGTGGTCGGCGTCGCCGGGCACACCCTCCTGCGCATGGTGCTCGAGGGCGAGGAGCGGCTGGCGACCTTCTCGGTGCACGCGACCACGGACGCGGCGGCCAGGGGCCGCGGCATCTTCGTCGCGCTCGAGCGCCGGCACGAGGCGCAGGCCGCGGAGCGCGGCGCGAAGGTCGCGCTCGCCTTCGCCTCGGCGCCGACCGCGCCCCTCTTCCTCGGGCCGCTCGGCTGGACCGAGATCGCCCGGTACCGCATCTGGGCACGTCCGCTCCGGCCACGGCCCTCTGCCAGGCAGAGGGACCTGTCTGGAACGGACGTGGCGGGCTGGGACGGGGATGCGGCCGCCGGCTGGCCGAACCACGTCGTCCGCGACGACGGGCACCTCTCGTGGCGGTACGTCGAGTCGCCGCGCGGCTACCGGATCCTGCGCTCGCCCGGTGGCTACGCCGTCGTCGGCTCGAAGCGCCACGGGCGGCTCCGCGTCGGGGTGCTCGCCGACCTGGCCGGCCCGCGCGGAGAGCTTCGCCCGCTCCTCCGTGCGTCGACGCGGGCCGCGAGGGGTCTCGACGCCCTGATCGCGGTGCCGGCGCCGGAGCAGCGCCGCGCGTTCCTCGCGACGGGGTTCCTGCCGACGCCCCGGTCGCTGCACTTCGTCGGCCGGGCCCTGACCGGGACGCTCAACACCGATCCGCGCGCGTGGCGCTTCACGCTCGGCGACACCGACTTCTATTGAAAGGGGCTCTAGTGCGGCGCCTCGTGTTCATCACGCAGCAGGTCGACCCGGGACACCCGGCGCTCGCGGCCACGGTGCCCAAGATCGCCGCCCTCGCGGCGCGGGTGGACGAGGTGGTCGTCCTCGCCGACGGAGCCGTCGCCGGGGTCCTCCCTCCGAACTGCCGCGTTCGCACCTTCCACCGGCCCGGAAAGCTCGGGCGCGGCCTGCGCTTCGAGGCGGCCCTGCTGCGCGAGCTCCGCCCGCGGCCGCAGGCCGTGCTCGCACACATGTGCCCGATCTACGCGGTGCTGGCCGCTCCGCTCGCCCGCCCTCTGGGGATCCGCGTGCTGCTCTGGTACACGCACTGGAAGGCGACGCCGACGCTGCGGCTCGCCGGGCGCCTGGCCACGGACGTCGTCAGCGTCGACCGGCGCTCGTTCCCGCTCGAGTCGCGCAAGGTGACCGCCACCGGTCACGGCATCGATCTCTCCGAGCTTCCGTGCCGGCCCGCCGAGGACGCCGAAGCTTCGGGTCTCCGCCTGCTCGCCCTCGGCCGCTACTCGCGCGCGAAGGGGCTCGAGGGCGTGCTCAGAGGCGTCCGCCTCGCCGTCGACGGCGGCCTGGAGGCGAGCCTGACGGTGCACGGCCCCGCCCTCAGCTCGGAGGAGAGCGTCCACCGGGTCGAGCTCGAGCGCCTGGTGGGCCAGCTGGACCTCGGCGCGCGCGTCCGTCTCGGCGGCGCCGTCCTGCGCGCCGAGATTCCGCACCTGTTCGAGCGCGCGGACGCGCTCGTCAACAACATGCGAGCCGGCGCGCCCGACAAGGTCGTCTACGAGGCGGCCGCGAGCTGCCTGCCCGTGCTGGCCTCGAATCCCGTCTTCGACGAGCTCCTCGACGGCCTGACGCCGGCGCTCCGCTTCGAGCGCGACGACCCCGCCTCGCTCGCCGAGCGCCTGCGAGCCTTCGCCTCCGCCTCGGCGCAGACGCGCGCGCAGATCGGGCGCACGCTCCGGGAACGCGTCGCGCGCGGGCACTCGGTGGACTCCTGGGCGGAGCGGATCCTCGAGGTGGCGCGACGATGAGCGTCGTCCTGCACATGCAGAAGGTGGCCGGGATCTCCGGCTCGGAGGCGCACCTGCTCTCGCTGCTTCCCAGCCTGCGCGAGCGGGGGTGGAACGTGAGGCTGCTGATGCTGCACGAGCACGAGCCGGGCGCCTGGGACTTCGCACGGGAGGTCGAGGCTCGGGGCGTCCCGCTCGACGCGATCCCGCTGACCGCCGACGTCGACCCGCTCGCCTTCCTGCGGCTCGTCGGATACCTCGCCCGGCATCGCCCGCGGATCCTACACACGCACCTGGTCCACGCCGACGCCTACGGGCAGCTGGCGGGAACGCTGGCCCGGGTGCCGGTGCGGCTGAGCACGAAGCACGGCTTCAACGAGTTCCGGGAGGGCCGGGCGTTCGCCTTCGGCGACCGCGCCGTCGCCAGCCTCGCGCACGTGCACGTCGCGATCTCGCGCGGGCTCGCCCGCTACCTGGCGGAGACGGAGGGCTTCGACGAGGACGGCTTCGAGATCGTCCACTACGGCATCACGCCGGGCGCCGCCGCCTCCCCCTACGCAGGCGACGTGCCGCGCCTCCTCTGCGTCGGCCGGCTGATCCCGATCAAGGGCCACATCGTGCTCCTGCGCGCGTTCGCAGAGGCGAGGGCGCCGATTCCGGAGCTGGAGCTCGAGATCGCGGGCCGCGGCCCGCTCGAGCCTGCCCTGCGCGCGCTCGTCAAGGACCTGGGGCTGAGCGGCGCCGTGCGCTTCCTCGGCCATGTCTCCCCGATCCAGGGCGCGATCGAGCGCTCGACGGCGGTGGTCGTCCCCTCGATGGGCGAGGGCTTCGGCATGGTCGCGCTCGAGGCGATGGAACGGGCGCGCCCGGTGATCGCCGCCGCGATCGGGGGTCTCGGCGAGCTCGTGCGCGACGGCGAGACGGGGTTCCTCGTCGATCCGGGCGAGGCGGAGCCGCTGCGGCGGGCGATCGTCGAGCTCGCCGGCAACCTGCCCCGCGCCGCGGAGATGGGGGCGGCCGGCAGGCGGCGCGCGCTCGGCGACTTCCTCGAGCGCCGCTGCACCGACCGGACCGAGCTCCTCTACCTCGAGTCGCTCGGACGGACCCGCGACGGGTTGTCGCAGGCGCGCTCGTAGAGCTCGGCCGTGCGCCGGGCCATCCGGTCGACGGAGAACGAGGCGCGCGCCCGCTCGTACCCCGCCCGGCCGTAGCGGGACGCGCGCGCCGGATCGTCCAACAGCCCCGAGACGGCCTGGGCGAGCGCTGCCGGGTCCTCGGGCGGCACGAGCACCCCGGTCTCTCCGTCGGCGACGATCTCGGGCACCGAGCTGACGGCGGTCGCGACGACGGGCCGGGAGGCGAGCATCGCCTCCAAGAGCGCCAGCCCGAAGCCCTCCCAGCGTGCCGGATGGAGGAGCAGCTCGGCGCGGTAGAGCCAGGCGGCCACGTCGCCGACCCGCCCGGGCAGGAAGACCGCGTCGGCGACCCCCTCGCGGCGCGCGAGCGCCTCCAGCGCGGCGCGCTCGGAGCCCTCGCCGAGGACGACCAGGACGGCGTCACGGTGGCTGCGCCGCACCGCCGGGAGGGCGCGGACGGCGACGTCGAGGCCCTTCTGCGCCTCGAGCCGCGCGATCGCCAGCAGGACTCGCGCCCCCTCCCGCACGCCCGGCGGGAGATCCGCGGCCCACGGCTGCGGCAGCCGGTCGAGCCCGTAGTGGATCGTCTCGACCTTGCGCGCCGGCACGCCGACCTCCGTGACCGTGAAACGGCGAAGCGCGTCGGTGATCGCGATCACACGGGCGGCGCGCCGCGTGACCAGGCGCTCGACCAGCCGGAACGGCCCGGTGCGGAACCGGTCGTCGTTGTGCTTCGTCGAGACGAGGACGATGCGCCTGCCGAGGAGGGCGAGCGCCCCGTAGAGGTCCGCGTGGACGAGATGCGTGTGCACGAGGTCCGGTCCGAGCTCGCGCACGGCGTGCCGCAGCCGCCTGACGAGCAGCGGGTCGACGTCCGACGGACACTCGAGGCGCACGGACGGGACACGCGCGGCCTCGAGCTCGGCGTAGAAGGGCCCGGGTGCGCCCGCCGGGTTGTCGAGGCCGACGAACGACACCTGGAGCCCGCGTTCCGCGAGCGCCGGGAGCAGCGTCAGCACGTGGCGCTCGGATCCGCCGATGCCGCCGATCCGCTGCACGTGGACGACACGCATACGCCAAGTGTCGCCCGCCGTCATCTCCGGTGCAGGTTTCGCCAGGCCGGAAAGCCGTTCGTGGCCTTCTCGAGCGACGACGTCAGGGGTTGCGTGAGCCCGTCACGCCCGGATCAGGTCGCTCCGTCGTACATCCCTTTGTGTTGCATCACCGGCCGCCCCGTGGCCGTGCGCCTGCCTGAGGAGGCCGGAGTGGGGCGGAGTGATGCAACACAAGTGCATGGAGGCGGCCGGCTGTTCAAGCGCACGCTCGACCTCGAATCAGCATCGGGATCCGCACCAGCGCCGCTCCCGCGAGCAGCGCGATCGCGAGGTCCCAGGGCACGCGGTAGCGGGTCGCGCCGACGAAGGCGGTCGCGGCGAGCGTCTGGTAGGCGAGCAGGCCGGCGAGGAGCACCCCGACGCGCCTCGGCACGAGCGCCAGGCCGGCCGCGCCGAGCAGGTAGAGGGGCACCATGTAGAGGGGCTGGACCCAGGACCGGGCCGTGTCGACCGCGCTCCCCTGCCGGCTCCGCCCGGCCGTCCGAGTCGTCCGCGGGTCCCAGAGCATGCGCACGGCCTGCCCCGCCAGCCTCGCCTTCTCGCCGGGATGCTCGCGCCAGAACTCGCGCACGAGCCCTCGGTAGAGGCGCATCTGGCGGCACTCGTCCACCTCGATCTTCCGCCCGTGGACCCGGTAGTAACCCGCCGCCTGCTCGGGCGTCAGCGGCGCGCCGGGGAGGTTCGGCACGTCGTCGATCCAGCCGCCCCTCGCCAGCACGGCGTAGGTGTGGACGTTGTTCGCCTTCCAGAGCGCCTTCGTGTCGGTCGTCAGCGTGAAGCAGCCGATCACGGCCGCGTTGCGGACGGGCCACGGCGAGACGGCGAGCGCGCACGCCGCGCCGAGCACCCCCAGGGCGATCGCGAGCCGGCGCGTCGCTCCGAAGCGCCAGGCCAGGTACCCGGCCAGCACCAGCGGGAGGAACGTGAGCCGGGTGTTGCCGAGGATCGCCAGGCCCGTCACGGCGCCGAGCGCCGCCGTCAGCGCGAGCGACCGGCGCTCGCCGGCCAGCAGCGCCAGGAGGATGATCGCGGCCGCCAGGAGCCCGTCGAGGATCTCGCGGTTGACGTGGACGTCGTGCCAGACGAGGTACGGGTTCAGCGTCGCCAGCAGGGCCGCGGCGAGGCCGGCTCTGGGAGAGACGAAGCGCCGCCCGATCTCGAACACCAGCAGCGCCGTCGCCACGGCGACCAGGATCTGCGCCGACCCGACCGCGACCCACGAGCGCCCGAAGATCCAGTAGACCGGCACGAGGAACCAGCCGTAGAGCGGCTGCGTCCACGCGGACGGAACGCCGGGGACGAAGCCGTACGTGCCGCTCGAGACGAAGGTCGAGGCGAAGTCGTCGCTCTTCTCGGTGAACTCGGCGACGATGTCGCCGCGCTCGGCGAGCAGCACCCCGAGGCGCGGGACGAGCGCCGCCGCGACGACCGCGGCGACGGAGCGGCCGGGGGTCACGAGCGCGCTGCGGCGAGCGCGGCGTCGGCCGGCCGGGACGCGGCGTCGACGTGGTGCCGCTGCCAGAGCTCGAGCATCAGCAGGCACCAGAGGCGGTGGCCGTGGTCGGCACGACCCTGCGCGTGCTCGGCCAGCAGGCGCTCGACGGTCGGCCGGCGCAGCTGGCCGCGGTCGCGCGCGGTGCGGTCGAGGAGGACGTCCCGGGCCAGCTCGCGCAGCTCGCCGCGGAACCAGCGGGCGAGCGGGACGCCGAAGCCGCGCTTCGGACGTCCTGCGACCGTGTCCGGCAGCTCGCCGGCGAACGCCCGCCGCAGTGCGACCTTGCCGCCGATGCCGCGGACCTTCAGGGAATCGGGCAGGGCGAGGCCGAGCTCGAGCACCTCGTGGTCGAGCAGCGGCGAGCGCAGCTCCAGCGAGTGCGCCATCGACGCGCTGTCGGCCTTCAGGAGGAGGTCGTCGGGAAGGTAGCTCTCGATGTCCGCCCGCTGCAGCGCCGCGAGCGACGGCCCGTGCTCGGGCAGCAAGGTCCCGGTCGAGACGGGAGCGCCGACGAAGCCGGGCAGCCAGAGCTCGGCGCGGAGCGAGGCGGGAAACACCTCGACGAGGCGGGCGTAGCGGCCCGGGGCGACAGTGGCTGCGACCTCGAGGAACCGCGCCGCGCGGTACGCCGTCGAGCGCGGCTCTCCGCGCCCGCCCGGTAGGGCCCGCAGCGACCTGGCGGCGAGGCCGAGGCCCGGGAGGCGCCCGAGTCGGCCCGCCAGCCGCGGCACGAGATAGCGCTCGTACCCGGCGAAGGCCTCGTCCCCGCCGTCGCCCGTCAGCGCCACGGTCACCTGGCGCCGCGCCGCCTCGCAGATCAGGTACAGGGGTAGCGCCGCCTCGTCGCCGAGCGGCTGGTCGAACGTCGCGGCCAGCCTGGGCAGGGTCGCCGCCGCGTCGGGCTCGAGCACGACCTCCTCGTGCCGCGTCCCGTAGCGCGCCGAGACTGCCCGCGCGTACTCCCGCTCGTCGTAACGCCGGTCGGCGAACCCGACCGTGAAGGTCCGCACGGGCTCAGTCGAGGCCTTGGCCATCAGCGCGACGACGACGCTCGAGTCGACGCCGCCCGAGAGGAGCGCCCCGAGGGGGACGTCCGCGACGAGCCGCCGCCGCACGGCCGCGCCGACGCGATCCCGGACGAGCTCGAGCCATTCCTCGTCGCCTCGCCGCTCGGCGGGCTCGGGCTCGAAGGAGTGGTAGCGCCGGAGCTCGACCCGCCCCGCCTCGAACACGAGCAGCTCTCCGGGCAGCAGCCGCTCGATGCCCTCGAGACCGGTCCGGCGGCCCGGCACGTACTGCAGCGCCAGGTAGGCGTCCAGGGCACCCGGGTCGACCTCCGCGCGGAGCCCCGGCAGGCGCAGGAGCGCCTTCAGCTCCGAGGCGAAGGCGAGCGCGCCGTCGGCGAGGCGCGTCCAGAGCAGCGGCTTCTTGCCGACGCGGTCGCGTGCGAGCACGAGTCGCTCCCGCGGGGCGTCCCAGACCGCCAGCGCGAACATCCCGGCGAGACGCGAGACGAAATCGAGCCCGTGCTCCTCGTAGAGGTGCGGGAGCACCGGCGTATCGCCCGTCCCGCGCACGCGGTGCCCCGCGCCCGCCAGCTCCTCCCGGAGCTCCGTGAAGTTGTAGATCTCCCCGTTGAAGACGCAGACGACCTCGCCGGTCTCGTTGGCGACCGGCTGGCTCCCCGTCTCGAGGTCGATCACCTGCAGCCGCCTGTGTCCGAGCACGCAGCGGCCGAACGCGTCGACCGATCCCTCGTCGGGCCCGCGGTGGACGAGGGCGGCGTTCATGGCGTGGACGCGTGCGGGGTCGGGCGGCCCCCCCGCTGCTACAAGTCCGCAGATGCCGCACACTGCGTCCGAACGGTACGCGGTCGTCTCCTGCCACGTCGAGCGCCTCCTGGACGATCGCGTGTGGGCTCGGTTCGCCCGCTTGCAGCGGCGCCGGCCGGGCGGCTTCGCGATCGCGGCCCTGCTCAGGCCGCCGGACGAAGCTGCGGGCGAGGATGCCGCCAGGTGGGTGCAGCGGGCGCGGGAGGCGGCCGTCCACGGGCCGCTCGGACACCACACGCACTGGGGCGGGCCGGCGACGGCGAGGCCGCAGCCCGGCTCCGGAGAGCCGGTCGAGCGAGTCCGCCGGGAGGCCGCCTGGCTCAGGGAGGTCGGGCTGGAGCCGCGGCTGTTCTGCGGGGGCGGCTGGTACCTCGACGCCGCCGTCGCGGGCGCGCTGGCGGAGCTCGGCTACGCCGACTGCACGGCCACGGCGTTCAGACCCGGCTACCTGCCACCCGAAGCCCGGCGCGCCTCGGTCGACGAGCCGGCCTGGCTTCGCGTGGACGGCGGCAACCGCCTGCTCGAGCTGCCCACGACGCACTCGCTCGGGATGGCCGCGCGGGCCGCGCTCGCCCCGGGTCGGGGGCTCCCCGGCGTCTTCCACGTGTACTTCCACGACACCGACCTGGTGCACGCGGGTCGGCGCCTCGCGCTCGCGGCCGCCCTCCGGATCCTGGGCCGCCGGCGACGCCCGACGGACCTCCTGCGCCTGGCGGAGGAGGTGTCCGAGACGGCGCCCGAGCTCGAGCTGTCGGTCGCGCTGGCGGATGAAAGCAGGTGCCCGCCGTAGAATGGTGCGTTCGTGGCCATGAAGCAGGCGCCGGAGGCCGGCGAGCGCTTGACCGCGCCGGCGGAGGAGGCCCTCGGGCGGGTCCTACCGCTGCCGCAGGGGGACATCCGCTCGACGCGCCTGTACCTGCTCTCGCGCGGGCCGCTCCGCGCCGGAGCGCGGCGGCTCGGGAGCGTCGGAGCGCTCGTCAGCCTCGATCTCGTCGGGCTCGGTGTGGGACTGTTCGGGGCACTCGCGCTTCGCGAGATCTACCGCGGCAACACGCCGCTCCGCTGGAACGTGCTGTGGGACGCCCAGGCCGAGTTCCTGCCCTTTCTCTCGCTCGTCACCTTTCTCGTCTTCTGGCAGGCCGGGCTGTACGCGCCGCGGGAGTTCCGCACCGGCTTCGGGCGGATCGTCTCGTCTCTGATCGTCGTGGCGCTGCTGACGCTCGCCTTCGGGCTCGGGACCGGCCACGACTTCGGCACCTTCGCGATCTTCCCGACGGCGCTCGTCCTCAGCGCGAGCCTGATCGGCCTCTTCCGCGTCACCTACGACAGCCTGACGGGGATGCTCCTGCGCCTCGCGGGCGTCCGCCGGCGGGCGCTCCTGGTCGGGGAGGGGGAGCACGTCTCGCACCTGCACCGCACGCTCGGGGCCGGCCGCGGCGGGATCGCCTACGACTTCGTCGGCGCCGTCGCCTCCTCGCCGGACGGGATCGGGCTGCCCGTTCTCGGCGGGCTCCGGGCGCTGCCGCGGATCCTGGACGAGCAGGACGTCGACGAGTTGATCGTGACCGACTCGGACCTGTCCGAGCAGGAGTTGCTGGAGGTGGTCGAGGAGGCCCACCGCCACGCGGTCGGGGTCCGCGTGGCGCCGAAGACGACGGAGCTCCTGATCCAGCGCGGCGAGTACGTCCCGGGCCAGGGGGTCCCGCTCTTCGAGCTGCGCCCGCCCGTGTTCGCGGGGACGGACTGGGCGGTCAAGCGTTCGTTCGACGTGGTCGCCAGCGGCGTCGTGATCCTCCTCGGCCTGCCGCTCTGGTTCGTGATCGCGGCGCTCGTGAAGGTCACGTCCCCGGGCCCCGTCTTCTACCGCGACCGGCGCATCGGCCTGCACGAGCGCGAGTTCGGGATGATCAAGTTCCGGACGATGTACGCCGACGCGGCCGACCGCCAGGCCGAGCTCGAGCACGCGAACGAGGCGGACGGCCCCCTCTTCAAGATGCGCAGCGACCCGCGTGTCACGCCGATCGGCGTCGTGCTCCGGCGTCTCTCCCTGGACGAGATCCCCAACGTCCTCAACGTCCTGCGCGGCGAGATGAGCCTCGTCGGCCCGCGTCCGCTGACGGTCCGGGACTTCGCCCAGCTCGAGGACTGGCACCGCAAGCGCTACTTCGTGCTGCCCGGCATGACGGGCCTGTGGCAGATCTCCGGCCGGTCGAGCCTTTCCTTCGACGACCTCGTCCGGCTCGACTTCTACTACCTGGACAACTGGTCGATCTGGCTCGACATCACGATCCTGGCGAAGACGATCCCGGCGGTGCTGGGCCGGCGGGGCGCGTACTGACCGCGGCAGCGGGGTGAGCATCCACCCCGTCGCCCGGAGCTTCGCCGGTGTCGCCGACGTCTACGAGCAGGCGCGCCCCGGCTTTCCCGCGGAGGCGATCGTCCACCTCGCCGGCCGGCTCGGGCTCCGCCCGGGACGCCGCGTCCTCGACCTGGCTGCCGGCACGGGCAAGCTGACGCGCGAGCTGGTGGGGACGGGGGCGGAGGTCGTCGCCGTCGAGCCCCGGGCGGAGATGCGGGAGCAGCTTCGCGCGACCTCGCCGGGGGTGGAGGTGCACGAGGGCGTGGCGGAGGCGATCCCCCTTCCGGACGGCGCCGTCGACGCGGTCACGGTCGCCCACGCCTTCCACTGGTTCGACCGTGACCGTGCCTACCCCGAGATCGCGCGGGTGCTCGCGCCACGGCCCGACGCCGGCCTCGCGCTCGTCTGGAACACGCGCGACCAGTCGGATCCGCTCCAGGCGCGCCTCGAGGCGCTCGTCAAGCCGCATCGAGACCGGGCGGCGACGCGCGAGTGGGAGCTCGAGTACGACCACCCCGTGCGGCGCGCGTTCTTCGGAGAGTGGGAGGAGTGGCGGCGCCCCTGGGCGCAGGAGTTCGACCGGCGCCTGCTGCGCGACCGCTTCCACTCGGTCAGCTATGTCGCCCTGATGGACCCCGTCGAGCGGGCCGCCCTGCTCGACGAGCTCGTCGCGGCCGCCGACGACCTCGGCCTGCCCGAGCGGTTTCCGTTCCCTTACGTGACCGAGGTCTTCGTCTGCTTCCGGCAGACTGACCCGGAATGAAGGCCGCGTCCAAGCTGCTCGCGGTCGCCTCTGCGGTCGACCTCGACTACCGCTACGGCTGCACTCCTGCCTGGTGGCAGCTCTGGAAGGGACTCTGCGAGGCCGGGTGCGACCTGATCGTGACGCCGTACCGCGGCCGGGCGGTCGAGTCGCCGTGGTGGCGCACGGAGCCGAACCCCTGCTACCGCGAGGGCGAGGCCTTCGCGAAGGCGCGGGACGTGGTCGCGCGCGTGCGGGGCGACTCGTACCTGCGGCGCGCGGAGGAGTCGCCGGCCGACTCGGGCGCCGACCGCGCCGTCCGCGCGGCGATCTGGCGCTGGGTGACGCCGCGCTGGCAGCGGCATCTGGAGGGCATTCTCGAGCGGGAGCGGGACGTCGACGCGGTGATCGTCTTCACCGTGCCGATGAGCCACCTGCGCGGGATCCCGGCCGCTCTGCGCGAGCGCTTCGGCGTCCCGGTCGTCTTCTACGACGGCGACGTGCCGATGAGCCTCCCCGAGTTCGGCGGCATGGACACCGGTTTCAACTACTACCACGGCGCCGATCCCGGCGAGTACGACCTGGTCGTGTCCAACTCCGAGGGGGGTTTGCCCCGGCTGCGGGAGCTGGGAGCGCGCCGGGCCGAGGCCGTGTTCTGGGGCGCCGACCCGCAACTCTTCCGGCCGCTCCCGGTCGACAAGGAGCGCGACGTCTTCTTCTACGGCTACGGCGACAAGTTCCGGCGCGACTGGATGCGCCACCTCGTCGGCGAGCCGAGCCGGAACCTGCCGGACGTCGACTTCGCGCTCGGGGGGCGCGACTTCCAGGGGGACACCGGGCGCGCGCGGCTCGTTGGCGACGTGCCGTACAACGCCTTTCCGCGCGCGATCTCCGCCAGCCGGATCAACCTCAACCTGACTCGCCGGACGCACGCCACCGTCGAGTCGTCGTCCACGGCGCGCCCGTTCGAGCTGGCCATGGCCGGTGCGGCGATCGTCTCGAATCCCTACGCCGGGGTCGAGCGCTGGTTCGAGCCGGGTTCGGAGCTGGTCGTCGTCTCGAGCACCGGCGAGGCGCAGGAGGTCTACCGCGCCCTCCTCGACGACCCGGGGGCGGCCGAGGCGCTCGGGGCGCGGGCCCGCGAGCGGGCCCTCGACGAGCACACGTACGTGCACCGGGCCCGCAGGCTGCTCGAGCTCGTGTCGGCGGCGGCGGCCTCGGAGCCCGCGGCGGCGGCCGCAGGCCGTGGCTGAGGCGGCGGCGCGGGCCGTCATCGACCCGCGCCTGCGCGAGCTGCGCCGGATCGCGATCGTCCCCGCTCTGAACGAGGAGGCGAACGTCGCCGGCGTGATCGAGGAGCTGCGGGCCTACGACCCCGGCTTCGAGATCGTCGTCGTCGACGACGGCTCCTCCGACCGGACGGTGCAGGTGGCGGCGGCCGCCGGCGCCCACGTCCTCCGCCTCCCCTTCAACCTCGGGATCGGCGGCTGCGTCCAGACCGGCTTCCGCTACGCCTTCGAGCGCGGGTACGACCTCGCGGTGCGGCTCGACGGCGACGGGCAGCACGACCCTGCCGAGCTCGGGAAGATCCTCGCGCCCCTCCTCGACGGCGAGGCCGACATCGTCGTCGGCTCCCGCTTCGCCGGGTCGCAGGGCTACCGCTCGTCCCGCTCGCGGCGGGTGGGGATCCGCCTCCTGGCGTGGATCGTGTCCGGCCTCGTGCGACAGCGCGTCACGGACACGACCTCGGGCTTTCAGGCGCTCAACCGCCACGGCATCGCCCTCTTCGCCGCCGACTACCCGCACGACTACCCGGAGGTCGAAGCGACGGTGATGGTCGTCAAGCACCGCCTCCGGCTGCGCGAGGTTCCCGTCTCGATGCGCGAGCGCCTCGGCGGCCGCTCCTCCATCACCGCCGTCCGCTCGATCTACTACATGGTCAAGGTGCTGCTGGCGATCTTCGTCGGCATCTTCCGCCGCAACGCCGTGCCGTTCGAGAAGGAGGGACGATGACTCCGCTGCGCGTCTCGATCATCGCCGCAACCGCGTCGGTGCTGCTCCTGCTCGTGATCTTCGAGCTGATCCGCAGCCGCCGCCTGCGGGAGCGGTACGGGATCCTCTGGCTTGCCACCGGCCTCGTCATCCTCGCCCTCTCGCTGTGGCGAGGCGGGCTGAACACGATCGCCGGCTGGGTCGGGATCCAGACCTACCCCCCGGCCGTCCTCTTCGCGGTCGGCTCGCTCTTCATCCTCGCGGTGCTCCTCCACTACTCGACCGTGATCTCGAAGCTCTCCGACCAGAACACGATCCTGGCGCAGCGGCTGGCGATTCTCGAGTCCGAGTTGCGGGAGGGCGATGGGGGCGGTTCCGAGCCGCGGCGGCGCTAGCCCGATAGCGCAAGCCCTCGAGCAATTGCGGCAGAAAGACCCAGGCGAAGCGGCGCCAATATCGACCGTGAATATGTGCTGGTTCTGCGACGGACCAAGCGGACTCCGCCTTGAAGGCGGCGTGACGGGTCGAGAGATGAGCGATACAGCTCCTTCGTAGGGCCACTGCCCTGGTGTGGTGCGAGCGCTGGCATAAACGTGCCACCGTGACCTCCTTGAGGGCGCCGGGCGCGCTCTCTCGGCTACGAGCTGCCTGGGCACGGCCTAGCGAATGGTCTCATCGCCACCCTGAAAGCATCTCACCAAGCAGAAAGCGGGTTAAAGGCCGGAGGCCCTCACCCGCACTGGTAGTATAGCACCACGGGAACAGTTATCAGCGGCTCGTGTCGGTCGGTCATGCAGATGGCTGCGTGGCGAGTGCGGCCTGAGCCTGTGTGGGGTTGCGGTAGACGGCCACGTTTAGGCTTGTCGTGCGACAGCCGCCAAGCACCGTTGCAACGCCAAATGCGTTCCGGAGGTGCGTGGCGGCACGAGCTTTGGCGCCTCGACTTCCGGCAAGTCCTGCGTCTTGCCTGTACTCGAACGCAACCGCACCGGTCAGGACATCGACCAACTGCAAGCCATCGCTCGATTTCGAGTCCAAGCGACAAACAGTCGTCGCAGCTAGACAACCAAGGCGTGAGTTGACGTGGTCGCGAATCTCCTTCTCCAACACAATCTGGTCGGGAGTCGAATAGTTGTCGATCATGACACTCAAAAGTTCGAATGGTCTGACGCTTCCGATCAGAAGCTGCGATGCGAGTTTTTGATACGCCAGCCACGGATCATTGGAGAAACGGGCCACCGGGTCTGCGACATCGCGGTCAGAAACGAAACAAGAGTACCGAGCGGCGCTGGTCGCAGCGATATCAATCAATGCCTTATACAACGACAGGCTCGTCATCGTCAAATCGACCCACTTGATTTCACCATACCAGTGGCGCCTATCTCGAAGCTTCTGCACCTTTCTCA
This sequence comes from Gaiellaceae bacterium, assembly GCA_046262415.1. GTDB lineage: Bacteria > Actinomycetota > Thermoleophilia > Gaiellales > Gaiellaceae > JACDAS01. The sequence continues at coordinate 10,073 of JBHEMU010000146.1, read as the reverse complement.
GAACCTCGTGTGGCTCTGGGAGGATGAGACAACCGACGGCGAAGAACCGGTCCTTCGCAATTATTCCCGTCTCATCGAGAAACGCGGCCGCCGTCCTGTGGTTCCGACGCAGCTTGATGTTGATCGTGGTGGCTGTTGCCATTCCGGGGGACCATAGCCGAGGAGGTGTCAACGGGCGTATCGCGGCAGTCGCGCAGGCCGCCACCTTCTGTGCTGCGGCACGCACAGCTGGCCCCTTCCATGAGCCGGATACCTAACTGCGGCAACCGTGTCGAAAGCCTTGCTGACCCTGAGACGCTCGAGCTCGATGGTCTTCAGACCGGTCCGCCTTGACGGGGTGCATTCTCGTCATCCCTTGTCAAACAGTGATGGACGTCTCTCGGCTCCCGATTCAAGGCTGAACGGCGACAAGCGCTTGCTGTCCGAGGCGGGGCCTGCTGAACGCGGTTGGCCGCAGCGTTACGAGGTGCCGCAGTTCACCCGGCTCGAGTGCGGGCCCCGCAGAGCGCTCCTCGCGACTTCGGCGACAACCCACGGCCGTGCTCGGACCTCGACGAGTCGCCCCTGCTCGGGTACGCCTGTCGTTACGGCTGTCGTGTGGAGGGTTGCCATGTCCTTCGGGCAAGCCTATGGCGAGATTACGAGCCGCAAGGAACCGATCTCAAGCTCGCTGAGCGACAGGCGCTATGAGTTGTCCGGCTACTTCCTCGACCGCGTGACCCTGCTCATCACGACGGAGTCGTGGCGTCAGTACCAACCAGCACTTCCCGCGACGTTCGGGGTCCTTATAGCCCGCCTTGCTGCTGGTGGGCCATGCGCTGGAGGATCGCTCGCTCAATGAGCGACCGAACCAGCGGCTCCATGTTGACGTTGTGAAGCCGGCTTCCAAAAGCCAGGGGCCCGAGCTCGAGAAAGAGCTTTCCGATGGCTTCGTCAGCAAAGCTACTCGATACGAGCGGAACACCCGCCCAGTCGAGGATCAGTGGAATCGAAGGCTCGCCCCGCAAGAGGTTGAGACATTTCGCCCGTACCTGCTCCCCAGCAATGCGGGAGCCGAAGCCTGCCGTTTCGTTGCGTAGTTGAATGGTCAACCTCTGGCCGTCACTCGACAGATAGGCGGCGTCGATCATGTCGAAGGGCTCCCAGTCGTCTTTGAACCCAAGGGCTTCCTGAAGACGAAGCGGTGCAGAGGAATCAAAGTCGGCAGTGACGACTGTGCCATCGAACCGTTCCGGCTGCGCCAGGCGGGACATGTGATCTCCGTGTTCCCCTGTCGCGGCGTTGGGATAGACCGAGAAAAACGCCTGGCCGGAAAGAATCGAAAACGATCCGTTCGACAGAGCGGCGATGCGGAGGGTTCCTGCCAACCCGTTTCCCTGTCCGATCTCTGGATTCCGCGTCACCCCTTGCTTGACTGCTTCTCCGATGGCCTCGGCATCGTCCCTGAGGTGGGGGAAGCCGTCCCTCATCGACGCCAGCACTCCTCTGCCGCCGTCCGCGACTACGAACTGGATGCGACGATTCTCCCGCTGAGTGACGACCTGGACGAGCCCGCCCCGTGGTGACTCGGCGTGGTTGAGAACGTTGTCAGTGATCTCGTTGACCGACCACTCGAGGCCCGCCAAGACCGGGCGTTCGATCTCCATGCTCCCCATGACGATCTCAACAATCTGATCGACGATCTCCTTGTGCGAGCCTGCGTCGTACCAGGTCGCCGGGAGGTGGAAGGGCGTCCGCATGTCAAAGGGCTCGTACCGTCCGGGAGCAATGAAGTGCGCCCAGTTCGCGTTCATGAAGAGCCGCTGTAAGGTCTCGTCCCGCGGAATGATTAGGTCAAACTCGTAGCCGGCTCCTCGCAGGCGGGCGACCTCACAGACGAGTGTGCACATCCCGTCCGGCCACGCACGCGTACATCGCTCGAAATCAAGAATGAGCTCGTCTTGTCCGCCCGCGCTCGTTACTTCCCTGATCCTTGCGAGAACCCACAGCGCCGTACGCTGAGTTAAGCGCCCATCAACCCGGATGCGCATGTTCTCTCGCACGACGCGATCTGGGTTCTCTCGCGAGAGTCGATCGGACACCCGCTCACAATAGGGGTTAGTTGACGGCCGCGCCGCGCTCGATGCTCGCCGCTTTTGCCGTGCGAGAGCGGAGGTGGGCGCGATGGCGAAGACGGAGGCCGAGCTGCGCAAGGAGGCGGTGAGGCGGAGGCTGGCGGGGGAATCGCCAGAGGAGATCGGGCGCTCGCCCAGCCGCTCGCGCCGTTGGGTCTCGAAGTGGGTTGGGCGCCACGAGTCGGGCAGTCCAGGCTGGGCTGCGGGCGACAAGCGCGGGCCGAAGCGGGGGCAAGCATGGGACCGAAACTCCGGCGGGCGAATCGCTACCGAGGTGGGGAACGAAATGGTCGCGGCTGTGAGCTACGGGCGGTAGCGCCAGGCTCTCGCGGTCGCCTCGATCCCGGAGTCGTAGCCGCCAGCGATCAGCGCCGAGCCGTCGGGGAGGGCGGTTGCGGTCGTGTAGAAGCGGTCGGCGTCGAGGCGCCCTGGGACGGCCCGGAAGGAGCGGGAGCCCGCGTCGAACGTCTCCACCGAGGTGGCGCCGCCGGCCACGAGCACCCGGCCGCTCGCCAGGAGCGCCACGGCGTCGCCCAGCTTGAAGCGGGCGCTCGCCATCCGCCCGGCCGGGGAGAACCTCCCGGAGCCCGCGTCGTAGACCTCCGCGCTGCGGTACCGGCCGCGCCAGTCGCGCGCGTTCGCGCCTCCGATCACGAGCACCTTGCCGCCGCGGAGCAGTGTCGCTCCGTGCTTGTGCCTGGGCACGGTCAGCCGGCCCGCCGGCGAGAACGTGCCGGCCGCCGGGTCGTACAGCTCCGCGCTGCGCAGGATTGCCCCGGTCGCCCCGCGGCCGCCGGTCACGAGCACGCGCCCGTTGCGGAGGAGCGTTGCGGTGTGGTTCGAGCGAGCCGTGGCGAGCGTCCCAGTGGGTGCAGACGTCTCCGTCGCCGGGTCGTAGAGCTCTGCCGTCGCGTGCGTCTTTCCGTCGAAGCCGCCGGCGACCAGCACGCGCCCGTCGGCGAGGAGCGTGGCCGTCGCGCCGCCCCGTCGAACCGACAGGCTCGCGGTCGCGGCGAAGCGGCCCGTCCTCGGGTCGTAGAGCTCGGCGCTCGCGAGCCACTCCCGCGTCGAGCCGCCGGCGAGGAGGACGCGCCCGTCCCGGAGGCGAGTCGCGGTGTGGCACAGGCGCGGCTCGGGCATCGTCCCGGTCGACCTGAACCTGCCGCTGCGCGGGTCGTACACCTCGGCGCGCAAGACGTAGTCGTCCTCGCGCTCGAACCCCGCGGCGATCAGCACGCGGCCGTTCTGCAGGAGCGTCGCCGAGTGGCAGGCGCGGGCAGCGGTCATGTCGCGAGTGGGCGCGACCCTGCCCGGGCCGACGGCTCCCGCGGCGGCACCGGTCAGGAGCGAGGCAGCGAGCGCGAGCAGGGCGAGACGTCTCATGTCCCCGTGTATCCGGCCCGGGCCGGCGAAGCTCACGCGTTCCGGATCCGCGTCACCACCCACTTGTGCAGCACGAGCCCCTACACGCGGCGCATGTCGACCACGTGGCGGCGGCGAACCTCGGAGAAGAGCACGCGGTTCGACTCCGTCTTCACGAACCAGGTCTCGCGGGTGACGAGGACCGCGTTCAGCTCCTTCGCGTCGACCCGCACGCTCACGATGTCGACGCCGGGCAGGTCGACCTCGTGCTCTCCTCGCGGCCAGCGCGCCACTTGCGCCACGATCGCCTGCCGCGCGCGGCCCTGGAAGCGCGACTCGAGCCGGAACCTCGCGGCACGGGCGCGGGCGGCGTTCTCGCTGCGCCCGAACTTGTAGTACGCGACGCGCGCGCCGAGGACGGCGTTGCCGCGGTAGGCCGTGCACACCTCCACCTGTCTCGCGGAGCCGAGGCAGGTCGGGGCGGGCAGGCTACCGGCCGGCGCGGGGACGAGCGCGACGCCCAGCGCCAGCGCAACCAGCACAACCGGGCCGCGGCGCACGAGCACAGTCTCGCGGAAGCGCCGCGGCGCGGGGGCGAGCAGCGGAATCGACGCCGCCAGCAGGCAGTACGCCGGCAGCGCCGGCAGCATCACGCGGTAGAAGCTCCCGTCGAGGACGTCCGAACTCGAGCCCTGGATCGCCAGGAACGCGAAGAACCAGCCTGCGACGAGCACCGCCGCCGGAGGCGAGCGCCTGGCGATCGCGATCGCGCCGGCGATCGGCAGCCATTCGAGCACGCGGAGGCTGTAGAAGAACTCACGGACGAAGATGAAGTTGTGGGCGAGGTCGTCCCAGCTGCCGGCCTCCAGCCCCTTCCCGGTGCCGCGGGCGAGGACGACGACGAGTGCGGGCGCGAGCCCGAGGGCGAAGGTCCCCGCCTGGCGCGGGCGCCGGGCGGCCACCAGGGCGGCCAGGGCCGCGGGCACCAGCAGCAGCGCCGCCGCGTCCACCATCGCCGCCGTGCCCGCCATCCCGGCCGCGACGGCCGCGCGGACCGACCCGCCCCGCAGCGCCCGCACGACGAAGAGCGCCGCCACCAGCAGCAGCACCATCGCCGGGAACTCGCCGCTCTCCGTCAGGCCGACCGCGCGCGGGAGGATCTCCTCCTGGTAGCGGAACCGGTAGCGAGGGTCGTAGAGCGGGATCACCGCGAAGGGCGCCGCCACCCAGACGAACCCGGCGAAGGCGCCGAGCCGGTGGCCTCCGAGGACGGCCGCGAGGCGATAGACGCAGCTGAGGGCGACCGGGAGCCCGACGAGGACGCAGAGCCAGACGAAGGCCGACGACTCGTTCGAGTGGCGGCTCGCGTGGAGCAGCACGGCCGCCCACTGGACGAGCTGCAGCAGGGCAAGCACGACGAGCCGGCGCCGCACGAGCCAGGCCGCCAGGCGCCTCCGGGGGATCCTGCGGGCGCCGCTCATGGCCAGTCGGAGCGCGATGAAGCTACGCAGCGGCATGCGTGTGAGCCGAGGCCCGGAACCACGCGATCGTGCGCTCGAGCCCCTCGCGGAGCGGCGTCTTGGCCTCGAACCCGAACAGCTCACGGGCTCGGGTCGTGTCGAGCGCACGGCGTGGCTGGCCGTTCGGCATCGATTCGTCCCAGACGACCTCGCCCTCGAAGCCCGTCAGTTCCGCGATCAGCTCGACCAGCTCTCGGATCGAGATCTCCGACCCGGTGCCGAGGTTGACAGGCTCGGGAGCGTCGTAGCGCTCGGCCGCGAGCGCGAGCCCCTCCGCGGCATCGTCGACGTAGAGGAACTCACGCGTGGGGGAGCCGTCGCCCCAGAGGACGACTTCCGCGGGCGACTCGACCATCTTGCGGATCAGGTCCGGGATCACGTGGGCGTTCGTGGGGTGGAAGTTGTCCCGCGGGCCGTAGAGGTTCGCCGGCAGGAGGAAGATCACATCGAGGCCGTACTGGTCGCGGTAGGCCTGACCCCCGACGAGCACGGATTTCTTGGCGACGCCGTAGGGCGCGTTCGTCTCCTCCGGGTAGCCGTTCCAGAGCTCGTCCTCGCTGAAAGGAACCGGGGTGAACTTCGGGTAGGAGCAGACGGTGCCCGAGATCACGAGCTTGCGCACGCCGGCCAGGCGCGACCGCTCGAGCACGTGCGCGCCCATCATCAGATTCGCGTACCAGTAACGGCCGGGATTGGCGCGATTGGCGCCGATGCCGCCGACCTCGGCAGCCAGGTGGAAGACGAGCTCCGGCTGCGCGTCGGCGAACAGCCGCGCAACGTTGTCGGCGAGTGTGAGGTCGTACTCGGTCCGGCGCGCAACGAAGGGATCGTGGCCCTCCTCCCGCAGCCGCTCGACGAGGTGCGACCCGACGAACCCTCCGCCGCCGGTGACGAGGATGCGGGTCACGCGGTGGGGGAGCTCTTCGGCGCCGTCATCCAGTCGACGCGCCCGAGCCACCGGGGGCGGTTCGCCGCGTACCAGGCGATCGTTTCGGCCACGCCCTCCTCCCAGGAGACGAGGGGCTCCCAGCCCGTCTCGCGGTTGAGCTTCTCGTAGCCGACGCGCAGCGCCATCACGTCCGTGGCGCCGGGGCGGTAGCGCTCCTTCAGGCTCACGACCGAGCGCCCGGGCGGCCAGTGTCCCCGCTCCTCTCCCACCCTCAGGATCAGGTCGGCCCAGTCGGCCATCGAGATGTTCGAGCCCTGCCCGTAGACGTAGAGGTCGCCGGGGATCCCGTGCGCCGCCACGGTCAGATGGCCGCGGACGCCGTCGGTGCAGAAGCAGAAATCGCGCATGGGGTCGAGCTGGCCGAGCTCGATCTCCTCCCGCTCGAGCGCCTGGGTGATGATCGTGCCCGTGACGTAGCGCGGGTTCTGGCGCGGCCCGTAGTTGTTGAACATGCGGGTCACGACCGCGGGCACGCCGTAGGCGTCGTGGAAGTTCATCGTCAGGAAGTCGGCCGCCACCTTGGCCGTCGCGTAGATCGACTTCGGGTTGAGCGGTGAGCGCTCGTGCAGGATCAGCCCGCCTGCGTCGTCGAAGTCGTGCTGGTGCCGGACGTCCTCGTGGACGTTGCCGTACTCCTCCGAGGTGCCGGCGGTGTCGAACTTCTCCAGCTCGAGGCCGTGGTCGACGACCGACTGGAGCAGGTTGAGCGTCCCGACCGTGTTCGCCATCACGGTCTCGTAGGGGCGGTGCCACGACTCGCCCACGTGCGCCTGGGCGCCGAGGTGGAAGATGTACGGGCGGTCCGGCGCCTCGCAGAGGTCGCGCACGAGGTAGTCGATCGAGGTCTTGTCCGTCAGGTCGGCGAAGACGGCACGGAGCTGGCCCCGCAGGTGGCCGATGTTGTTCAGCGCGCCGCTCGAGGTGGCCCGGACGAACGCGACCACGTTCGCCCCGACGTGGACGAGCGCCTCGGTCAGGTGCGAGCCCATGAAGCCGTCGGCCCCGGTCACCAGGACCGTGCGGCCGCCGTAGAGGTCGCAGAACTCGCGCTTCAGCGCTGCGAGGCCTTCGTCAGTCCAGGCCTGATCGGGTCTGTTTGACTTCATCGAGGATGCGAGCCGGCGCTGCCAAGGTTAGCCAGCCGCGCCGCCGGAGCGCGCTCCGAAGCGGTCTCTTCACGGGCCTGTCGCTCGCGGCGCTGAGCGGGACGGCCGCGGCGGTCGGCGCCCTGCTCGCGCACAAGTTCGGCCGCACGGCCGAGACCGACGGCTTCCTCGCGGCCTACGGCGTCTACCTCGTGCTCGTGCTCGCGGCCCAGTCCTTCCGGGTCGTGGTCGTACCGGAGCTGACCAGGGCGGCCGCCGCCGGCCGGCTGGGGTCGGAGACGCGCGCCTACCTGATCGCGTTCGTCCTCGCCTCCTCGGTCCTCGGCGTCGTCTCGGGGCTCCTGCGCCACCCGATCGCCGACGCGATCACGGGCAGCCTGCCCGAGGAGTCGGCCCGGGTCGCCGCCGAGGCGCTCGTCTACCTCGTGCCCGCGGCGCTCGTGCAGCTCCTGGCGGCGCTCGCCTCCAGCGCGCTGGCAGCACGCGACGACTACGGCGTGTCGGCACTCGGCTACTCCGTCGGGGGCGTGGCGGGGCTCGTGCTCTTCATCCTCCTCGCGGACGCGCACGGGACGATCGCGCTCGCGTGGGCGGCCGGCCTGAACGCGGTGATCGCCTTCGGCTTTCCGCTCGCCGCGCTCCTGGCCCGAGACGACCTGACCGGCGGCGCGTTCGAGCTGCGCGTGGGAGCGCGTCTGTGGCTGCTCGTCCAGGGCTCGGCCGTTCCGATCGCGCTCCAGGGCCTCTACCTCGTCTGCCTGCGCTTCGCCGCCGACCTGGGCGTCGGCAGCGTCACGAGCTTCTCCTACGCCTACCTGATCGCCGCCGTGTTCGTCGCCGTGAGCGCGGCGTCGGTGGCGCTGATCTCCTCCGCGCCCCTGACGCGCCGCGGTCTCGACGCGGAGACCGCCGCCGCGCACGTCGTCCACTCCTCGTGGCTCAGCCTCGCAGTGATCGCGGCCGCCGCCGGGGTATTCGCGCTCGTCGGGGGCCGGGTCGCCGGCGTCATCCTCGGCGACGCCTTCACCGGGGAGGTGGGGCGCGAGCTCGGGCACCTCGTCGCCTACCTGGCGCCCTGGATGTTCGCCTCGGTCGCCTTCACGCTCACCTTCCCGCTCGTGTTCGTCACCGGGCGGCAGCGCCCGCTCGTCCCGGTGGCCGTGGGAGCGGCCGCCCTGCACGTCCCGCTCGCGTGGGGACTCGGCGAGGCGTTCGGGCTGCCGGGTCTCGCCGTCGCGCTGGCGCTGTCGACCCTGGCCGTCTTCGGGGCGCTCCTCGTCGCGATCGCCCCGCGCGCCCTCGGGATCGCGGCGCTCGGGCTCGGCGAGCTAGCGGTGACCGAGGCGGCGCTCGCCGGGGCGTCGTTCGGGCTGATCGCGATCGTGGTCGGGGGGGTTCCGGGGGCGCTCCTCGGGGTGACGCTCTACTCGGTCCTGCTTCTGGCCTGGCGGCCGCGGGGCCTGCGTGAGGCCTGGGCCTACCTGCGGGCCCTGCATTGAGCGGGAACGTCGCTCGCTTCTATCGCGAGCTGCGGCCCGACCGGGTCGCAGCCGCAGGGCGGCTCCTCGAGCGCGGCCTCGTACCGCGTGCCTCCCGGCTGCCTCCGCTCGTCGACGTCCTGGACCGGCTCGCCTGATGCGGGGCTGGACGGGCCTCTACCGGACGAGCGTCGGCCTCGGCCTGCGCCACCTCGCCCGCCGCGGCTACCTCCGCGAGGCGGTGATCCGCGTGGTCGTCCCGCTCGACCCGAGCCGCTACCTGGAGCTTCCGTACGCGCTGCGCGAGCTCGCCGCGCGGCCGGGCGAGCACGTGCTCGACCTGGCGAGCCCGAAGCTCCTCGCCGTGGCGCTCGCCCGGCGCGGAGTCCGGGTCACCACCGTCGACGAGCTGGAGGAGGAGGTCGAGCGCTGGCGGCTGCTGGCCGGAGGAGAGCCGAACCTCCGGCTCGAAGTCGCCGACGGCCGCCGGCTCCCCTACGGCGACGGGGCCTTCGACCACGCCTACAGCATCTCCGTGCTCGAGCACATTCCTGACGACGGAGACGCCGAGGCGCTCCGCGAGCTCGCGCGCGTCGTGCGGGCGGGCGGGCGAGTCGTCCTGACGCTTCCTCATGCGCGGGAGGCGTGGGACGAGTACCGCGACCGGCCGCTCTACGCCGACCACGGCGCCGCCCCGGACGGGAGGTACTTCTTCCAGCGCTGGTATGACTCGGAGCGCGTGGATGCGCTCATCGCCACGGCGCCCGGCCTCGAGCTGGAGCGGCGCTCCGTCGCCCGGCTCCAGCCCAACCTGAACGCCGCCTACAACCGCCTCTTTCCCTGGCTCGTTCCGCTCGGGCCGCTCTTCGGCCTCGCCGCCCGCGAGCGCGTCGGTCCGGACGGCGACGTCGTCCGGCTCACGCTGAGGCGGCGCTGATGCCGGCGCGGCGCGCCCTGATCACCGGCATCGGCGGCCAGGACGGCTCGTACCTGGCCGAGCTCCTGCTCGAGCAGGGCTACGAGGTCTTCGGCGTCGTCCGGCGAGCGCCGGCCGGCCGGTACCCGAACCTCGACGCCGTCCGCGACCGGGTCGAGCTGATCGGGGCCGACGTGCTCGACCAGGACTCGCTCGTGGCGGCGCTCGAGACCCACCACCCCGACGAGGTCTACAACCTCGCCGCCCCGTCCTTCGTCCCCGCCTCCTGGGAGCAGCCCGTGCGCACGGCCGAGTTCGCCGCGGTCGGCGCGACCGCCCTGCTCGAGGCGATCAGGCTCGTGGACGACCGGATCCGCTTCTACCAGGCGTCCTCGAGCGAGATCTTCGGGCACGCGCGCGAGGCGCCCCAGACCGAGGAGACGCCCCTCTCGCCGCTGACCCCGTACGGCGTCGCGAAGGCCTACGCGCACTTCATCGTCGGGAGCTATCGGCAGCGCTACGGGCTGCACGCGAGCTCGGGGATCCTCTACAACCACGAGTCGCCCCGTCGGCCGCCGGACTTCCTGCCGCGCAAGGTCGCCCGCGCCGCCGCGGCGATCAGCCTCGG
>JBHEMU010000145.1:0-15683 GCA_046262415.1 Gaiellaceae bacterium | reverse complement strand
GCAATAAACGGCGATGCAGAGAAGGTCGAGGTCGGCGTCCATCGTGGCCTCCTGGTCGACGGTGTCTTGAACACCGCCGACTTCGGCCCCTCTGCACCAAACCCCTCGAACATGGCCGCCGCCGTGGAATCACTCATCTAGGGGCGCCGAGGCGCCGGGACGGGCGCCGGCGAGAACGCCTCCTGCACGAGGCGCAGCACCTTCTCGCGCTTGCCTTCCGCCACCGCCTGCAAGCCGCCGAGCTCGAGCCGCGCCAGCTCGACGCGGCCGGCGGAGCGGAGCGTCCTGAAGCCGAAGTCGGCCAGGAAGTCGGACGGGAAGACAGTGCGGTGCACGAGGAAGCGCCCGCGGGCCGACTCGCCCTCCGGATACCGGTAGGCGAACGCCTCGAGCCCCTTGGCGCCGCGGTTCCGCGCCTCGCCGATCGCGGCGAGGAAGAGCGACTGCATCACCCACGGCGTCGACGGGTCGACGAGGTACGCGCAGGTGACGAGCACCGCTCCCTCGCTCGGCGGGCCGGCCGGCAGCGTGCCCGCGCGGGGGAAGAGCTCGGCGGGCCCGTACTGCATCGACCCGAGCAGCCGGCCGTCGCCGTCGTAGTAGACCGTGCCCCAGGCGCCCCACTCCTCCTCCGCGCGCGCGATCCAGCGCCCCTTGTCCGCCGTCCGGCCCGGCCGCGACTGCCACCAGACGCAGCCGTGGCAGACGTTCGGCGCCGAGGGCAGGGTCGCGCCCGTGAGTCCGGCTACGCGGGGGGCCATGTCTAGCCGCAGTGTAGGACGAGCTCGGTCGCCTCCGGGCGGGCGAGGAACCGGAACGGGACGAACGTGGTGCCGAGCCCGGGCGACACGTGCAGCACGCCCGCCGGCCGGCGGTAGACCCCCTCGACGTAGCGCCAGTTCAGATGGGCGAGCCGGAGCCGGCCGCCGGGCCACGGCATGCAGATCTGCCCCGCGTGCATGTGACCGGCGAGGACCAGGTGGAAGGCGCCGCGCGGCAGGCGGTCGATCACGCCCGGGAAGTGGCAGAGCAGGATGCGCAGGTCGGCGGACGGGTCGGCGAGCGCCTCCGGCCGGCTGGCGCGCTTCCGGTAGGAGCGAGGATCGGTGCCGGCGATCTGGACGCGGCGCCCCCGGAGCTCGAGGGTCCGCGACTGGTTGGCCAGCAGCGTCGCGCGGCCGAGATCGATCGAGTCGACCGGTCGCGAGAACGGATCGCGGCTGTGGGCGAAGTCGTGGTTTCCCAGCACGGCGAAGCAGTTGGGCAGGCCGTCGACCAGGTCGTGGAGCCGCTGCTTCGCACGTGGGTGGGAGAGCAGATCGCCCGACACGAGGACGAGATCCGGCTCGAGCTCGCGCGCCCAGCGGACGGCCCGCGCCACCGCGCGTTCGCCGCGGGACGGAAAGCCGAGGTGGAAATCCGAGAGGTGGACGATGCGCAGCCCGTCGAGCTCCGGAGGCACCCCCGGCAGGTCGACCCGGCGCCGCGCGAAGCGGAGCCAGCCCGCCTCGAAGTGCCCCCAGGCGAGGCCGGCGGCCGCCAGGGCGGCCATCGGCCGAACCCCTCTCAGCAAATGTTTCGGCGCGGCGCACCCCCCGTGCCACCGCGCCGAAACGAGCCCCTCCAGCCCAGTAGATGCCGGGCGGGGCGCGTCCCTTGCGCGATGCCCTGCCGGCGCCTCAGCGTCAGGTCGCGAGCTTCTCGAGGACCGGCTTCACCGACACGACGTGCCGCCTGAACTTGAGCTCGGAGTCCTCCAGTCCGGCGGCGACGCCGATCAGCTGCGACAGGTGGAGGATCGGCATCGCGAAGTCGCGCCCCGTCGCCTTCTTCAGCTTCGACTGCCACGCGTCGAGCGACAGGTGGCACAGCGGGCACGGCGTCACCATCGCGTCCGCACCGGCCTCCATCGCCTGCTCGATCGGCTGGATCAGCTCGCCGAGCGCGGTCTCCTCGCGGGCCTGGATGATCGGAAAGCCGCAGCACTTGATCTTCGCCGGGTAGTCGATCGGATCGCCGCCGCACGCTGTGATGATCGCCTCCAGCGACCACGGGCGGTCCGGGTCCTCGAACCCGAGCAGCTTCGACGGCCGCAGGATCTGGCAGCCGTAGAACGGCGCCACCTTGAGCCCCTTCAGGCCCTTGTGCGCGGCGGCCTTCAGCTTCTCGTAGCCCTCGCCCTCGGCGATCAGCCAGAGGAGGTGCTTGACCTCGACGCTGCCGCTGTACGCGGGCACGCCGACGGTGACGAGGTTCGCATTGACCCGCTCGCGGAGCGCGTCGTCGTTCTTCAGAGTCCAGTTCGCCTGGCGGAGGTTGAGCGTGCAGACGTTGCAGACGGTCATCAGCGTCTCCGCCCCGGTCGCCTCGGCGTAGGCGAGGATGCGGGCGTTCAGGTGCAGGTAGTAATCCGGCTCGGCCTCGTGGATGTCGCCGGCGCCGCAGCAGGTGACCGACTCGAGCTCGACCAGCTCCAGGCCGACCTTTGGCGCGAGCGCCTGCGTCGAGGAGTCGAGCTCCTTCGCCGAGAGCGAGGCGAGGCAGCCCTTGTAGTACGCGACCCTCTCCATCAGTGGCCCGCCGGCGGCGGCTCGACGCCGGGGGTGATCTCGGCGATGTCGCGCTTGGCCCCACCGGCGTCCGTGTGCTCGATGCGCGCCAGCGCCCGCTCGCCCTGCACGATGCCCGCGGCGCCGTCGCGGCCCTGCTCCGAGACGAGGTTGTAGAGGGCGCGCGCCTCGCCAACGCCCTCGGCGACGTGCGGCGGAAACGGCGGCGGCACCTTGCCCCGGCGCGCCAGGCCCATCGCGAACTTGACCTCCTTGATCGCCGAGACGACCCCCTGCGTCTTCGGCACGAGCTCGGTCTCGCGCAACCAGCCCGTCGTCTTCGCCGACGTGACGAACCACTTCGCGTGCTTCGCGCCCATGTCGCGGTCGATCCCGTGCTTGATCGACTCGGTGCCGAGCTTCGCGATCGCGTCGCGCGGGTCGACGCCCTTCGGGCAGCGCTCGGTGCAGAAGTAGCAGCGCGTGCAGTCCCAGATGCCGTGCTCGGAGTTGTAGGCCTCGAGCCGCTCGATCTCGGCGCCGTCGCGCGCGTCGCCGACGAAGCGCATGCCCTTCGCGAGCGCCGCCGGGCCGAGGAAGTCCGGGTCGGACTCCATCGAGTTGCACTCGGAGACGCAGCAGCCGCAGTTGATGCAGAGCGCCTCCTTGTGGATCACGTTCATCTGCTGCTGGGAGGCCAGGCGCTCCCTGGCCGAGGGCTCCTCGTAGCCCGGCTGGAGCCACGGCTTCATCGCGCGCATCTTGCTCCAGAAGGGCTCCATGTCGACGACGAGGTCCTTGAGGACCGGCAGGTTCCCCATCGCGGAGATCACCGGCACGTGGCCGCGCTCGACGATCGGCTTCATCCGCTCCTTGCAGGCGAGGACGGCGGCGCCGTCCATGCGCATGCCGCACGACCCGCAGATCATCATCCGGCAGCTCTTGCGGTAGGCGAGCGTCCCGTCGACCCGGTCCTTGATGATGTCGAGGATGTCGAGGAGGCACGACCACTCGGGCGCGTCGACCTCGTAGTCCTTGAGGGCGCGCTCGCCGGTCTCGGCGTCGAAGCGCCAGATCTTCAAACGCACCGGCATCGTCGCCGGCTCCGTGTGGATGGCGGCCTCGGTCATCGGTGCCTCGTCCAGTGACGTTGCCGGATTTCTGGGTCGCGAGCACCAAGACAGGCTAGGACGCAGGGAGCCCGCGTACCCGTAGGTACGGGGGCGACTGAGGACGCCGCATGGCGCCGCGTGATCGCGGGCCAGAGGCCGGCGGACGTTGCTGGGCGAGGCACTACTAGTACGTCCTCTCCATCGGCTGCCATTTGGTGGCGGTCACGGGCTTCCAGTCGAGACCGGCGCGGCCGTCGCCGTTCAGCGTCGTCAGCGTGTGGCGCATGTAGTTCTCGTCGTCACGGTCGGGATAGTCGTACGGGCGGGCGTGCGCACCTCGGCTTTCCTTGCGCGCGAGGCCCGAAACGACCATGCAGTCGGCGAGCTCGAGCATGAAGCCGAGCTCGAGCGCCTGCGTCAGGTCGCTGTTGAAGACCGAGCCCTTGTCCTCGACGTAGACGCGCTGGAAGCGCTCCCGCAGCCGCTCGACGATACGGCCCTGCTCCTGCATCTGCGCCTCGCGCCGGAAGACGCCGAAGTTCTCGTGCATCGTGCTGGCGAGCTCGTCGCGGATCGCCCAGGGGCGCTCGCCCTCGGTGCGGTCGAGCAGGGCGCGCACCTCGCGCCGGGCGTCCGCCTCCACCGAGGGCGGCACGAGCACGGTCGTGTTCGACAGCGCCCACTCCGCGGCATGCCGGCCGGCGCGCCTGCCGAACGTGATCGTCTCCATCAGCGCATTGCCGCCGAGGCGGTTCGCGCCGTGCACGGAGACGCAGGCGCACTCGCCCGCGGCGTAGAGGCCGGTCAGCGACGTGAGCCCGTCCACGTCGGTCTCGACCCCGCCCATGTGGTAGTGGGCGCCCGGCCTGACGGGAATCGGCTCGTGAATCGGATCGACGAGGGCGAAGGTCATCGAGAGCTCGCGGGTGCCGTGCAGCCGCTCGATGATCCTCTCCGCGCCCAGGTGCCGCAGGTCGAGCAGGACGCTGCCGTCGACGCCGCGTCCCTCGTCGATCTCCGTCTGCTCGGCGCGGGAGATCACGTCCCGGCTGGCCAGCTCCATCGCGTTCGGGGCATACCGCGTCAGGAAGCGCTCGCCCTCGGAGTTGAGCAGGTACGCGCCCTCGCCGCGACAGCCCTCCGTGATCAGGACGCCCGTCGGCGAGAGCGTCGTCGGGTGGAACTGCATCATCTCCATGTCCTCGAGCGCGACGCCGGCGCGCAGCGCCATCGCCATCCCGTCGCCCGTGCAGGCGTAGGCGTTCGTCGTGCCGACGTAGAGCCGGCCCGCTCCGCCCGTGGCGAGGATCACGGTCTTGGCACCGATCGTCTTCAGGCCCCCGTTCAGGAGGTCCCAGGCGATCACGCCCTGGCAGCGGTCCTCGTCGACGACGAGCTTCCAGGCGAAGTACTCCTCGTAGACGCGCAGGTCGCGCTTCATCACCTGCTCGTAGAGCACCTGGATCAGCACGTGTCCGGTGATGTCGGCCGCGTAGGCGGTACGGGGCTCGCCGGCGGCGCCGAACGGGCGCTGAGCGATCCGCCCGTCCTCCGTCCGCGAGAAGACCGCGCCCCAGTGCTCGAGCTCGTAGACGTCGCCCGGCGCCTCGTTGCAGAGGATCTCGATCGCGTCCTGGTCGCCCAGGTAGTCCGAGCCCTTGACCGTGTCGAACGCGTGCTTGGAGGGGTCGTCCTCGGAGGCGTTGCCGAGCGCCGCGTTGATGCCTCCCTCGGCGGCTCCGGAGTGGCTGCGGACCGGGTGGATCTTGGAGATCATCGCCACGTCGGCGCCGGCGTCGAACGCCTCGATCGCCGCCCGCATCCCCGCGCAGCCGGCGCCGATCACCAGGACGTCGTGCTTCGCCTCCACCGGCTCGGACGCTACACAATGGGCCTGGCGCCAGGCCGGCGCAGCGATTGACGTAGCCTTCGGCGCGTGCGCCTCTTCCTCGCGGGGCTGGTGCTGATCGCGGCCGCGTGCGGCGGCGCGGCGTCGAGGTCGCCGCCCGGGCCGCCGCCGCTCGCGCGGATCCCCGCCTCGCAGGTGAAGACGGAGATCACCGGCGCCTCCGCCGGGCACCGCGCGATCCTGCTCAAGGTCCTCGCGGGCATCGGGCCCACGCGGATCAGGGCGATCGAGGTCTCGACGCCGACAGAGGCCTCGCGGCGCGTCCGGCGCGGCGAGGTGACGTTCCGCATCCGCACCACCTCCGACAGCGGCGAGTTGCGGACCGCGTGGGAGGCCTGGCTTCTGAGCGAGGCCTTCAACCGGCTCGCCTACGAGCGGGGCTTGCCCGGCGTCGCCTACGTCGACCATCCCGGCGGGGGTGAGGCGATCGGCGGCTGGGACGACGGTCCCCGCGCGGCGCCCCCGCTACCGACCGATCCACCCAGTGCCCGCCCGGGAGATGCGACCAGGCTGGCCGCGGACGTCCGCTCCGCGGCGGCCGAGGCGGGCGCCGACCTGGCTTCCTTCGAGATCCTCGAGCCCTACGGCCTCGCTCCCGCGATCACGCTCCGCGTCGACGACCCCGCGGTCTTTCTGAGCCGCCGGCTGGCGCGCTTCTACGAGCGCGTCGGCGACGACCAGCGACTCTACGACGGGATCTTCGTCCGCGTGGTGGAGGAAGGCGGACGGTTCGTCTGGGACGGCGCGAGGGCGAACCGGTCCGGCTCGAGAGGCGGGGGCGGCGTGAGGCCCGACCTCGCAGGCTGCGATCCGTTCCCCCTGATCGGCGGCTTGACGACGCCGGAGCCGCCGCCGTGCCCGGCCTGAAGTACTACAGGGAGACGCGGGCGATGCTGGCCCAGCGGCGGGCGCCGTTCCGCTCGATCACGCGGAGGCGGTACGTGTGCCGGACGCCCGGGCGGGCAGTGCCGTCGACCACCCGGTAGCTGGCGCCGCGGACGCCCGAGGGGCGGTGGAACGAGACGAGAACGGTCTTGACCTTGACGGCACCCTTGCCGCTCGAGCGCCAGACCTCGAAGCCGAGGAGACCGGCCTCCGAGGCGGTGCGCCAGTTGAGCTCGACGCTTCCCGCCTGCCGGCGCGCCGCGAACGAGACCACGGTGACGGCGGTCGGAGCGCTGTCCAGGCTGAGGCTCCAGCCCTGGGCGATCAGGCCGGCGGAGCCGGCGCAGTCGTCGACCACGTAGAGGCTCCAGTCGCCGTTCGGATCGAGGCCGTCCAGGGAAGCGAGCGTCGAGCCGTAGGGGACGGGCGGGGCCGCGCGGGAGATGCAGGGCTGCGCGCTGCCGCCGTAGTTCGTCGGCGCGTAGGTCCCGGTCGTGAAGGAGCCGAACTGGGGCACGGCCGGCGCCGCGTTCTCGAAGGGGTTGGACGTATCGGCGAGGGCTGGGGCGGCGCCGACGAGGGCGGCCAGCAGGGCAACGGAAGCACAGAGAGTTTTCATGCATCCTTTGTCGGTGCCGGGGTGCCGCGACTTTATCCTCTCCTGACAGGCACCTGATCCGCGCGCGTCACCGCGCGGTCACGCGCGCCGAGCCGTACCACGAGCTGCCGTTCGCCCTCACGAGCTCGAGGCGGTAGCCGTAGGTCGCCCCGGGCCGGACGCTCCGGTCCTCGATCCGGTACGACGTCCCCGCCACGTCGCCGCGAGCGGCCACGAGCGTGGGGTTCACCTTCCGCTCGCCGCCACCGCGCCCGCGCCGCCTCCAGACGTTGAAGCCGAGCAGATCGGTCTCGGACGCGGTCCGCCAGTTGAGGACGACCCGGCCGCGGCTCGCTCTCGCATCGAAGCTGCGCATGCGCGCCGAGGTCGTGGCGAGCACGGGCAGCGTCACGGTCGAGTCGCACTGGTCGGGAACGCCGGCCCCGGGACACGGCGTCGACGAGTCGTAGTAGATGGACGTGTTGTCCTGCGACCCGAGGAAGACCGGGTCGATCCTGAGAACGTAGACATCCGAGGTGACGTTCGGGACGTACACGGTCGCGGTCAGCTTCTCGGGGACGTTCGGAGTCGTGGGGGTGACGTCGACGGTTTTGTTGACCACGGGAGTCAGGCCCGCTCCACGCCCCGTGAAGAGCTGGATCTCCCACCTGGCGTTCAGCACGCCGGCGGCGCACCCACCGCACGAGGCCCAGAACTCGATCCTCATGTCGCCCTCGAGGGTGGTCGGCGCCGTCGGCAGCCAGATCCAGTTCGGGTCGTAGACGTTCCTCGCCTGGGCGCCGTCGAGGGCCGGGTCGACCGGGCCGAAGCGCGCCGCGGTTCCCGTGCCGAGCGTCGCCGTGGGCTTGAGGTTCACGCAGTCGTCGCCGGCGGTGAGGATGTCCGCCGCGCCGTTGCCGGTGCAACCCGGATCGTCCGCGTGACTCGAGCTGCCGTGGAAGTGCAGGACGACGGGTACCGTCGGAGGCGGCGGATCGCTCGCCGTCAGCTTCTGCTCCTCGCTCCAGGCGACGCCGCTGCGGGTGAAGACGTAGGCCGAGCCCTGGTTCGTGTACGGATCGACGTCGTCCTTCCAGGCGCCGACGATCGCCGTCTCGCCGCTGATCCCGACGGAGACGCCGAACTCGTCGAAGGCGGCGGCGTCGCTCGCCGTCAGCCTCTGCTGCTCGCTCCAGACGCCGCCGCTAGGGGTGAAGACGTAGGCGGCGCCCTGGGCCGCGATCGCCCCGGCGTCGTAGGCGCCGACGATCGCCGTCTCGCCGTCCATCGCGACCGAGACGCCGAAGAAGTCGCCGGCGCTGCCGTCGCCGGCCGTCAGCTGCTGCTGCTCGCTCCACACGCCGCCGCTGCGGGTGAAGACGTAGGCGGAGCCCTGGAACTGGTTCGCGCCGACGGTGTCTCCGAACGCCCCGACGACCGCGGTGTCGCCGCTGATCGCCACCGTGCCGAAGAAGTCGTTGGCGGCGCCGTCGCTCGCCGTCAGCTGCTGCTCCTCGCTCCAGACGGTGCCGGTTCGCGTGAACACGTAGGCGGAGCCCTGGGCCGAGTTCGCACCGACGTCGTCTCCGTCGGCGCCGACGAGCGCCGTGTCGCCGCTGATCGCCACGGACCAGCCGAAGGCATCGCCGGAGGCGCCGTCGCTCGCCGTCAGCTGCTGCTGCTCGCTCCAGACGCCCGCGCTTCGGGTGAACACGTAGGCGGAGCCCTGATCCGCGGTCGCGCCGACGTCGTCGAGGGAGGCGCCGACGACAGCGGTGTCGCCGCTGATCGCGACGCCGAAGAAGCCGCCGAGATAGTCGTTCGCAGCGCCGTCGCCGGCCGTCAGCTTCTGTTCCTCGGTCCAGACCCCGCCGGTTCTCGTGAAGACGTAGGCTGAGCCCTGGTTCGCGTTCGCGCCGACGTCGTCTCCGAATGCGCCGACGAGCGCCGTGTCGCCGCTGATCGCCACGGACCGGCCGAAGAGATCCCCCGCGGCACCGTCCGCCGCGGTCAGCTTCTGCTGCACGGTCCACACGCCGGCGCTGCGGATGAAGACGTAGGCCGCTCCCTGGTCGGCCCTCCCGCCCACGTCGTCCGCCCACACGCCGACGAGGGCCGTGTCGCCGCTGACCGCGACCGAGATGCCGAACTCGTCGCCCGTCGACCGCGGACCCTGGCCGGCGGCCCGTCCGGCGCCGCCCGGGACGAGGACGGCCGCAGCCAGGAGGGCGAGCACAACGCCGTTGCGCCAGCCTCTCCGGGGCCGGATGTTCACGCGAGCCCGGCCACCAGTGGCTCAGGCTCCCCGAGGCCCGGCCGCCGCGACGTCGGCGCCCGCGGTGTCCGGGAAGCGCTCGAAGTTGCGCCGGAACATGCCCGCGAGCTCGGCCGCCTTGCGGTCGTAGGCGTCCGGGTCGGCCCAGGTCGAGCGCGGGTCGAGCAGCTCGGCGGAGACGCCGGGCACGCTCGTCGGCACCTCGAAGCCGAACACCGGGTCCTCGCGGTACGCCGCCCGTGCGAGCGTGCCGCCGAGAGCCGCTCGGAGCATCGCGCGGGTCGCCTCGATCGGCATCCGCTGGCCCTCGCCGAACGGCCCGCCGGTCCAGCCGGTGTTGACGAGCCACACGGCCGCCCGGTGCTCCGCCAGCCGCTCGCCGAGCATGCGGGCGTAGACCGACGGCGGCTGTGGCAGGAACGGGGCTCCGAAGCACGTGGAGAACGTCGGCTGCGGCTCCTTGACGCCGATCTCCGTGCCCGCCAGCTTCGCCGTGAACCCGGACAGGAAGTAGAACATCGCCTGCTCGGGCGTCAGCCGGGCGATCGGCGGCAGGATCCCGAACGCGTCCGCCGTCAGCATCACGACCGCGCTCGGGTGGCCGGCGCGCTTCGTGGGCAGCGCGTTGGAGATCTGCTCGAGCTTGTAGGCGGCACGCGTGTTCTCGGTCTTCGAGTCGTCGTCCAAGTCGAGCACCCCGCGCTCGTCCGCCACGACGTTCTCGAGCACGGTTCCGAAGCTCCGCGTCGTGCGGTAGATCTCGGGCTCGGCCGCGGGCGAGAGGCGGATCACCTTAGCGTAGCAGCCCCCCTCGATGTTGAAGATTCCCTCGTCGCTCCAGCCGTGCTCGTCGTCGCCGATCAGCGAGCGCTCCGGGTCCGCGGAGAGCGTCGTCTTGCCCGTGCCGGAGAGCCCGAAGAACACCGCGACGCTGCCGTTCTCGTCGACGTTCGCGGAGCAGTGCATCGGCATCACGTCCTCGAGCGGCAGCCGGTCGTTCATCAGCGTGAAGATCGACTTCTTGATCTCCCCTGCGTAGAACGTCCCGCCGATCAGCACCTCGCAGCGGGACGGGTGCAGGACGACGAACGTGCCGCTGCGCGTGCCGTCCGCCTCGGGGTCGGCCTCGACCGGGGGCGCGTGCAGGACGAGCGCCTGCGGCTCGTGCACCCGGAGCTCCTCCTCGGTCGGATCGATGAAGAGCGTCTTCGCGAAGAGCGCGTGCCAGGGGCTGTGGGTGACGACGCGGAGGGCGAGGCGGTGCGCCGGGTCGGCGCCGGCGAAGGCGTCGACGACGTACAGGTTCTGGCCCGCGAGGTAGTCCGTGACCTTCTCGCGGAGGCGCTCGAAGCTCTCCTCCGAGATCTCGGCGTTGACGTCCCCCCACCAGATCCGGTCTTCGGAGCCCGGTTCCCGCACGACGAACTTGTCCTTCGGCGACCTGCCCGTGTGGACGCCGGTGTCGACGACGAGCGGCCCGCCCTCGGCCAGGGTCCCGTCCCCGCGCGCGAGCGCGTGCGTGTAGAGCATCGACGTGGTCGGGTTCCAGTGCACGGCGCGCGAGCCGCGCAGGCCGTGCTCGGCCAGGTCGACCCTGCTCCGAACCTCAGTCGCGGCCGCCATCCCGCGGCATCCTACGTATCGCCGAGCTTGGGGAAGAGCCCGGGCTTGACGCCGAGCGTCCGGAAGAGCTTGCGGAAGTCCCGCTGGAAGAGCGGCCAGCGCTCCGAGTTCGCCGTCGCGACGAAGACGTAGCCGCGGCCCTCCTCGACGTAGTAGAGGTCGATCGACGTCTCGTAGCCCTTCTCGCCCTCGGCCCCGTAGCGGCGCACCCAGGCCGGCCGTCCGCGGAGCATCTTGACCGCGTGGTAGGCGTACTGCCGGTACCGCGGGAAGTTCTTCTTGAAGTCCTCGTCATAGAGGTCCGCGTACTCCCTGGCCGTGATCCCTTCCTCGAGCGGGACGCTCTCGCCGTAGAGGTGCGCCTCGTCCGCGGAGGAGGCGAGCGTGATTCCGAACGGGTCGGGAACCATCTTCCAGCCGGTCGGCAGGTGGTTGACGAGCAGGCGCCGGAACTGCTTGAGCCGCACGGGAAACGCCTCGCGCGCACCCGAGCTCGCGCTGGCCGGGAAGCGGCAGACGCGGCCCGGCTTCTTCGGACACGGTTTCTGCGCGTAGCTCTTCGGCCAGCGCGTGCGCCAGTCGTAGGTCGCGTACGAGAAGTTGACCCCCTCGAGCGTGGTCGCGCGCAGATCGGCGCCGCGCAGGTTCGCGCCCCGCAGCGTCGCGTACTTCAGGTCCGCGCCGCGCAGGTTCGCGTCCTTCAGGTTCGCCGGCGCGAGATCGGCGTTGTAGAGGTTCGCGCCCTGGAGGGTCGCGTCGCGCAGGTCGGCGCGAAGCGTCGCGACGCCGAGATCCGCGCGCGTCAGGTCGGCGCCGCGCAGCCGCGTCCCCTCGAGGCTCGCGAAGCCGAGCTTCGCCTCGGTCAGGTCCGCCTCCTCGAGGTTGGCCTCGTCCAGGTTGGCGTAGCGCAGGTCGGCCTCGCGCAGGTCGGCCTGGCTCAGGTTCGCGCCGACGAGGTTCGTGTGCCGGAGCACCGTCTCCCGCATGTCGGACAGGCTCATGTTCGAACCGGCGAGGTTCTTCTCCTGGAGGAAGAACGCGCGCATGTTCTTGTTCGAGAGGTCGACGCCGGCCAGGTCGCGCTCCCGCGTGACGAAGAGCTGGAAGTTCGCCTGGTCCTCGCGGCTCGAGCGCTCCTCGTCGGACTGCGCGAGCCGGATGTCGAACAGGAGCTGCAGCAGCAGCACCGAGAACGCGATCAGCGCGCCCGTCATCAGCGCCAGACCGAGGTCGCTCTTGCGCACCGGATCCTGCCGCGTCGGCCAGAACAGGCGAATGCCGGGAACGACGGTCCCGACGAGCGCGAGGAGTCCGATCAGCGCGATTAGCCAGATAGGCACTGGTGCACCTCGCGAGGAAGCGTGCCCGCAACCGGTGCGGGCCGCAACCGGGTCTGGTGCAATGGGGCGATGCGCGTCGCGCTCCTCGCCGTCGCCCTCGTCGTGGCGACCGCCGCCGAAGCCGGGGCTCCGGCTGCCCCGGGCCCGCGCGAGGCTCTACGCGGCCGCACCGTCGTGCTCGACCCCGGGCACAACCCGGGCAACTTCCGCCATCCGGAGGAGATCAACCGCCTGGTCGACGCGGGCACCCTGCGCAAGGCGTGCGACACGACGGGCACCGCGACGCGCTCGGGGTACACGGAGGCGGCGTTCACCTACGACGTCGCCGTGCGCACCCGCAGGATCCTGCGCGCCGCGGGCGCGCGGGTCGTGCTCACGCGCGGCGCGCGGCGGCCGGCCTGGGGTCCGTGCATCACCGAGCGGGCAGCGATCGCGAACCGGCTGCGGGCGCACGTCGCGGTCTCGATCCACGCCGACGGCGGCCCCTCGTCGGGACGCGGCTTCCACGTCATCTACCCGGCGCCCGTGCGCGGCCTCACGGACGACATCGCGGCCGCGTCCTACGTGCTCGCGCTGAAGCTGCGCTCGACCTACCGCGTCGGCACCGGCGTCCCCTACGCGACGTACACCGGCTCGAGCGGCCTCGACGCCCGCTCCGACCTCGGCGGGCTCAACCTCTCCGACGTGCCGAAGGTCTTCGTCGAGACCGGAAACATGCGCAACTCCACGGACGCGGCGCTGCTCGAGAGCGGCCGCTTCCGTCAGCGCATCGCGCAGGCGATCGCGAACGGGATCGGCGGGTTCCTCGCCGCCCGCTGAAACCGAAAAGGCGAAGCCCCGGCCGAGGCGAAATCCGGAGGGATGCGGCGCGAGATCGACAGGTTCCTGGCCGGCCCGGCACTCTCGGAGGCGACGCGCCGCGCCTATCGCAGCGACGTCGAGGAGTTCGCCTCCTGGCTGAGGACGCGGGGCACGGCGCTCGAGCAAGTCGACGTCCGGACGCTCGCCGCGTACGCGGCGCAGCTCGGCTCGTCCCGGCCCGGCCGCCGGCCCGCGCGACTGGCCCCGGCCACCGTCGGCCGGAAGCTCGCGGCGGTCCGCGCGTTCCTGCGCTCCGCGCTCGGGCCGGAGCGCGTACCCGACGGCTCGTTCGCGCCCCGGCGGCCGCGACGCCTGCCCGAGGTCCCGAAGGTGGCCGAGATCGACGCGTCGCTCGAAGCCGTCGAGGGCGACGGCGCGCTGGCGCTGCGCAACCGCGCCCTGCTCGAGCTCGTCTACTCGGCGGGTCTTCGGAGCCGCGAGGCGGTCGACCTCGACCTCGCCGACGTCGACTTCGACCAGGAGCTCGTCCGCGTGCGCGGCAAGGGCGGCAAGGAGCGCGTCGTCCCGCTCGGCGAGGAGGCGGCATACCGGGTCGCGCGCTACCTCAGGGACGGGCGGCCGGCCCTGGCCCGCGGGGCCGAGAACGCGCTCTTCGTCTCCGCCCGCGGGCGCCGCCTCGACACGAGCACGCTGCGGCGGCTGCACGCCCACCCGCACCGGCTGCGGCACGCATTCGCGACCCACCTGCTCGAAGGCGGAGCCGACCTGCGCACGATCCAGGAGCTGCTCGGGCACAGCTCGCTCTCGACGACACAGGTCTACAGCCACGTCGACGCGCGGCGGCTGCGGCGGGTGTACGACCGCGCCCACCCGCGTTCCTAGTCGTGCCGCGGACGGCGATCGCGGGCGTGACGGTCGCCGTCGCGCTGCTCGTCCCCGGGATCCTGGCGCTCAACTGCGTGCGCCTGCTCGCCCACGACTGGTACGTACGGCTCGAGGTTCGGCGGCTCGAGCCCGACCGCCTCGGCATGACGCGCGCGGAGCGGACGGAGCTGGCGCTCGTCGGCCTCCATTCGGTCCGGCCGGGCGGGCAGGGAATCGAGCTGCTCCGTGAGGCGCGGCTGCCGAGCGGCAAGCTCGCCTTCGGCCGGCGCGAGCTCCGCCACATGGCGGACGTGCGCGTCTGGATGGGCCGGCTGTACACGGCCCATCTAATCGGGCTGGCCCTGGTCGTGGCGCTCTACGCGCTGCTCGCGGTGCGATCGGCCACGCGCCGCCTCGTGCCCCGCGCCCTCGCCTGGGGCGCCGTCCTGACGCTCGGGCTGGCGATCGCCGTCGTCGTCCTGGTCGCCGCGAGCTACGAGACGTTCGAGGAGTCGTTCCACGGCCTCCTCTTCGAGGGCGGCTCCTGGCGGTTCAGGGATGCCGACACGCTGCGCCGCGTCTATCCCGACCGCTTCTGGAGCGACACGGCGACGGTGGTCGGCGCCGGCACGGTGATCCAGGCGCTGGCGCTGCTCGGCGTGGGCCGGCTCCTGCGCCGCCGGCAGGCGAACGCGCGCGGGGGGCGAACACGCCGCTCGTGACCCCCGACCCCGAGCTGGAGGGCTTTCTGGCGCTGCTGGCGACGCGGCGGGCGCCGCGCACAGTCGAAGCCTACCGGCGGGACCTGACCAGGCTGGCCGGGTGGCTCGGGCGGCCCGTCGGCTCGGTGGGCACTGAGGAGCTCGAGCGCTACGTCGCCGAGGCCCGGGCCGAGGGGCTCTCGGGGGCGACGGTCGCCCGGCGGATCGCGGCGATCCGATCCTTCTTCCGGCACCAGGTCTTGCTCGGCGCGAGGACCGACAACCCCGCCGCGGCTCTCGACCTGCCCCGGCGGGTGCGCCGGCTGCCGCGGACGCTGTCGCCGGGCGAGGCGGAGCGGCTGATCGACGCGGCGGCCGGGACCGAGCCGAGGGCGCTGCGGGACCAGGCGCTCGTCGAGCTGCTCTACGGGGCGGGCCTGCGCGTCAGCGAGGCAGTCGGCCTCGAGCGCGGGTCGGTCGACCTCGACGACCGCCTCGTGCGCTGCGTCGGCAAGGGGGGCAAGGAGCGGATCGTCCCGCTCGGCCGGCGCGCGGCGGAGGCGCTGCGGCGCTACCTGGCCCGCGGCCGGCCGTACCTCGACCGCAGGCACCGGCCCGAGCTGTTCCTGAATGCGAAGGGCGGCCCGCTCACACGCGCCGGCGCCTTCCTGATCCTGCGGCGCCTGGCGGCGAAGGCGGGCCTCGAGCCGGGACGCGTGCACCCGCACCTCCTGCGCCATTCGTTCGCCACGCACCTGCTCGAGGGGGGCGCCGACCTGCGCAGCGTCCAGGAGATGCTGGGCCACGCCGACCTGGCCACGACCGAGCTTTACACGCACGTAACCGACCGCCGCCGGCGCGAGGTCTACTTCGAGGCGCACCCGCACGCGCGCCGCAGAACCACCCCGGGTCCCTGAAGCCGGTCGTGAGGTCGCGGGCGAGCGCGAACGGCTAGCGCCCTGGGCGTTGGTCACGGGTCGCGGCCTTCTTGCGCAGGACCTGCGC
>JBHEMU010000144.1:0-16840 GCA_046262415.1 Gaiellaceae bacterium | reverse complement strand
GGGAGTCGAGCTCGACCTGCGTGAAGGAGACATACGGGAGCTTGAAATCGAGGAGCCGGCGGCCTTGATCTACTGCCCTGGGCGGTCTCTGCTGCATCTGCCCACGTGGGCCGATCGTCGCCGCTGCTTCGAGCGGGTCGCGGCATCGCTTCGGGCTAACGGCCGCTTCGCCTGGAACGCGTTCGCCTTCGACCATCACGTCGCATCCGCCATAGACGGCCAGCATGCCGACGCGCACGCCGGCGTCCCGCTGCCGCACACGAACTACTACAGGGTCAGCGATAACCGAGTCGACATCACCTTGGACGATGGTGGAACCGGTTCGCTCTGGTGGGCAACCAAGAACGAATGGCTGGGGCTCCTCGACGTCGCGGGCCTGCACCTCGAAGCTCTCTACGGCGGATTCGCCGGGGAACCGCTCGACGACGACAGCCGTGAGTACATCTTCGTGGCCCGTCGGTGAGCGCTCAGCCTGGCCGTCACGACAGCGCCAGGGGACATTCCCGCACACTGGCGCAAGCGAGCCTCACGCGGCTGGCAGCTGGCGGTCCCCGTGGAAGACTGCTTCGACGTTGTTCCCGTCCGGGTCAATGACGAACGCTGCGTAATAACCGGCGTGGTAATGCGGGCGAAGACCCGGCGCGCCGTTGTCGCGGCCGCCGGCTTCGACAGCGGCGCGGTGGAACTTGTCAACCGTGGCTCGGTCGGCTGCGGCGAAGGCCACATGAACGGGAGCTGCCGGGGGTTCCCCTTCCCCGATCCAGAAATCTCCACCGCCCTCGATGGCGAACCCAGGCCCCTGCGAGCTCTCCACTACCTTCACTCCGAACGGCTCGAGGGCCTGCTCGTAGAAGGTGCGGCTACGTCTCACGTCACGTACTCGCAGGGCCACGTGGTCGATGAGAGGAAGCGTCACGGGCAGCGACACCCCCTCTATCTTAGAGCGCGATCTCGGAGAACATTCCTGAACGCTGGGGCAGCCGAGGGTCTTGTAGCCGACGCTCGAGGACGTCGTTAGGCATGTTCCGACCGCCGTGTGAGCCGCTCTTCTCAGACCGGTCGTTAGTACCCGAGAGCGTCGAACGCGGACGGATAGACGATCCGACCGGTGGGAAGGCACCGGACTCGAACCGGAACCGGTCAGGCCGACGGTTCGGCCCATCGGTGTAAACCTCACTCTCGGCAATTGCGGCAGACTGGGCCGGATGACACCCGAGGAGACCTACGAGCAGTTGAAGCAGCGCCTGAGCGAGATCTGGGACCTCGGCAAGGCCGCGTACCTCCTCTCCTGGGACCAGCAGACGATGATGCCGCCGCGCGGCGCGCCGGTCCGGGCGGCCCAGCTCGGCACGCTGAGCAAGCTGGCGCACGAGCGCTTCGTCGACGACGAGGTGGGCCGCCTGCTGGAAGCGCTGACCGACTTCGAGCGGGGCCGGCCCTACGACTCCGACGAGGCGAGCCTGATCCGCTACGCCCGCCGCGAGTGGGCGAAGGAGCGCCGCGTGCCGACCGACCTCCGCGAGGAGATGACCCGGGCCGGCTCGGAGGCCTACCCCGTCTGGGTCGAGGCCAGGCGCGCCTCCGACTTCGGCCGCTTCCTCCCCGCCCTCGAGCGGAACGTCGAGCTGCGCCGCACGTATGCGGCGTGCTTCGAGGCCGACGAGCCGTACGACGCCCTCCTGGACGATTTCGAGCCCGGCATGAAGACGGCGGAGGTGCGCGAGGTGTTCGCCCGCCTGAAGGAGGGTCTCGTGCCGCTGATCGCCGAGGCGTCGGCGTACGAGGTCGACGCCTCGTGCCTGCAGGGGCACTTCCCGCGCGAGCGGCAGCGGCAGCTCGACTCGATCGTGGAGCGGTTCGGCCTCGCGGAGGGCAGCTGGCGCATCGACCCGACCGAGCATCCCTTCGCCGCGAGCATGGGCACCCACGACGTCCGGCTCACCTCGCGCTACCCGGAGGACGAGCTGACGGGGATCTTCGCGACCATGCACGAGTACGGCCACGGCCTCTACGAGCACCAGGTCGACTCCGCGCTCGAGCGCACGCCGCTCGCGCGCGGCACCTCGCTGGCCCTGCACGAGTCCCAGAGCCGGATGTGGGAGAACCTCGTCGGCCGGGGCAGGCCCTTCTGGCGCTACTTCTACCCGGAGCCCCAGCGGGTCTTCCCGGAGCGGTTCGCCGACGTCGACCGCGAGACCTTCCACCGCGCGATCAACCGCGTCCGGCCGTCGCTGATCAGAATCGAGGCGGACGAGGCGACCTACAACCTCCACATCATCCTCCGCTTCGAGCTCGAGCAGGAGATGCTGGCCGGAACCGTCGACCTCGCCCAGTTGCCCTCGGCCTGGAACGAGCGGATGCGCGACTACCTCGGCGTCGAGGTGACCGACGACGCGCACGGCGTGCTCCAGGACGTGCACTGGGCGCGCGGATCGCTGGGCTACTTCCCGACCTACGCGCTCGGCAACGTGATCTCGGTGCAAATCTGGGAGCAGGTCGGCGAGGCGCTTCCCGACCTCGACGAGCAGCTCGAGCGAGGCGAGTTCGGGCCGCTGCGCGAGTGGCTGCGCGAGCACGTCCACCGGCACGGCCGCAAGTTCACGCCGACGGAGACGCTGGAGCGCGTGGTCGGCGGCCCGATCGACCCCGAGCCCTACCTGGCGTACCTCGAGCGCAAGCTGCGCGGGCTCGCGCCGGCCGCGTAGACCGGCGCGAGCCCGCGCGAGCGTCAGGTGGTGGCGACCCCGGCGAATACGCGCGAGCCGTCGGCCTTCAGGACCTCGAGGCGGTACGTCGACCGGCCTCGGGCGGCGCTGCGGTCCAGGAGCCCGTAGGTCGCTCCGCGCGCGGCGCCGGCGTGCCTGGCGGGGACCAGGGTGCGGTTCACCTTCGCCAGCCGGCCTCCGCGCGAGCGGTAGACGTCGAAGCCGACGACGTCCGTCTCCTGCGCCGTGCGCCAGCTGAGCCTGACGCCCCGGCTCGTCCGGGCGGCGCCGAACGCCTTCAGGAAGGCGGCGGTCGGGCCGGCGCAGGGGCCCGAGCTCGTGTTGATCACGAGACACCAGCCGCCGCCGATCCGGCCCGTGAAGCCCTGGCAGTCGTCCTGGACGGTCAGCGTCCAGGTTCCCTGGGCCGGCTGGCCGTTGAACGTGGCGAGGTTGGTGGTGAAGGTGCCGGTCGGGTCGGTCTCGGCCCCGCAGAACGGGTCCTGGGACTTCCCGTAGTTGGCCGGCTGGTACGTCCCCTCGGCGATCAGGGACTCGTCCGGGAGCGTCGCGCCGCCGGCCTGGAACCTGAGGTCGGTGTTCGTCTGAATCGGGTCCGTGCCGCCGGCGTCGGACATGAGCACGACCCTGGTGTTGCTCGGGTTCGCCAGCACGATGTCGAGGTCGTCCGGGACCTCGTGCATCAGGTCCTGAATCGTCACCGTGACGCTGGTGACCGTGGACGCCTCGGTGACCTGGATGTTCGACGCCACCTGCCCCGGCGTCACCGGGTTGAAGCCGGTCGCGTCCGGGATCACGAGCGGGCTCGGATTCGAGTACGTCGCCGCGGAGGCGGCGAGCACGAAGGTGAGCCCCAGCGCGGCGGCGGCTCCGGTCACGAGCATGCGTGCCCGGGTACGTGAAAGCCTCATCGTTTGCCCCCCAGTCGTCGGTAAGTAGTCAGGCGAGCGGGTCCCCGTTATCGCCCGGCGGCAAACGCCGCCCGCACCCGCTCCGGGAGCGCGGCCGGCCGGCCCTCGCGGTCGACGTGGACGACCGTGTGGCGTCCCTCGATACAGATCTCGCCTCCGCGCGCGACCGTCCACGCGTAGGTGATCGAGGTGGCGCCGAGCCGGTCGGCGCGGATGCGCACGTCGATCTCGTCGTCGAAGACCAGCACGCGCCGGTAGTCCGCCTCGACGTGGCGACGCGGGTAGTCGGCCCACTCACGGTCGAGCAGACCGGCGGCACGCATCAGCTCGGTCTCGGCCGCTTCGGCCCACCGGAACGCGGCCGTGAAGTGGATCCTGCCGCCGGCGTCCGTGTCGATCCAGGAGACTCGACGGCGCTCGACGTGCTCGGCCGCCATCAGGGCCTGACGAGGACGCGCCCCGGCGACCCGGCGAGGCTCGCCTCGATCGCCTCGTTCACCTGTTCGAGCGGATAACTCGGCCCCACGATCGAGGCGAGGTCGAGACGCCCGCCGCGGACGTGGCCGAGCAGCACCGGCAGCGCCACGGCGGGGTCCTCGGAGCCGTACATCGTCCCGGTGAGCCGCTTCTCCCGGCGGTTGAACTCGGCCGGATCCAGATCCAGCCGGGCGCCCGTCGCGGGCAGGCCGACAATCACGCACGACCCGCCGCTCCGCGTGAACCGCAGCGCGAGGGAGCTCGTGGCCGGATCGCCGACCGCGTCAAACGCGTGGTCGACCCCCTCCCGGACGACCTCGCGCAGCAAGCCCTTCGCCTCCTCGGGCGCCGCGACGTGCGTCGCGCCGAGCTCCCGCACGAGCTCCCGCCTCGCCTCCAGCGGGTCGATGCAGACGATCTGGCTCGCTCCGGCGATCCGCGCTCCCTGCACGACGAACTGACCCACGCCGCCGGCCCCGACGACGAGGACGGAGGCCCCGGCCTCGACCCGCGCCGCGAAGAGAACGGCGCCGACGCCCGTCAGCGCGGCGCAGCCGAGCAGCGCCGCGTGCTCGAGCGGCACGTCGCCGCCGGTCGGCATGGCGACGCGCTCGGAGACGACGAGCCGCTCCACGAAGGCGCCGGTCGCGGTGCCCCTGTACACGGTCTCCCCGCCGAGCGACATCCCCGTCGTCCCGTCCACCAGGGTGCCGTTGCCGATCGCCCGGTGCAGGGGGACGCAGGCGGCGGGCCGGCCGCGCGCGCAGTCGCGGCACTCGCCGCAGGAGGGCGCCCACGACAGCACGACCTCGTCGCCGGGGCGCAGCGCAGAGACCTCTGTTCCGACCTCCTCGACGACGCCCGCTCCCTCGTGTCCGAGCACCATCGGCGTCGGGCGATGCCACTCTCCCTTGACCTGGTGCAGGTCGGTCCCGCAGATCCCGACGGCGGCCATCCGCACGACCACCTCGCGCGGCCCCGGGGCGTCGAGGTCGAGCTCGACCAGGTCCAGGGGCCGCCCTGCCTCGCGGAAGATCGCCCCGCGGGTCTTCAGCGCGCGGGGACCCGGACGGTGCCGAGGGAGCGGCGGGCGCCCGCGGCCATGACGGCGTCGACCCGGTAGGAGGACGCGCGCGCGGGGGCGGCGCCGTCGACGTGCCGGTACGCCGCGCCCGCCGCCGAGCCCCTGGCGGGGATCAGCCTGCGGTTGACCTGCACGTACCGCCCGTTCGCCGTGCTACGCCGGAGCTCGAAGCCAAGCACGCCGGCCTCCGAGCTGGTGCGCCAGGCGAGCGACACGCCGGCCGGAATCCTCCGCGCCGCAAACGACGAGACCCGGACCGCGGTCGGCCCGGTGAGCGCCATCTGCACCGCGTCCAACGCGTCGATCCGGCCGAAGCCCCACGTGTTGTTCGGACGCTCGTTCGGCAGGTCGCCGCCGCAGGGTTGCGCCGGCATCGGCAGCGGGACGGCCGTCCGCTGGAGGATGGACTCGAGGACCGGGACGTTCCCGGCCAGCGTCGGCGCCGCGGAGATGATCAGGGCCACGAGTCCCGCCACGTGCGGCGCGGCCATGCTCGTGCCGCTCTTGTTGCCATAGCCGTTCGCGAGGATGCTCGACCGGACGGAGGTGCCCGGCGCGACCACGTTCGGCTTCAAGTCGGGAGCGGTGTCGCCCACGGAGGGCCCGCGGCTGCTGAACGCGGCCACGATCTCGTCGTCGGCCAGGTCCTCGGTGGCGCCGACGGAGAAGGCGATGTCGTAGTTGCCGAGCGGAGACGCGACGGTGTCGCAGGCCGGTCCCTCGTTGCCGGCGGAGACGGAGTAGAAGATGCCGGCCGCGCGGCTCGCCGCCAGCTGCGTCTTCAGCATCGGCGCGGGGCACCCCTCGGACGGCGGGCAGCCCCAGGAGTTGTTGACGACGTGCGGGGCCTTCGCCGGGTCGGGACCGGAGCCGTCGATCTTCGTCGGCGCCATCAGCCACTGCATGCAGTCGAGGTAGGTGGCGGGCGTGCCGACGCCCTCGTTCATGTTGTGGCAGCCGATCCACTTCGCGTCCGGAGCCATCCCGATCTGGTTCGCGACGCCGTCGTCGCCGACCATCGTGCCGACCGTGTGCGTCCCGTGACTGTTGTCGTCGCAGGGAGCGGTGTCCACGTTCGGACAGTCCGCGTTCGTCCCGGCTCCGTCGTGCCAGTTGTAGTCGTGGTTGGCGACCGCGCCGTCCCAGCCGCGGTACTTGCCCTTCAGGGCCGGATGCGTCCAGAGCACACCGGTGTCCGCGCTGGCGACGGTGACGCCTGCTCCCTTGTAGCCCAGCGCCCAGACCATGGGCGCGCGCGTCTTGACGATGTTGTCCTCGACGGCGGCGGCTCGCCTCGGGCTCGCGGTCCCGGCGCGTCCGGCAACGGTCCGGATGCCCCCGCGGGCGACCGAATAGACGTGCGCGACCTCGGGTCGCGAGGCGGCCGCGGCGACGTCGGAGAGATCTCCGACGGCCCAGACGGCGTTGACGATCCAGTACGCGCGGTGCCGCACGCCGAGGCGGGTCAGCTCCGCCAGGAGCGGTCCCTGCGTCTCCCTCGCCGTCGCCCTCAACCTCGCGTAGACGAACCGGCCCTTCTGCTCCTTCGTGCGGAGGGCGTACGCGCCGCCGACGTCGGCCTGCCGCCTCAGGTGGACGAAGAACTCGGTCTGGCCGGTGGCGGCCCTGGTGAGCAGGCCCGGGTCGACCTTGGAGGACCAGTCGGCACCACCGGATCCGGCGCCGCCCGCGGCCGTGGCCATCACCGCCGTCCCTGCGATCGCCAGCGCGACGACGGCCGCAGCCGCCCGGACGCGCGCTCCAGTGCCTCTGACGATCGACCTCATCCCGGCCCCCTGCTCGCTCGCGGTGAAGATCAGCCTCCGCACGCTATCGAAGGCGGCGCGCGTTTGACACCGGCACGCGGCGCCCATAGAAATCGGAGTCGCCGTGAGCACCGCCCCGCCCGAAGAGCTCGAAGAGACGGAGGTCCTCGTCCCGGCCTCGCCGGAGGAGGCGATCGCCGCCTTCGGCGACGGGAGCGGCGTCACGGTGCTCGGCGGCGGGACGATCCTGATGCCCGAGATCGCCGCCGGACGCGTCAAGCCGGAGAAGGCGATCATGCTCGGCCGCGCCGGGCTCGACGAGATGACCGAGGAGGGCGGGGTCACGCGCATCGGCGCCGCCGTGCCTGTCGCGGCGCTCGCCGGGGCCCCAGAGCCGCTCGGCAGCGCCGCGCGCCGCATCGGCGACTACGAGGTGCGCGCGCAGGCGACGCTCGGCGGCAACATCTGCGCCGGCCCGGGACGGGGCTTCCCGCGCGGCGACCTGCAGGCGCCGCTGATCGCGCTCGACGCCTACGTCCGCTCGGCCGGGTCCGGCGGCGAGCGGACCGAGCCGATCGAGCGCTTCCTCGTCGCCGACCACGGGCCCCGGCTCGTGGTCGAGGTCGAGTTCGAGGCGCGGGACCGCCGCGGCGCCTGGGCGGCGATCGAGCGGCCGCACACCCACTCCTACACGGCTCTCGCCGTCGCGGCCACCTGCACCGCGAACGGCTCGGACCTGCGCGTCGCCTGCTCCGGAGCCGGCCCGCATGCGCTGCGGCTGCGGTCGGTCGAGCAGGGCGGGCTGGGCGCGCGTCCGGGCGACGCCCTCGGCGACGTCGAGCTCGCCGACGACGCGCTCGCCTCGGCGTGGTACCGCGAGCGCATGCTCCCGCTGCTGGTCGCGCGAGTCCTGGCCCGCCTGCGTGAGGCCATCGAATGATCCTCGTCATCAACGGTGCCGAGTACGAGCTCGCGAGCCCGCCGCTGACGTCCCTCCTCTCGGTCCTGCGCGAGGAGGTCGGCCTCCTCGGCCCGAAGGTCGGCTGCCAGCAGGGCGGCTGCGGGACCTGCACCGTGCTGATCGACGGCGAGCCGCGGCGCTCGTGCCTGACGCCGCTCGGCATGATCGACGGAGCGACGGTGACCACGGTCGAGGGCATCGGCGACGCGCGGAGCCTCTCGCCGCTCCAGGCGGCGTTCCACGAGCGCCACGCCGCGCAGTGCGGCTTCTGCACGCCGGGGATGATGATGGCCGCCACGGGCCTGCTCGCACGCAAGCCTGATGCCGGGCGCGACGACGTGCTCGAGGCGCTCGCCGGCCACTTCTGCCGGTGCACCGGCTACGCGAAGATCGTCGACGCGGTGCTGGCAGCCGCGCGCGCGGCGCAGCCCGAGGCCGAGCCCACCCTGCCGGAGGGCCCCGCATGAGCTCGGTCGGCGTGCGGCTGCCCCGCTACGACGGTCTCCAGCACGTGACCGGTCAGACCGTCTACGTCGACGACGTGCGCATCCCCGACATGCTCTGGGCGAAGGCACTCCGCTCGGACGTGCACTCCGCCCAGATCGAGCGGCTGGACGTCTCGAAGGCCCTGCGCGTCCCCGGGGTCCACGCGGTCGTGACCCACCAGGACGTGCCCGTCAACGTCGTCGGCCACCTCTCGGCCCTCGGCGTCCCCGCCGACGAGCCCCTGCTCGCCGAGCACGAGGTGCGCTACCGGGGGCAGCCGGTCGCGGCGGTGGCGGCCGAGACGGAGGAGATCGCGCAGGAGGCGGTGGAGGCGATCGAGGTGGCGTACGCCGAGCGCGAGCCCTTCCTGGACGTCCGCGCCGCCTTCGATCCGGACGTGCCGAAGGTGACCCCGGGCGGCAACGTCTTCGTCTACGAGCCGCACGCCGAGCGCCGCGTGCGCAAGGGCGACATCGACTGGGCCTTCGACAAGGCCGACCATGTCGTCCAGGGCGTCTACCGGCCCGCCTCACTCGAGCACTGCCCGGCCGAGACGCAGGTCGCGCTCGCGATCCCGGAGGCGAACGGCCGGCTGGTCGTGCACTCCTGCACGCAGGCGATGTACTTCTCGATGGGCGTGGTCGCCACCCACCTGGGCGTGCCGCTGAACAGGCTCCAGTTCGTCGGCGGCACGGTCGGCGGCGGCTTCGGCGGCAAGGTGGACACGGCGGCCGACACGATCGCCGCCCTGCTCGCGCTCAAGGCGCGGCGGCCGGTGAAATGGCGCTGGACCCGGGAGGAGGAGTTCCTCTGCTCGTCGACGAGCGCCGCCTGGCACGTCGAGCTCGCCGACGCGGTCTCGAAGGACGGCTGGATCCTCGGGCGCCGGGCGCTGACGCTCCACGATGCCGGCGCCTACACGCGCTTCTCCGCCTACGGCGCGACCAAGCACGCCTTCCACCTCGGCGGGGCGTACACGATCCCGAACGCGGCCTTCAACGCCTACGTCGTCTGGACGAACCACGTCCCGACGAGTCTCGGGCGGGGTTTCGGCCTCGACGCCGTCTCCTTCGCCGTCGAGCTCCAGATGAGCCGGATCGCCACCGTCGTCGGCATGGATCCGTGGGAGCTGCGCCTGCGGAACGCGAATCGCATCGGCGACACCACGCCGACGCGCGCCGTGCTCACCGACCCCTCGGCCGTGCAGGCGATGCAGGCGGCGGCCCAGGCGGCGGGCATCGAGCTCGCGGCCGACTACCGGGAGCTGACGAACGCGCCGCGCAAGGGCAAGGCGCTGCCGCGTCACCTCGTCGACCAGCTCGGCGCCTGGCAGGGGAGTCGCTGATGGCCAGGCACCGGGGCCGCGGCCTCGCGGCGATCGTCCACCCGATCGGCATGAACCAGGGCGGCGATCCCAGCCAGGCCTGGATGAAGGTGAAGCCCGACGGGCGCGTCGACGTCTTCACGGGCACCGTCGACACGGGCCAGGGCTCGAAGACCGTGCACGCGCAGATCGCCGCCGACACCCTGGGCGTTCCGTACGACTGGGTCACCGTCGACAACTCGAGCACCGGCTCCTCCCCGCTCTGCACGGGCAGCTTCGAGTCGCGCTCGACGCTCGCCGGCGGCAACGCCGTCGCCGTGGCCGCCCGGGACGCGCGCGCGAAGCTGCTCGAGATCGCCGCCCGCGAGCTCGAGGTCGACGTGTCCGAGCTCGAGCTCGCCGAAGGCGAGGTACGCGTCGCCGGAGCTCCCGACCGCACCCTGGGCGTCGCCGAGGTGGCGGCGGCGGCCACCTGGACGTACGGGGAGCTGATCGCGGGGGCCGGCGCCTGGATGAAGCCCTACTCGGCGGCCGATCCGGACTCCGGCGAGTGCGAGCCCTTTGCCGCCGTCTCGTACGGCGCCTGCGTCGCGGACGTCGAGGTCGACGACGAGACGGGCGAGGTCCGCGTGCTGAAGCTGACCCAGGCGTACGACGTCGGCCGCGCGATCAACCCGCTGCTCGTGGAGGGGGAGCTGGACGGCGGCGCCGTGCTCGGCCTCGGCGCCGCGCTGCTCGAGGCCTCCTATCCCCACTACCCCTCGCACGGTCATCGCGGCGACCAGTTCGGCTCCTACCTGGCGCCGTCCGCCCAGGATTTGCCCGAGCTCGAGCACGTCGTCCTCGAGAACCCGGCCGCGGACGGGCCGTTCGGCGCGCGCGGCGTGAGCGGAATCGCGAACACGGCGCAGCCGGCGGCGATCTGCTCCGCGATCCACGATGCGCTCGGCGTCTGGGTGACCGAGTCTCCGGCCACCCCCGAGCGCGTGCTCCGCGCGCTTGAGGCGCGCCGCCAGCCCAGACGGGACGGCAAGCGTCTGATCTTCGACGAGGAGCTCTCGGTGCAGGCCGTCTCGGGCACGGGCGGCGCGGGCTTCATCGGGCTGTAGCCGAGCGGTCACGCGTGATCGTCTCGCTGCACGTGGCGACCGGCGCGGCGGGGGGCGCTCTCAGCGGGTCCCGCCTGGGGGCCCTTGCCCTTGGGCCCGTGCTCCACCTCGCGGGCGACCTGATCCCCCACCACGACATCGCCTCGCGTCGGTTCGAAGCATGCTCCGGGCTCGTGCTGATCGGACTCCTGGCCGCGAGGCATGGAACGGGCCCCCCCGTGGTCGGCGCGATCGCGGCCTCGGCCCCGGACCTCGAGCACGTGCTCCCGCTGCCGCGGCCCGGCGGCCGCAAGCTCTTCCCCAGCCACCGCGTCTCCGGCTGGCACCGTGAGGGCGGGATTCCCGCCTGGGCGCAGCTCGCGACGGCCGCTCTCCTGGTCGCGGCGGTGCTGAGGCGAGCGAGCGCCCGGCGAGGCTGAACCTCAGTAGCTGAAGACCGTCGCTCCTTCGCCGATCCACTCCCACAGCGGTGTCGCCCCCGCCAGCCGCGCGTTGGAGACGAGGTCGCCCTCCGCCAGCTTCCGCGCGTTGAAGCAGATCGGGCACACGAGCAGCTCGCCGCCTCCCTCCGCGTACTGCGCGAACAGCCGCGCGAGCGGCGGGCAGCCCTCGCACGCCACCGCCTCGGCGTGTCCCGGAAGTGCCAGCCGCACGGCTTCCTTCGTCAGGAACATCGCCACCTGCTTGCCCTGCTCGAGCGCGGCGCCGCCGACCAGGAACGCAACCGTCACGCGCTCCGCGTCCTCGAGCCCCGTCGCCAGGTTGATCACCACCTTGCCTTGCGCCGCCATCTCAGCTCCTCCTCTCCGGCGTGTCTGCCTTCACGGTAGTGCCCGGCCTCACGGGAGGCCCGCGACGAGCATCCTCCTGAACGCCCCGTAGTCGCGAGCCTTCCCGACGGTCACGAGCGTGTCTCCGCGCTGGACGACGTCCTCCGGCCGGGCCCCCGTGACGGGCTCGGGCTCGCGGAGGATCGCGATCACGGTGATGCCCGCCTGTGCGCGGAAGCCGCACTCCGCGAGGGTCTTGCCGATGTACGGACTGGAGTCGGGCACCGAGATCCACTCGATCGTCAGCTCGCCGAGCGCCAGCTCGAGGTCCTCGACGATCTTCGGGCGCTCGTAGGCCCCGCCGATGACCGCGCCCAGGTGCCGCGCCTCGTCGTCGTCGAGTCGGATCACCGCCCGCGGCTCGGGATCGTCGGCCCGGCGGAAGTAGTACAGCTCGCGGGTCCCGTCGTTGTGCTGGATGACGGTGACGCGGTCGCCGGCGTCGAGCCGGAACGTGAACTTCGTGCCGATGCCGGGAAGACGGGTCTCCTGGATATCGCCTGGCATGATCGATCAGCTCCCTTCGGCGGGTATAGGTGCGGGTGGACGGAACGGAAACAGGCGCCGGCCGAGGAGCTTCGACTCCTTCATCAGCACGACGCCGATCGAGGCGGTGATCAGGACGTACAGGCCGGCGAAGGCGACGAGCTGCTCGCGGTCCGCGGCCGCCAGCGCGAGGTTGGTCGAGGCGAGCTGGGCGAGGATGACGGTGAACTCGCCGTGCGCGACGAGGGCGACGCCCACGTTGAAGCTCTGGCGCCGCGTGAACCCACCCGCCCGGCCGGCGAGCAGGCCGCCGCCGATCTTGCCGACGAGGGTGACGACGACCGCGAAGGCCAGGATCCAGCCCACCTCGTCGATCGCCGAGACGTCGATCGAGAGACCGAAGACGAAGAAGAAGAGCGCGGCGAAGATGTCGCGGAAGCTGAAGAAGCGCTCCTCGATCGCCTCGCGAACGGAGGTCTCCGAGAGGACGACTCCGGCCATCAACGCTCCGATCGCCTCGGAGAGGCCGAGCTCCCTCGCCGCCGCCGCCATGCCGATCAGGAACGCGAACACGGCGAGCAGGAAGAACTCGCGCGGCAGCCAGTCGAGGAAGCGGTCGATCGGGCGCGCGAGCCACTTGGAGGCGGCGAGCGTGACCGCGATGAAGCCGATCGCCTTGCCGACGATCTCGAGCGTCGACGCGAGCTCGCCGCCCCCGCCGGCGGCGAAGGCGAGCACCAGCGCGATCACGATGTCCTCGGCCACCAGGATCGCCAGGATCAGATCGGTCTCGTCGTCAGCGAGCCGCCGGAAGTCGATCAGGCCCTTCACCGTGATCGCGCTCGACGAGACGTAGATCGCGGCGGCGAGGATGATCGCCGTGAAGCTGAAGCCGAAGGCGGCCACCCCGACGAGCAGGCCGAGACCCGCGTTCGCGCCCAGGTCGAGCGCCCCGCCGACGAAGAAGTGCCGCCTGCTCCGCGCGAGCCGTCCGAGCGTGAACTCGAGCCCGAGGAAGAAGAGCAGGAAGACGATGCCGATCACCGCCACGAAGTCGGTCACCTCGGAGGGCCGGATGAAGGCCAGCTCCTTCGGCTCGTTCGGGCCGAGCAGGAGCCCCGCCAGGAGGTAGGCCGGGATCGCCGAGAGGCCGAAGCGGCTCGCGACCAGGCCCAGGCCGCCGAGCACGGCCGCGGTGAGCGCGAGCTGGGCCAGCGTCATCCCCCAGCAGTCTTACCCGCCGGGCGCGGTCACGTGGCCCGGACGGTGGCGGGGCGTCGGCCCCGAGACCCCTCGGTATCGTCCGCCCGGTGATCCCGGACGAGCGTCTCGAGGCATACGCGCGGCTGGCCGTCCACGTCGGCGTCAACCTGCAACCCGGGCAGGAGCTCGAGATCACCGCCCTCGTCGAGCATGCGCCGCTCGCCCGCGCGATCACCCGCGCAGCGTGGGCCGCGGGAGCCCCCTACGTTCACGTCCGCTACACGGACCAGCACGTCAAGCGCGAGCTGATCGCACACGGCTCCGAGGAGGCGCTCGCCCGCACGCCGCGCTGGGCGCTTCGCCGCGTCGAGGATCTGATCGAGGCGCGCGGCGCGGACATCCAGATCACCGGCAACCCCGAGCCCGAGCTCTTCTCCGACCTCGACGCGGGGAGGGTCGGCCGGACCCGGATGACCGAGCTCCACGAGCTCTACGGACGCATGGTCAACGACGGGCTCGTCAACTGGTCGATCGTCGCGTACCCGACCGCGGGCTGGGCGACGGCGGTCTTCGGCGAGCCGGACGTCGAGCGCCTCTGGGGGGCGATCGCCACCGCCGTCCGCCTGGACGAGGCCGATCCCGTCGCGGCCTGGCGGGAGCACATCGTCCGCCTCGTCGCCCGGGCCGAGCAGCTGAACCGCCACCGCTTCGACGCCGTCCGCTACCGCGGCCCAGGCACGGACCTCACCGTCGGGCTCAACGCGGCCTCACTCTGGCGCGCGGCCGAGTTCGAGACCGCCTACGGCCTGAAGCACATTCCCAACCTGCCGACGGAGGAGGTCTTCACGACGCCCGACTGGCGCCGCGCGGAGGGCACCGTCCGCGCCACGAAGCCGCTGAACCTCCCGGGCCAGGGGCTGGTCGTCCGCGACCTCGAGCTGCGTTTCGAGGCCGGTCGCGTCGTCGAGGTCGATGCGTCCTCGGGAGGCGAGGCGATCCGGGCCCAGCTCGCGATCGACGAGGGGGCCGCCTCGCTCGGCGAGCTCGCGCTCGTCGACGGCTCGTCGGCGGTCGGCCGCACCGGGATCACGTTCCTGGACACGCTCTTCGACGAGAACGCGACCTCGCACCTCGCGTACGGGCGCGGCATCACCTTCTGCGTCGACGGCGCACTCGGCCGCGGGATCGAGGAGCAGAAGCAGCTCGGCGTCAACCATTCGACCGTGCACACGGACTTCATGGTCGGCGGGCCCGAGGTCGACGTCGACGGCGTCACGGCCGCGGGGGACCTCGTCCCCATCCTCCGGGAGGACGACTGGGTTCTCGTCTGAGCCCCGGGGAGCGGCCGCGGGCCTACGCCCGCCTGGCCGTGCGAGTCGGCGTCAACCTCCAGCCCGGCCAGCCGCTCGCGATCAGCGCCCCGCTCGACCACGCGCCGCTCGTGCGCGCGCTCGCGGCGGAGGCCTGGGCGGCGGGCGCGGACGGGGTCGATGTGCTCTACACCGACCAGCACGTCCGCCGCGAGCTGATCCGCCACGGATCCGAGGAGGCGCTGACCCGGACGCCCGGCTGGATGCTGCGTCGCGCGGAGGAGCTCGTCGAGCGCCGCGCCGCGCTGATCAGCACCACGGGGGACGCCGAGCCCGAGCTCCTCGCCGACCTCGACCCGGACCGGGTCGCACGCACCCGCATGCCGGCCCTGACGGAGTACTGGTGGCCGGTGCAGGACGCCGGGCTCGTCAGCTGGTGCGTGATCGCCTTCCCGAACGAGGGCTGGGCGCGAACGGTGTTCGGAGAGCCGGACGTCGAACGCCTGTGGGAGGCGGTCGCTGCGGCCGTGCGCCTCGACGAGCCCGACCCGGTCGCCGCCTGGCGCGCGCACGTCGCCAAGCTGGGCGCGCGCGCACGGGCTCTGACCGAGCGCCGTTTCGACTCGATCAGATTCCGCGGGCCGGGCACCGACCTCAGCGTCGGCCTCAATCCCGGCTCGATCTGGCCGGCTGCGTCCTACACCGCCTGGGGGGTCGAGTACGTGGCGAACATGCCGACGGAGGAGGTGTTCACGACCCCCGACCCGCGCCGGACCGAGGGCGTGGTGCGCTCGACGCGGCCGCTGGCCCTGCCCGGCCGGAGCGTGATCGTCCGCGACCTCGAGGTACGATTCGAGGGCGGCCGCGCCGTCGGCGTCTCGGCCTCCACCGGGGCAGACGTCGTGCGCGCCCAGCTCGCGAACGACGAGGGGGCCGCCTTCCTCGGCGAGGTCGCGCTCGTCGACGGCTCCTCTCCGGTCGCCCGGACCGGGCTCACCTTCTTCGACTCGCTCTTCGACGAGAACGTGACCTGCCACGTCGCCTACGGCCACGCGTACGCGGAGGCGGTCGAAGGTGCCGTGGGCAAGGATCCGGACGAGCAGCAGCGGCTCGGCGTCAACCAGTCCACCGTGCACACGGACTTCATGATCGGCGGGCCGGAGGTCGACGTCGACGGGGTTACCGCGGACGGAGCGGTGGTGCCGATCATCCGCGACGACGTGTGGCTGCTGCCGACTTGACGCCGCGCCTCGCCTGCCCGCACTATGGGCGCCTGCGCAGACTGAGACTGAGGGAGCTGAACGAGGCGGAGGCGTACGCCCGCTGCTACGCGGCCCGCGACGACACGGTCAAGGTCGTCCGCCCCGAGCCGAGGCGTCCGCGCTACCCGACTCGCGTCTCGGGCGAGCAGCTCCGCCGCCTGTTCGAGGAGCGGCTCGAGCGGCGCGATCCTCTCCCCAAGCCGTAGGAGCGTGGATCTCTACCCGGATGCGCTCGTGCGGTCGGCTCAGACGGAGCGCGGGCAAGCCCGCGCTCCTGAGGTCGGCGTCGCAAGCGCCGCCTAGCGGGTGCGGGTAGCGGAAGCCGACGTCGCCGTCGTCGGCGTGGGCGTGATGGGCGCGGCCACCACCTGGGCGCTGGCCTCCGACGGGCTCGACGTGGTCGCCCTGGAGCAGTTCCGCCTGGGGCACGCGCGCGGCTCGAGCCACGGGACGTCGCGCATCTTCCGGCTCTCCTACGACGACGCCGGCTACGTGCGGCTGGCGCAGGAGGCGCTCGCGCTCTGGCGGGAGCTCGAGGCCGACGCGGCCGAGACGGTGCTCGAGCAGACCGGCTCGCTGGACATCGGCGACGACCTCTCCGGCTTCCGCACCGCGTTGACCGAGGCCGGCGTTCCGTTCGAGCGACCGTCTCCGGACGAGCTACGGCGTGAGTTCCCGCTCCTGCGACCCCCGGACCGCGAGTTCCTGCTCCAGCGCGACGGGGGCACCGTGCACGCCGAGCGCGCCGTGCGTGCCTTCGTGCGGGTGGGGCAGGCGCGGGGTGCCCGGGTCGCCGAGGGGACGCCCGTCTCGAGACTCGAGCCCGACGGAGACGGCGTCACGATCGAGACTGCAGCGGGGTCCCTGCGGGTCCGGGCCGCCGTCCTCACGGCGGGCGCCTGGGC
>JBHEMU010000143.1:0-27656 GCA_046262415.1 Gaiellaceae bacterium | reverse complement strand
TTCCTGTACGGCATCGACCGGCTGACGGCGACGCCCGGGGCAGGGCTCCGGCTCCTGTACGTCTCGCCGCTGAAGGCCCTCAACTACGACATCGAGCGCAACCTCCGCGGCCCGCTCGCGGGCCTCCGGAGCGAGCTCCGCGTCGCCGTCCGCACCGGCGACACGCCGCAGCGCGAGCGGGCGGCGATGCTGCGCGAGCCGCCGGACATCCTGATCACGACGCCGGAGTCGCTCTTCCTGCTCCTCACCTCGCGGGCTCGGGAGACGCTCAGGGGAGTCGAGACGCTGATCCTGGACGAGGTGCACGCGGTCGCCGGCACGAAGCGCGGCTCGCACCTGGCTCTGAGCGTCGAGCGCCTGGACCGGCTGGTGGAGAGGCCCGTACAGCGCATCGCCCTCTCGGCCACGCAGCGCCCCCTCGAGGAGATCGGCCGCTTCGTCTCGGGCGGGCGCCCGATCCGGCTGGTCGACGCCGGGCGCGCGAAGGAGCTCGACCTGCGGGTCGTCGTCCCGGTCGAGGACATGCGGGAGCCCGGAGCTCCGCAGGCGGAGGCGGACGGCGAGCCGGCGCCCACGTTCTCGATCTGGCCCTCGATCTATCCCGAGCTGCTCCGGCTCGTCCGCGAGCACCGCTCGACGATCGTCTTCGTCAACAACCGCCGGCTGGCCGAGCGGCTCGCCCTTCGCCTGAACGAGCTGGCCGAGTGCGAGATCGCGCGCGCCCACCACGGCTCGCTCGCCCGCGAGCAGCGGATCGAGGTCGAGGAGCAGCTGAAGCGCGGCGCCATCCCCTGCCTCGTCGCCACCTCCTCGCTCGAGCTCGGCATCGACATGGGCGCGGTCGACCTGGTCGTCCAGGTCGAGTCGCCGAAGTCGGTCGCGCGGGGCCTGCAGCGGATCGGCCGCTCGGGCCACGAGCTCGGCGCCACCTCGAAGGGCCGCATCTTCCCGAAGTTCCGCGCCGACCTGCTCGAGTGCGCGGTCGTGGCGCAGCGGATGCTGGCCGGCGAGATCGAGGAGACGGTCGTGCCGCGGAACCCGCTCGACGTCCTGGCGCAGCA
The DNA here is from genome assembly GCA_046262415.1 of Gaiellaceae bacterium. GTDB lineage: Bacteria > Actinomycetota > Thermoleophilia > Gaiellales > Gaiellaceae > JACDAS01. The sequence continues at coordinate 26,595 of JBHEMU010000143.1, read as the reverse complement.
GATCGTCGCCGTCTGCTGCCAGGAGGAGATCGAGGTGGGCGAGCTGCACGAGCTCGTCCGAGGCGCGTACCCCTTCGCGGATCTCTCGCGGGCGCAGCTCGAGAACGTCCTCGACATGCTCGCCGGCCGCTACCCGTCCGACGAGTTCGCCGAGCTGCGCCCGCGGATCGTGTGGAACCGGACGGCCGGCGTCGTCCGCGGCCGCGCGGGCGCCGCGCGCCTCGCCGTCACGAACGCCGGCACGATCCCGGACCGCGGGCTCTACGGCGTCCACCTCGTCGAGGGCGGTGGCCGGGTCGGCGAGCTGGACGAGGAGATGGTGTACGAGGCGCGCGTGGGCCAGACGTTCCTGCTCGGCGCCACGACCTGGCGGATCGAGGAGATCACGCGCGACCGCGTGCTGGTCTCGCCCGCGCCGGGCGTCCCGGGCGCGGTGCCGTTCTGGAAGGGCGAGGGAGTGGGGAGGCCCTACGAGCTCGGCGAGGCGATCGGGCGCGCGTCGCGCGAGCTCGTGGCGCTGCCCGAGGCGAAGGGGCTGGCACGCCTGCGCGACGAGCACCGGCTCGACGAGCTCGCGGCCCGGAACCTGCTCACCTTCCTGAACGAGCAGGCCGCCGCGACGGGGGTCGTGCCCTCGGACCGCACGGTGGTGGTCGAGCGCTTCCGGGACGAGATCGGCGACTGGCGCGTCTGCATCCTCACACCCTTCGGCGGCCGCGTGCACGCGCCGTGGGCGCTCGCGCTGGCGGCGCGCCTGCGCGAGTCGATCGGCCTCGAGGTGCAGTCGATCTGGTCCGACGACGGCATCGCTCTGCACCTCCCGGACGCCGACGCGACCCCGCCGGCGAGCGAGTTCGTGCTCGAGGCGGACGAGGTGGAGGAGCTCGTCGTCCAGGAGCTGGCGTCGAGCGCGCTCTTCGGGGCGCGGTTCCGCGAGAACGCGGCGCGGGCGCTGCTGATCCCCCGCCGGCGGCCGGGTCAGCGGACGCCGCTGTGGCAGCAGCGGCTGAAGGCCCAGAGCCTGCTCCGGGTCGCGCGGCGGTACGGCTCCTTCCCGGTCATCCTCGAGACCTATCGCGAGTGCCTCCAGGACGTGTTCGACCTGCCGTCGCTGAAGCGCCTGCTCACGGGCCTGCGCACGCGGCAGCTCGACCTGGTCGACGTGGAGACCCCGTCCGCCTCCCCCTTCGCCTCCTCGCTCCTCTTCGACTACGTCGCCACCTACATGTACGAGGACGACACGCCCGCGGCCGAGCGGCGCGCGCAGGCCCTCTCGCTCGACCGGGACCTGCTGCGCGAGCTGCTGGGCCAGGAGGAGCTCCGGGAGCTGATCGACCCGGGCGCGCTCGAGGAGGTCGAGCGATCCCTCGCCGGGCGCGCGCGCACCCCCGACGAGCTCCACGACCTGCTGCTGCGGCGCGGCGACCGGGCCCCCGGCGAGTTCGATGAGGCGCTGGCCGCCGCGCTTGAGCGGGAGCGGCGCGCGATCCGGGTGCGAATCGGCGGCGGCGAGCGCCTGATCGCGTCCGAGGACGCCGGGCGGTACCGGGACGCCGTCGGGGCGATGCCGCCCGGTGGGCTGCCCGAGGCGTTCCTCGAGGGGAGTGAAGAGCCACGGCGCTCGCTCCTCGCGCGCTTCGCCCGCGGCCGGGGCCCGTTCACGACCGCGGAGGCCGCTGAGCGGTTCGGGCTCGATCCGGCCGAGGCCGAGGCCGAGCTCCGCGTGCTGGAGCGTGAGGACAAGCTCGTCCGGGGAGAGCTCCGCCCCGGCGGCTCCGAGCGGGAATGGTGCGACCCGGATGTCCTGCGCCGGCTCCGGCGCGCCTCACTCGCCGCGCTCCGCAAGGAGGTCGAGCCGGCCGAGCAGGCCGCCTACGGCCGCTTCCTGCCCGCCTGGCAGGGCGTGGGCCGGCGGGCGACGCTCCGGGAAGCGCTCGTGCCGCTCCAGGGACTCGCGCTGCCCGCCTCGCTGTGGGAGAGCGAGGTACTGCCGCGCCGCGTCCCCGCCTACCAGCCCGCCCAGCTCGACCAGCTCTGCGCCACCGGTGAGCTCGTGTGGGTCGGCGCGGGCCTCGACCGGGTGGCCGTGTACTTCCGCGAGGACGCGGCCGCGCTGGGCCGCCCCGGCGCAGCTGCCGCGCCCGAGGGCGAGCCGCACGACCGGCTGCGGGAGGCGCTCGCGCGGAGCGCCGAGTTCTGGTTCGACCTGCTCGGCGTGACCGGGCTCGAGCCGGAGACGGCGCTGCCGGCGGTCTGGGATCTCGTCTGGGCTGGCGAGGTGACGAACGACGCGTGGACGCCGCTCCGGGCCGGCCGGCGCTACGCGGCCCCGCGCGTTGCCCGACGGCCTCGCCGGTTCTCGCGCCAGCGGGCGACGGCGATCACCTCGACGCAGGGCCGCTGGTCGCTCGCCGCCCGGCTCTTCCCGGACCGGCCCGACCGGCGCGCGCTGGCGGAGCTCCTCCTCGAGCGGCAGGGGATCGTCACGCGCGACGGCGTGCGTGGCGAGGGCATCCCGGGCGGGTACGGGGCCGTCTACGGCGAGCTGCGGGCGCTGGAGACGCTCGGGCTCTGCCGGCGCGGCTACTTCGTCGAGGGGCTCGGCGGCGCCCAGTTCGCGCTCGGCGGCGCCGTCGAGCGCCTGCGCGAGCTGCGTGAGGCCGGCGACGAGCCCGAGCCGCTCGTGCTCGCCGCGGCCGACCCGGCGCAGCCGTACGGCGCCGCTCTCCCGTGGCCCAAACGCGCGGGCGCTCGAGCGGCGCGGGTGGCCGGCGCCTACGTGGTGCTGCTCGGCGGCCTGCCGGCGCTCTTCGTGGAGCGCGGCGGCCGGACGCTCGTGCCGTTGCGCGATCCGGACGAGACGTGGCTCCGCCCGGCGCTGGCGGCGCTCGTCGACCACGTCCGCGGAAGGCGCGTAAAGCGCCTCGCCGTGGAGCGCTTCGACGGCGAGCCGGTGGCGGAGACCGAGGCGATGCCGCTCCTCGTCGAGGCCGGCTTCGTCGCCGGGCCGCGACGCGCGGTGCTGCGTCCCTGATGTCCGGGGACGCTCGACCCACGATCTACCCGTTCCTGCGCTATGACGACGCGCCCGCCGCGCTCGACTGGCTGGAGAGGGCATTCGGGTTCCGCAGGACGATGGAGGTGCCGGGACCGAACGGGACGATCGCGCACGCGCAGATGAGCTTCGGAACGGGCGTGATCATGCTCGGCTCCGCTCGTGTCGAGGCGGCAGTGGAGGAGCCGGAAGACGTGCTCGCAGCGCGGCACGGCATCTACGTCGCGGTCGAGGACGCGGATGCCCACTGCGAGCGCGCGAGGGCGGCCGGAGTCGAGATCACGCGCGAGCCGGAGGACACGGACTATGGCTCGCGCGAGTACTCCGCACGGGACCCCGAGGGGTACCACTGGAGCTTCGGCACGTACCGACCCGGGCCTGAGTAGGCGCCCTAGCGCCCGGCCAGGCGGCCGAGCAGGACCCCGAACAGCGCGTGCCGTGCTGCCGCCTGGCCGAACGCGCGGGGGTTCCGGAGCAGTGGCGGGATGCCCGGCTCGCCGCGCGCCGGGTGGAAGCGATCGACGAAGTAGGCGAGGGGATAGAGGCCCACGTGCTCGGCCAGCGCGAGTCCGAGCGCGAGCCGGCGCGGCGGCACCGGCACGACGGTGCGCAGCCCGTGGAAGGCGAGACCGAACGCGGCGCCGTTGACCGCGTGGAGCGCGAACCCCACCGGCCGCCAGTGCCGGCGCGTCAGGGCCTTGCCGAGCAGGGCGATGTCGGAGTAGTCGCAGCGGAACAGGCGCTGGTCCAGCGGCTCCAGCAGCCCCCACGCCGTCGCCGCGGCCGCCCCGGCAGCGGCCGCCCGAACGCGACCCATAGGCCTATCCTGCCAGGGTGCCCGAGGGCGACTCGCTGCACCGGGCCGCGCGCCGCCTGCAGGTGCTCGTCGGCGAGCGGGTGGAGGTGGAGACGCCGCATCCCCGCGCGGCCGTCGAGCGGCTGGCGGAGCGCCTGGACGGGCGGTTGCTCGAATCGGTCGAGGCCGTCGGGAAGAACCTCGTGTTGCGGTTCGAGGGCGGGTACGCGCTGCGCAGCCACCTGCGCATGACGGGGCGTTGGCGGGTCGTCCCGCGCGGCGCCCGCCGCGGCGGCCTGCCCTGGCTCGTCCTCAGGGGAGAGGCCCACGAGGCGGTGCTCTCGCGCGGGCCTGTGCTCGAGCTGCACACCCGTGCGCTCACCCGGCTGGGGCCGGACATCCTCGCCCAACCGCCCGACTTCCAGGGGATGCTGGCGAACCTGCGCCGTCACGACCAGGGGCGAGCGCTCGGGGACGCGCTGCTCGACCAGCGCCTGGTTGCCGGGATCGGGAATCTCTGGAAGGCCGAGGCTCTCTGGCACGCGGGTCTCTCGCCCTGGCGGACCCTCGGCGAGACCTCGGACGGTCAGCTGCTCGAGGCCCTGGAGCAGGCGGCGCGCTTCATGCGCCGCTCGGTCGACGGCGCTCGCGAGCAGCGCTCGATCCACCGCCGTGCCGGGCGTCCTTGCCCGCGCTGCGGCACGCCGATCCGGTCCCGTGGCCAGGGCGATGCGAACCGCACCGCGTACTGGTGCCCGCGCTGCCAGGAAGGAGCGGCGCCAGCCGGGCCGTAGAGAGTCGGGTGGCCCACCGCTCCCCGCACCTGCACAAGGCGTTGAGAGGATTCTGCCTCGGCGGCTTCCGGCTGCTGTCGGAGGAGGTCGAGGGGGGCTCGGAGATTCCCTTCGCATTCGAGGAGCACGCCGCGCGCGGGCGGCCGTCGCTCTACGAATACCGCCCGCTCGTCCGCGACTACGTGGAAGCGCGCGCGCAGCAGCTCGCGCAACTGTCCGACGCGCGGATCGCGCTCGAGGAGCTGAAGCGCGAGCCGGCGGCGGCGATCTTCGCGCGTGCCCACGCCGAGGCCGGCCTCTCGGAGGACGAGGGATTCTCCCGGAGCATCCTCTTGCCCTTGCTGGAGTCGGCCGCCGAGGCCTGCGGCGGCTTCGACTGGGACGACCGCTCGTTCGACCGCGCCTACCGCGAGCTCGAACGGTCGCTCTTCGGGGAACGCCGTGCCTACGCGGCCGTCGCGGCGCTGATCGGCCTCTCCGCCGGCCGCACGCTGGAGCTCGGTGCCGGGCTTCGGGTCCGGCTCGCCGCCGCCGGCGAGCTCGCCGCTCACTGGCCGCAGGCGACCAACCTCCTGCCACAGGACTTCGGCCGGGAGCCCGACCGGCTGTGCGTCCTCGAGCTGGAGCGCGCGCTCGAGGCGGACGCGCACGACCCGCCCGATGCCCCCGGGGAGCTGGCGGATGCGGTGACCGCGATCAGGCTCGCGACCGCAGGCCCGATCGCCGCCGGACCCGTCATCTTCGAGCGGCTCGACTGGCGCCCGCTCGGCGTCCGGCCGGTGCTGCCGATCGCAGCGGGCCAGCCCGGGGGTGAGCCGATCAGACTCGACGCAGTGCGTGGCGCCCTCGCGCGCGACCTCCTCGAGCAACTTGCGCTCGCAGACGAGGACCCGGAGCTGGGGGAGGCACTCGACCGCTGGGAGCTCTCGCTCTTCCAGTCCGAGCCGTTCCGCTCGGAGCAGCTGCGCGAGGCGATCGGCGCCCTGCTCGGCAGCACGGACGGCCTGTGGGCGGCAGCGCTACGGACCTCAGTGCTGCTCGGGGAGACCGGCCGCGAGCGGGCCGCCCACCTGGCCGAGCTGCGCCAGCTGGCCGCGGGGGACGCGGCCACACCGGCCGCCGCCGAGGCGATCCGCCGCGCCGTCGTCGAGACACTCGCGCACGGCGACCGCGCCGCGCTGATCGAGGCGCTCGACGAGACGCTGCTCGGCGTCCGCACGCGCCCGGCGGGCTACGTCGCGCGGGCGCTGGCGAGCTAGGCCTTCGGCCTCGCCCGAAATGCTGCGCATTTCGGGCGACCTGAGCACCCCCTTCGGGGGAGCGGGTGAAGGGGGACCCGCCACCCTTTCGGAAAGTCAGAACCGGAGGGGCTGAGCCTGGCTGCCTTGACTCGGCGCTGATGTTCAGGGCGATGGCACTACCCCAGGTTTGCAGACGCGGCCCACTTCCGGCACGAACGCGTGCGTTTTCGGCCGCTAGCGTGGCCGGCATGGAAGAGGCACGCGCCGTGCTCGACCGCCTGGCCCGCATCGAGGCCCTCGACCGCCGGGCTACGCCGCCCGCGATCCTGCTCGGCGAGGTGCGCGCTCTCCTCGCGGAAGCCGAGGCGTGGCTGGACGCCGAACCCGTGGAGCCGGTCCGTGCGAGGGCCGCCATCGAGCAGACCCAAAGTGCCCTCGAAGCCCCAGACCCCGCGCCCCGGCGCCAGCCCGTGCGGCAGACCAACCAGCCCCAGCCCCTCCGGTTCTGACCTTGCAAAAGGGTGGCGGGTTCCCCGCCACCCGCTCTCCCCCAAAGGGGGCGTGCCCAAGGTCGCCCGAAGTGCACAGCACTTCGGGCGAGGCCGAAGGCCAACGCCCCGGCGCCAGCCCGTGCGGCAGACCAACCAGCCCCAGCCCCTTCGGTTCTGACCTTGCAAAAGGGTGGCGGGTTCCCCGCCACCCGCTCTCCCCCAAAAGGGGGCGTGCCCAAGGTCGCCCGAAGTGCACAGCACTTCGGGCGAGGCCGAAGGCCAACGCCCCGGCGCCAGCCCGTGCGGTAGACCAACCAGCCCCAGCCCCTCCGGTTCTGACCTTGCAAAAGGGTGGCGGGTCCCCCGACACCCGCTCCCCCGAAGGGGGTGCCCAAGGTCGGCGGAAATGCGCAGCATTTCCGCCGAAAGGACTCTGGTAGCCTGACTCGAAAGACGGGGTCAATGGGCCTCGCGGCACGTCTCTTGCAACGTCCGGGCATCCGGGCGCAGAACGGGAAAGGAGCGGCGCTGGCCAGGGTGATCGCGTTCGCCAACCAGAAGGGTGGTGTGGCGAAGACGACCTCGACCCTGAACCTCGCGGCGGCTTTCGTCGAGGAGGGGCTCCGCGTCCTCTGCATCGACCTCGATCCCCAGGGCAACCTGACGATGAGTCAGGGCCTGAACCCGGACGAGATCGAGCGCTCGATGTTCGACGTGCTCGTCCACAAGGTGCCGCTCGAGGAGATCATCCACCGGCAGGAGATGGACCTGGCGGTGTCCTCGATCGACCTCGCGGGGGCCGAGCTCGCGCTCTCGAGCATGATCGGCCGCGAGCGCGCGCTCGAGAAGGCGCTCTTCCCGCTCAAGGGCCAGTACGACTTCGTCCTGATCGACACGCCGCCCTCGCTGGGCCTGCTCACGATCAACGCCCTCGTCGCCTCGGAGGGCGTGATCGTGCCCGTGCAGTGCGAGTACCTCTCGCTGCGCGGACTCGTCCAGCTCGAGAACACGCTCAGCATGATCCGCGAGAACCTGAACCCGCACGTCGAGATCATCGGGATCCTGCCGACGATGTTCGACCGGCGCACCCTGCATTCGCGCGAGGCGATCGAGATCCTCGAGGAGAACTTCGGGGACCTCGTCTTCAACACGCGCATCAAGAAGACGATCCGCTACGCCGAGGCGCCCGTGAAGGGCTCCTCGGTGCTTCGGTACGAGCCCAACGGCGACGCCGCCGACGCGTACCGCCGGCTCGCGAAGGAGGTGCGAAGTGGCGCGAAAGCGCGCCAGCATGCGTGAGGGCCCGCTCGCGGAGCTCTTCCGCGCGACGGAGGCTGCGCAGAAGCAGGCGCAGCGAGGGGGCGGAGACGCGGCCGAGGCGGCAGCGTCCGTCGAGCTCCGCGCGGTCGAGGAGCCCGAGGAGCGTACGGTCGAGCACGTCCCCGAGTTCCTGACGGAGACCGAGCCGGAGCCCGACCCTGCGCCGCTCGAGGAGCCGCGGCCCGTCGAGACGCTCCCGCCCGTCCTCGAGGCCGAGCAGCCCGCCGCGAAGCGCTGGACGATGCCCGAGCCGGCGCCGCGCCTGCACCGCGTGCCGCGGTCTGACAGCGCCTCGTACTTGGCCATGATCCGGGTCGTCGGGGTCGGCGGTGCGGGCCTGAACGCCGTCGACCGGATGATCGACGCGGGTATCTCGCAGGTCGAGTTCGTCGCCGTCAACACGGACATCCAGGCGCTCCAGGGCTCGGACGCGCCGGTCAAGATCCACATCGGCCGCGAGCTGACCGAGGGCCTCGGCTCTGGCGCTGAGCCGGAGATCGGCCGGAGGGCGGCGGAGGAGGCCTACGACCAGGTGAAGCGCGCGCTACGCGGCTCGGACATGGTCTTCGTCACGGCCGGCGAGGGCGGCGGCACCGGCTCGGGCGCCGCTCCGGTGGTCGCCCGGATCGCGCGCGAGTTGGGCGCGCTGACCGTCGGGATCGTGACGCTGCCGTTCCGCTTCGAGGGGAGCCGCCGGCGCTCCCAGGCCGAGGAGGGCGTGCGCGCGCTCCAGGAGGCCTGCGACACGACGATCGTGATCCCCAACGACAAGCTGCTCGAGGTGCTCGATCGCTCCACGTCGATGCTGGACGCCTTCGGCATCGCCGACGACGTCCTGCGCCAGGGCGTCCAGGGCATCTGCGACCTGATCACGATGCCGGGCCTGATCAACCTCGACTTCGCCGACGTCCGCACGATCATGGAGGGCGCCGGCTCGGCGCTGATGGGAATCGGCTTCGCCACCGGCGACAACCGCGCGCGCGAGGCCGCCGAGCGGGCCCTGCGCTCGCCCCTGATCGACACGGAGCTCACGGGCGTGAAGGGGATCCTGCTCTCGATCGCCGGCGGCGAGGACCTCTCGCTCTTCGAGGTGAACGAGGCAGCCGAGGTCGTCCGCCAGGGCGCCACCGACGACACGAACATCATCTTCGGCGCGACGATCGACGAGCGGCTCGCGGGGCAGGTCTGGGTGACGGTCGTCGCCACTGGCCTCGGCACCGCCCGGCTGCGCAGACCGGTCGGCTCGAGCCCCCGGGAGGCGACCGAGGTGCTCGAGCCGCCCAGCTTCCTGCGCGACCTGTAGCCGGCTCGCGGCCGGTTACCCTGGCCCGATGCGCGGGGCAGTCGCAGGCGGCCATCCCCTCACCGCCGAGGTGGGGGCGCGGATCCTCGAGGAGGGCGGCAACGCGGCCGACGCCTGCATCGCCGCCGGCTTCGCGTCGTGGGTGGTCGAGAGCTCGCTGACCGGCCCGGCCGCGGGCGGCTTCATGCTCGTCCACCGGGCGCGAGACCACTCCTCGCGGTTGCTCGACTTCTTCGTCACCGTACCGGGGCTCGGGCGGGAATCGGAGCCGCTGCCGGAGATGGAGACCGTCCACGTCGACTTCGAGGGCGGGGAGAGCACGCAGGTCTTCCGCGTGGGCGCGGCCTCCTGCGCGGTGCCCGGAGCCATCGCCGGCCTCGAGGCCGCCCACCGGTCGTACGGGTCGCTGCCCTGGCGGCGGCTGCTCCAGCCGGCGATCGAGCTGGCACGCGACGGTGTCGAGCTCACCCGCCAGCAGGCGTACCTGCACGCGATCCTCGACCTGATCCTGCGCCGGGAGGACGAGGGACGCAGGATCTACGGCCGCGGCGGCGAGCGCCTCGCGGCCGGCGACCGTCTGCGGCAGCCCGATCTGGCGGGGACGCTGGAGCTCCTCGCCGAGCGTGGCGGCGGCGAGTTCTACCACGGCGAGCTCGCCCGCAGCATCGTCGATTTCGTCCTCGGCCGCGGCGGCGTCCTGGGGGCGAACGACCTCGACGCCTACCGCGTGGTCTGGCGGCGGCCGATCCGGACAGCGTTTCTCGGGCACGAGTTCGTCTCCAACCCGCCCCCGTCCTCCGGTGGGGTGCTGATCGCCTACGGCCTGCGTCTCCTCGACGGGCTCGGCGCGAACGGGAGCCCCGGAAGCGCCGAGGCGATCGCGCGGCTCGTCGAGGTGATGCGCGAGCAGCAGCGCGCCCGCGGACGTCGGTTTGCCGCCGAGCTCTACCGCGGCGGGCTCGCTCGCCGTCTCTGCTCGGACGAGATCGTCGGCGATGGGCTCAGGCGGATCGCCGACCGGGCTCCGGCGCCCCTCCGTGAGCTCGCAGCGCCCGGGGGAACGACCCACATCTCGGTCGTCGACGCCCGCGGCAACGCCGCGTCGCTGACGGCGTCCCTGGGTTCGGGCTCCGGGGCGATCGTCCCCGGCACGGGCATCCACCTGAACAACATGCTCGGCGAGTACGACCTGGCGCCGACCGCCGGCCCGCCGAGGGCCGGGCGGCGGCTGACGAGCATGATGGCCCCCTCCGTCGTGCTCGGCGAGGGCCGCCCGAGGCTGATCGTCGGGAGCGCGGGCTCGGTGCGCCTCCGCAGCGCGATCATGCAGCTCGTCGTCAACGTCGTCCAGCACGGGATGCCCGTCGACGAGGCGATCGAACGCCCGCGGGTGCATCTCGACGAGCCGCACGTGCACTGCGAAGGCGGCGCCGACGCGGCCGAGCTCGACCGCCTCGAGAGCTGGGGCTACGACCTCGTCCGCTGGCGGCGCCGGAACCTCTACTTCGGCGGCGCGGCCGCGGTCGAGCTCAGGCGCGACGGCACGCTGGCTGCGGCCGGCGATCCCCGTCGCGGCGGCCACGGCGTCACCGTGACGTGACCAGGGACTTCCCCGTGCGTCCCGCCGAGCCGGGCGACGCGCCGGCGCTGGTCGAGCTGGGCCGGGCCGTCGGCAACGAGCCGGAGGGCTGGTTGATCGCCGACAGCGGCTGGCGCGGGGTCGCCGAGGAGCGGCGCTACCTGCGCTCGCTCAGGCGCTACGAGAACGCCGCCGTGCTCGTCGCGGAGGCGGAGGACGGCACCGTCGTCGGACGCCTGTCGATCGCGCGCGATGCGCATCCGGCGAGCCGGCACGTCGCCGACCTGGGACTGCTGGTGGCAGGGCCCTACAGGCGCCGCGGCGTCGGCACGGCACTGCTCCAGGCGGCCGTCGACTGGGCCCGGAGGCTCGGGGTGCGCAAGCTCGAGCTGCACGTGTTCCCGCACAACGCGCCCGCGATCGCGCTGTACGAGCGCTTCGGCTTCGTGCAGGAGGGCTACCGGCGAAGCCACTACCGCCGCGGGCGCGAGTACGTCGACGCGATCCTGATGGCCTACGAGCTGCCTGATCGCTGATCGAACTCAAGGTCCGTCCTCGTCATGAAGCACTCGAGCTCGACGACACGCGCATGACGATCCGAGACTCCCGGGAACAGACCGGACAGCGCGAAACCCGCCGCCTCGAGCTCGTGAAGCGCGTCCAGATAGGTCACGGCGCCCTCGTAGATCGGTCGAACGGCCAGCTCCACGTGCAGCGCCGGCATCAGGGGGAGGACGCCGCCCGCCCCGCGTACGACCTCGAGGTCCCACCCCTGCGTGTCGATCTTCAGGAAGACGCGCGGATCGGGGACGTCCGCCACCCACGCCGGCAACAGGGAATCCAGCCGCCGGACGTCGACCACCTCCTGGTCGACGGTCCGGCCCGCGTCGCCGATGAGCGATTCGTTGTAGTCGTTGCGCTCCAGGAACGAGTTCAGGCCGCTGAACGCGGCGATGTTCAAGGCGCGCTGCTCGTCCGAGCTGCCGAGCGCCGCCCGGACGACGATCCACCCGTCGTCGCCGCGGGCGCGCTCCGACAGCACGCGATGATTGTCGGTGGCCGGCTCGACCGAGACGATTCGTCCCTCGTAGCCCAGTCGTCGACAGAGAGCACCGTAGTCCCCGACGCGCGCACCGACGTCCACGACGCAGTTGACCCCGAGGCGCACCAGCAACTGCCGGAGGTGGTGCTCCAGCGTGCCCATGGCGGGGAGTCGAACGATGTCGTAGCCCGCCACCCGGAGGGCGCGCCTGATGGCGGGGCGGACGAGCCGCTTGCGGCTTCCCGAGCTGGACATCCAGCGTGGCATGTCGGTTGGTGCGGCGGCTAGCCCGGATCCGCGCCGGGTCCGGGCTCGGTCGGCTGAGGCGTGACGCGGCCGTTGCCGGAGGCGCGCTCCCGGACCGCCTTCTCCAGTGTCACGCCGCGCACGGCGTGCTCGAGCAGCTCGGCGATCCGCACGATTCGCTCCCGCTCCGAGCGCAGCTCGAGGATCTCCTGCTTGAGGCCCGGGCCGAAGTCGACTCGCGCCGCGAGCTCGAACGAGAGCGCCTCGGACGCCGGATCGGGCCGGTCGACCTCCGCCTCGGCCACCTCGACGAGCCGGCCGAACAGCTCGACCGCCTGCTCGATCTCCTCGCTCGCGGGCGGGTCGACGTCGTCCTCGACCGGCTCGACCTCGCCCGTCGTGAACGAGCGGCCCTCGGTCAGCTCCACCACCCGGAAGCGTTCGCGGCCCTCGACGACGATGTTCAGGCGGCCGTCGTCGAAGACCTGGAGCACCTTGACGACGGCGGCCCGGGTGCCGACCTGGCGCTGACCGTCGTCGTCGGCCAGCACGATCCCGAACTCCGTCTCCTCGGCCAGGCACTCGCCGACCAGCTCCTTGTAGCGAGGCTCGAAGATGTGCAGCGGCACGCGCTCCGTGGGAAGCAGGACGAGCTCGAGCGGGAAGAGCCCGATCTCCGCCATGGCGGCAAGGATAGGGGCCTCTCCCAGTCGGGGGTTACAGTTCGGGGGTGTCCGGGTCGTTCGCCGCAGTCGCGGAGAGCTTCTTCCGGCCGGCGATCGCCGACCTCGTGCCGTACGAGCCGGGCAAGCCGGTGGAGGAGGTGCAGCGCGAGCTCGGGCTGCACCGGGTCGTCAAGCTGGCTTCCAACGAGGGTCCGTACGGGCCCTTCCCGCAGGCACTCGAAGCCATGGCGCGTCGCGCCCCCGAGCTGAACCGCTACCCGGACGGTGGGGCCTACCGGCTGCGCGGCGCGCTGGCGGACCGGCACGGCGTCCGCTTCGAGGAGGTCGCGGTCGGGGCCGGAGCCGACGCCGTCGTCGACTGCCTCTGCCAGGCGGTGCTCGACCCCGGCGACGAGGTCGTCTGCGGCTGGCCCTCCTTTCCGAGCTACGTGATCGACGCGGTGAAGCAGGGGGCCGTCCCCCGCCGCGTGCCGCTGCGCGACGGCCGCTACGACCTCGAGGCGATGCTCGAGCGGGTCGGGCCGCGGACGAAGATCGTCTTCGTCTGCCTCCCCAACAACCCCACCGGCACGATGAACACGCGGAGCGAGCTCGACGCCTACTTCGAGGCGGTGCCGGACCACGTGCTGACGGTGATCGATCAGGCCTACTTCGAGTACGTCGACGACCCCGGCTACCCCGACGCGGTCGATGAGTACCTGAAGCCGGGCAGGCGCGTGGCGGTGCTGCGGACCTTCTCGAAGATCTTCGGGCTGGCTGGGCTACGCGTCGGGTACGGGCTCGCGGACGCCGCGGTCGTCGCTGCCGTCGGCAAGGTGCGGCGGGCGTTCGACGTCTCGTCGCCGGCCCAGGTGGCCGCGCTCGCGAGTCTCGATTCCCCGGGTGAGGTCGACCGGCGGCTGCGGGAGAACGTGGCCGGCCGGGCCGCGCTGGAGCGGATCCTGCGTGGCCACGGGCTCGACCCCGTCGAGGGAGCGGTGGCGAACTTCGTCTCGGTCGAGCTCGGCACCGACTCGAGGCCGCTGTTCGAAGCGCTGCTCCGGCAGGGCGTGATCGTGCGCCCGCTGCACGGCTTCGGGGCGCCGGAGGCGATCCGCGTGACGGTGGGGACGGCCGAGGAGCAGCGGTTTCTCGCGGCGGCCCTCGGAGCGGTCGACCTGCCCCTCCCGGCGGCAAGTTGATCCGGGACCTGCTGGCGCTGCGCCGCGACCCACTCGGTACGCTGACGAGACTCGCGCGCGAGCAGGGAGACGTCGCGCGCTTCACCCTCGGCCGGCAGGAGGTCTTCCTCGTCGGCGACCCCGGGCTGATCGAGGACGTGCTCGTACGGCAGGGCAAGAGCTTCGTCAAGCACAAGGTGATCCGGGCCCGCCGCTCCGCCCCGGCGCGGATCGACCCCGGGCGCGGACTGATGCTGAGCGACGATCCGGACCTGCACGTCTTCGGGCGCCGGCTCGCGCAGCCCGCGTTCCGCGCCGAGCGCGTCCTCTCCTTCGCGGGCGCGGCGGTCGCAGACGCCGCAGCGTCGGGGGACCGCTGGCGGCACGGTGAGACGATCGACCTCGAGCAGGAGCTCGGGGAGATCGTCGTCCGCAGCGTCTCGACCGCCTTCTTCGGCGGCAGGACGGGCGACGCTTCGCTGGCCGGCGAGATCGAGGCGCTGCTCGCCCCGTTCCGCCTCGCCACCTCGCGCGCCCTCGACCTGGCCGGGCTGCTGCACCTCAGCGAGCCGATCCGGTTCGTCCGGGCGTCGGACGCGCTGGAGCGGCGGATGGAGCTCCTGCTCGCCGAGGCGGGCCGAGTCGCGGCCGCGAGCGACGTGCCCTCGCTGCTCGCCCGCGCGGCGGCGGCCGGGAACGAGCGGTTGGCGGGGCAGCAGCTCTCGTTCGAGGCGCTCGGGATCCTCCTCGCGGCGGTGGCGACCACCGTCCCCGCGCTGGCCTGGGCCTGGTACGAGATCGCGCGCCATCCGGAGGTCGAGAGGCGGCTGCACGAGACGGTGGACGCCGAGCTCGGCGGCGGGCCGCCGGAGGCCGGCCAGCTCGACCGGCTCGGCTACGTCCGCGCGATCGTGTCGGAGACCCTGCGTCTGTACCCGCCTTCGTGGTTCATCGGCCGGCGCTCGCTTGCCGACGTGCCTCTCGGCGACCGGACCGTGCCGCGGGGCGCGATCGTGCTGGTCAGCCCGTACATCGTCCACCGCGACCCGCGCTTCTTCGCCGCCCCCGAGCGGTTCGACCCGGACCGCTGGCTGGGTGAGGAGCCGGCCGGCCGGCCCCGCTTCGCCTACTTCCCCTTCGGGGGCGGGGCGAGGCGATGCATCGGGGAGCGCTTCGCCCTGATGGAGGCGACGCTCCTGATCGCGACGCTGGCGCAGAGGACGCGCCTGTCTCTCGTGTCCGACCGCCCGGTCGAGCTCCGGGCGGCCGCGTCGCTGCGACCTCGACAGCGGATCCGGGCCCGCGTCGAGCGCCGCGTCCCGACGGCAGGGGCGGCGGCGGCCCGGCCCGCCGCCGTGGCCGGATGAGACGCGGGAACGGCGTCCTCCGCCGCGCGCCCGGCTTCCGCTACCTCTTCCTCGCCACGCTGGCGTCCGGCGTCGGAACGTGGATCGCGGCGATCGCCCTCACCGTCGACATCTACGACCGCACCGGCTCGGGGACGTGGGTGAGCGCCCTCCTGATCGCGGACTTCCTGCCCACCGTCGCGATCGGGCTGACGCTTGGCCCGCTGGTCGACCGCTTCCCGAGGCGGGCGCTGATGATCGCGGCCGATGTCGTCCGGCTCGCCGTCTTCTGCGCGCTTCCGTTCACGGACTCGCCGGGCGCGATCGTCGCGCTCGCCGCGGTCGCCGGGTTCGCGACAGGCTTCTTCAAGCCGGCCGCCCGGGCGGAGATGCCGAACCTCGTGCCGGACGAGGACCTGCCCAAGGCGAACGCGCTGTTCCAGTCGGCCGAGAGCCTCACGAACACCGCCGGGCCGTTCGTCGGGGGCGCGCTCGTCGCCGTGTCCGGACCGCACGTCGCGTACTGGCTCAACGCGATCACCTTCCTCGCCTCCGCGCTCCTGATCATGCGGGTGCCCCAGCGGGTCGTGCAGGGCGCCCGCGCGCTCGGCCGGAGCCACCTCCGGGATCTCGGCGAGGGCTTCAGCATCGTTCTCCGCTCGCGGGCGCTCCTGACCGTCCTGGTCGCCTGGAGCCTCGTCACGATCAGCAACGCGGGCGTGAACGTCGCCGAGGTCTTCCTCGCGAAGGAGGTGTTCGAGTCCGGGGACTTCGGCTTCGGCGTCCTGTCGGCCGGCTTCGGGGCGGGGCTCGTGATCGGCAGCTTCTCGACGAGCGCCCTGCTGGCGCGGCGCGGGATCGCGAGCGTCTACGGCGGGTCGATCATGCTGATGGCGTTCGGCATCGGCGCGGCCGCGATCTCCCCGAACGTGTGGGTCGCGACCGCCTGCGCGGTCGTCTCGGGCTCGGGCAACGGCGCCGCGATCGTGTCCAACTCGCTGTTCGTGCAGCGCGGGGTGCCGGACCGCCTGCGGGGCCGGGCCTTCAGCGTGATCATGAGCACCAACTTCGCCTTCCTCGGGCTCGGGATGGTGGGCGCGGGCAAGCTCACGGACGCGTTCGGCGCGCGCTGGGTGTGGGGCAGCGCGGCGGTCGTCGCGGGGATCGCCGCCGTCGTCGCGTACATCCTCGCGAGCGGCGTCGACGCAGCGGCCCTCTCCGGACGCGCCGACGAGACCCCCGAGCCCGAGGCGATGCCCCCGCCGAAGGCCGCGATCGCGACTCCGCCCGTCGGATGAGCCGGCCCGGCGGCGACTGGACGCGGGAGGCGCTCGCGGCCGGCGTTCGGGCCGGCGACCGGCGGGCGCTCGCGCGGGCGATCACGCTCGTCGAGAGTTCCGACCCGGTCGCGTACGAGCTCGTCAGGGAGCTCTATCCGGAGACGGGCCGGGCCTACGCGATCGGCATCACCGGACCGCCGGGGGTGGGCAAGTCGACGCTGATCGCGGCCATCGTCCGTCACGTCCGCGGCCTGGGGCAGACGGTCGGCGTGATCTCGGTCGATCCGTCGAGCCCGTTCTCGCAGGGCGCGCTCCTGGGCGACCGGATCCGCCTGTCGGACCACTTCCTCGACCCGGACGTCTTCATCCGCTCGATGGGGACGCGCGGCCACCTCGGCGGACTCGCCGAGTCGACCCTGCAGACGCTGCTCGTGCTCGACGCGGCGGGGAAGGACCTCGTCCTGATCGAGACCGTCGGCACGGGTCAGAGCGAGGTCGAGGTGATCTCGATCGCCGATACCGTCGTGCTCGTCCTGATGCCCGGGTCCGGCGACTCGATCCAGGCGCTCAAGGCGGGGATCATGGAGATCCCGGACGTGATCGCGATCAACAAGTCGGACCACCCGGCGGCGAAGACGATGCTGAACGAGGTGCGGTCGGTGCTCTCGCTCGACCGGGACCGCGACTGGCGTCCGCCGATCGTGCTGACCGAAGCGGCGCGCGGCGAGCACGTGGCCGAGCTGTGGGAGCGGATCGCCGAGCACCGGGCCCACCTCGAGGCGGACGGCGGGCTGGAGGAACGTCGGCGGCGGAACCTCGCCGGCGAGGTGTTCGCCGTCGCCTCTGCCCGGGCGAAGCGGCACCTCCAGGACGCCGTCGCCGACGATCCCGAGCTGGCGCGGCTGCTCGACGAGGTGCAGCGGCGGGAGCTCGACCCGCTGACCGCGGTTCGGGAGATCATGGAGAAGGTCTTTCGGCTCTCCGGTGACAGACTGGGGTCCGACACCGGTGTTCCCCACGGCGACGCGGACGGTTCCCACATTTCGTGAGATCGAGGAGGCCCGGCGCCGCCTCGAGGGGACGGCGCGCGTGACGCCCCTCTACGGCTCCGAGACCTTCTCGCGGATGGTCGGCCGCCCCGTGCACATGAAGGCGGAGAACCTCCAGCGCACGGGCTCCTTCAAGGTGCGCGGGGCCTTCAACAGGATCGCCACGCTGACCAAGGCCGAGCGCGCGGCCGGAGTGGTCGCGGCGAGCGCGGGCAACCACGGGCAGGCCGTTGCCTGGGCCGCCCGGCAGGCCGGCATCCGGGTGACGGTCTTCGTGCCGCTCGACGCGCCGATGGCCAAGGTGGAGGCGACACGCGCGTACGGGGCGGCGATCGAGATGGTCGGCGAGGTGTTCGACGAGGCGCTCGCCGCCGCCGTCGAGCGGGTCGAGTCGACCGGGGCGACGTTCCTGCACCCGTTCGACGACGACACGGTGATCGCGGGGCAGGGAACGATCGGGCTCGAGCTGGCGGAGCAGCTGCCGGAGCTGGAGACGGTCGTCGTCCCGGTCGGAGGGGGCGGGCTCGCGTCGGGGATCGGACTCGCGCTCCGGGAGGTGCTGCCGCAGGTCAAGCTGGTCGGCGTGCAGGCGGCGGCGTGCGCGCCCTTCGCAGGCGGGCGGAAGCTCGGCTTCACGATCGCGGACGGGATCGCCGTCAAGCGGCCCGGCGCCCGCACCGGCCCGATCCTGGCCGACATCGCAGACGACGTGGTCACGGTCAGCGAGGAGCAGATCAGCGCCGCGATCGTGCTCCTGCTCGAGCGGGCGAAGCTCCTCGTCGAGGGTGCCGGCGCGGTGGCGCTGGCGGCGCTCCTGTCCGGGCAGATCCCCGGCGACGGGCCGGCCGCGGCGATCCTCTCCGGCGGCAACATCGATCCGACGCTCCTGATCTCGGTGATGCGGCACGGGCTCACGCTCGAGGGCCGCTACCTCGTCGTCCGCTCGCGCATGCAGGACCGCCCGGGCGAGCTCCTGAAGCTGCTGACGCTCGTGGCGCAGTCACGGGTCAACGTCCTCGCCGTCGAGCACCACCGCGAGGGCATGCACATCCCCGTCAGCGAGACCGAGGTGGAGCTGACCCTGACGACGCGCGACGAGGAGCACTGCGAGGCCGTCCTCGCCGCGATGCGAAGCTGGGGCTACCCGGTCGAGCGCATCACCTGACCGCTCGGCGAACGGCCACGTCCCTTCGAGACGGGACCTGGGGCCAGGCCCGGCGAGACAGGACCTGGGGCCAGGCCCGGAGACCTGTCCCGGGGGGACGTCGGCGGCGCGGTACGTCGGGCCGGCCCACCCGGCCGGGTGGGCGGCCATGGCCGCCAGAGACACGACCCGGGGCCAGGCCCGGAGACCTGTCCCGCCGGGACAGGTGGGTGGGGTCGCGTTACTCGGCGAGGCGCCGGAGCCAACCGGCGACGGCGGTGCGGCAGGCAGGGTCGAGCACGAGGCGCCAGTGGTCGAGGCCCGGGAGGGGCAACTCCTCCGCGCCGTAGCGGCGGGCCACCGAGCGTCCGCGCTCCTCGGCGAACTCGTCGCCGTACACGACGAGCGTCGGCTCGCTGAGCGAGGGAACCGAGATGCCGCGCTTTCGCTCGGCGCGCGCGAGGGCCGACTCCGGGCGGGCGCGCACGCCGGGCGGGAAGCGGCCGTAGGTCTCTTCCCCGTCGAACGTCCCCGGACCGGGCACCACACTCTCGTCGATTCCCTGCACCTCGGCCGGTGGGCTCGGCTCGAGCAGGACGAGCGCCTCGGGCGCGACGCGCCGTGCGGCCATCATCGCCGCGAGCCCGCCCAGGCTCCAGCCGCAGAGGGCGAGGGGCCGCTCCAGCAGCCAGGCGGCTGCCGCCACCGCTGCCTCGTAGTTCGACATCGAGGCCTCGGCGAGGTCCAGCCCGGCCTGCAGGTCGACCGTCACGATCTCCGCATCCGGAAACGATGCCCCCCAGCCGTCGAAGACCCACGGCCCGCTGGCGGCCCCGTGCACGAGTAGGAGTGTGCGCAACCGGGGTGAGCCTAGGCGTCGCTTGCGACGCCGACCTCAGGAGCACGGGCTTGCCCGTGCTCCGTCTGAGTTGACCGCACGAGCGCATCCGGGTAGAGACCCACGCTCCGTCTGAGCTGACCGCACGAGCGCATCCGGGTAGAGACCCACGCTCCTCGGCGTCGCTTGCGACGCCGACCTCAGGAGCACGGGCTTGCCCGTGCTCCGTCTGAGCTGACCGCACGAGCGCATCCGGGTAGAGAGAGACCCACACTCCTAGGTCGATCCGCAACGGCGGAACTCGACCGTCCTGCCGCCGCGTGCCTGCCACTCCCCGACGCCGCCGTCGAGCACCGGTCTCGCTTGGACGCCGTTGGCGAGCAGGATGCTCGCGGCGACCGCCGCCCGCGCACCGGACTCGCAGACGGTGGCCACGGGCTTCTCGCAGGTGAGCCCCTCGCAGCAGGCGCGCACGAGCCGGTAGGGGATGTGCCTGCTGCCGGCGATGTAGCCCTCCGCCCGCTCGTCGGACTCGCGTACGTCGATCACGTCGATCGATCCCCGCTCGAGCAGCCGCTCGAGCTCCTCGATGCTGAGCGGTTCGAGCTGCTCCGTCGCGTCGGGATCCTCCAGCCAGCCGGTCACCTCGAGCAGCCCGACCGAGTGAAGCCGCCGCGCCGCCAGCTCGGCCTCGTCGCCCGACTCGGCGTGTAGCACGACCGGCTCGCCCGTCCTGAGGACGAAGCCCGCCTTCGTCGCGAAGCTGGACGCCGACAGCGGCACGTTGATCGCGCCGCTCACGTGGCCGGCGGCGAACGCGCGGGCGGGGCGAACGTCCAGGACGGTCGCTCCGCCGGACCCCGGGAGTCGCCGGAGCGGCGGCTGTGCCCCGAGGAACGGGCCGCGGTTCAGGCCGACGACGCGGTCCATCGTCGGGGGGCGCGGGACGGCTGTGGCGGCGGCCGATTCCGCCACGAACTCCTCCACGACCGAGATCGCGAGCGAGCGGTTGAACCGCCGCTCCTGTCCGAGCGTCGAGCTCGGGCTGCCGCTCATGCCCGCGCCGCAGAGCGATCCGGCGACGTGTCCGGGGAAGACTTGCACGGCGTCCGGGAGCTCCAGGAGGCGCCGCAGGCTGTGAAAGAGGCCCTCGGCGCCCTCGCGGGCATCCACGGCCAGGTCGGGGCGGGCGACCGAGCCGACGAAGAGGGAGTCCCCGGAGAGCAGAGCCTCCCCGGCGAGGAACGCGCAGTGCTCGGGGCGGTGTCCGGGCGTGTGCAGCACGCGGATCGAGACCGAGCCGACGGGCACCTCGTCGCCGTCGGCGAGCGGCTCGAACGGAAACTCCGGCCGGGCCGCGGCGTGAATCGCCACGGGCAGCCCCTCCTCCAGCGCCAGTCGGCCGTGCCCGGAGACGTGATCGGCGTGGGTGTGCGTCTCGAGCACGCGCGTCAGCCGGACGCCCTCCTCCTCAGCTGCCGCCAGGTAGGGCTCGATCTCGTACGCGGGGTCGACGAGCACCGCCTCGCCCGTGTCCCGGTCTCCGATCAGGTACGACGCGCAGCCCAGGTCGTCGTCGACGAACTGCCGCAAGAGCACGGAATCGGACCCTACACCCCCGCCACGTCTAGAGGCCGAGGTGCTTGGCGATCACCATCCGCTGGACCTCGTTCGTGCCCTCGCCGATCTCCAGGATCTTCTGGTCGCGGTACAGCCGCGAGATCGCGAACTCGTCCATGTAGCCGTAGCCGCCGTGGATCTGGAGCGACCAGTTCACCGCCCGGTTCGATAGCTCGCCCGTGTACAGCTTCGCCATCGCGGCCTCGCGGGCAAAGGGACGCCCCTGGTCCTTCAGCCACGCCGCCTTGTACACGAGGGCGCGGCCCGCCTCGAGCTCGGTCGCCATGTCGGCCAGCTTGAACTGCACGGCCTGGAAGGTCGAGATCGGCTTGCCGAACTGGTGGCGCTCCTTCGAGTAGGCGTAGGCGAGGTCGTAGGCACCCTGCGCGAGGCCGATGCCCATCGCGGCGACGGAGATCCTCCCGCCGTCGAGGATCTCGAGGAACTGGCGGAAGCCCTCGCCGCGTGGTCCCAGCAGGTTCCCCTCGGGGACGGCGCACTCCCGGAAGGACAGCTCCCGGGTGTCCGAAGCCCGCCAGCCGAGCTTCCCCATCGGCGCCGAGATCTCGTAGCCCGGCGTCCCGTTGGGAACGATCAGGTTCGAGACCTCGCGCTCCCCGGTCAGCGCGGTGATCGTCACGCAGGCGCTGATGTCGGTGCCGGCGTTCGTGATGAACATCTTCGAGCCGTCGATCACCCACGAGCCGTCGCGCAGCTCGGCGCGCGTCCGGGTGGCGCCGGCGTCGGATCCGGCGCCGGGCTCGGTGAGGCCGAACGCGGCCAGCCTTCTGCCCGACGCGAGATCTGGCAGCCACTCGCGCTTCTGCTGCTCCGTCCCGAAGAGGAAGATCGGCATCGTGCCGAGCGACGTGTGCGCCGCGACGGTGATCGCCACGGAGGAATCGACGCGCGTCAGCTCCTCGATCGCGATCGCGTAGGAGAGCGTGTCGCTGCCCCCGCCGCCGTACTCCTCGGGGATCGGGATGCCCATCACGCCAAGCTCCGCGAGCTCGGCGACGAGCTCGTAGGGGAAGCGGTGCTCGCGGTCGAGCTCCTCCGCGACCGGCGCGACGCGTTCGCGGGCGAAATCCCGCACCGTCTCGCGGATCAGGTCGTGCTCGGGGGAGAGATCGAGATTCATGCCGCCAGCCTAGTCGCGACCTCGACGATGAGACGGACGCCGTAGCCGGTTCCACCCCGCTGCGTCAGGTAGTCGCCGCGCGAGCGCCTCAGGAATCCGGGCCCGGCCATGTCCACGTGCGCCCACGGGCCCTCGCCGGCGAACTCGTGCAGGAACTCGGCGGCGATCGGGGGCAGGCCCTCCTTCAGGACGGAGTGGTTCTTCACGTCGGCGAAGGCGGAGTCGATGTAGCGGCGGTAACGCCGGTGCAGGGGCCAGGGCCACGCGTGGTCCCCCGAGGCGTTCCCCGCTCCCACGATCTCGTCTCGCCAGCTCTCGTCGTTCGCGAACACGCCTGCGTAGAGGTCGCCGAGGGCGAGCACCATCGCCCCGGTCAGCGTCGCCAGGTCGAGGAGGTGCGAGGCGCCCTGACGCCTGGCGTACCACAGCGCGTCCGCGAGGACGAGCCGACCCTCACAGTCCGTGTCGACGACCTCGATCGTCTTGCCGTTCATCGCATGCAGGATGTCTCCGGGCCGGAACGACCGGCCGCCGATCATGTTCTCGGCGGTGGCGACGACTCCGGTCACTCGCAGCGGCACCTTCAGCTCGGCCAGCGCGCCCAGCGCCGCGATCACGGCGGCACCGCCGGCCATGTCCCCCTTCATGTCCTCCATGTAGAGCGCAGGCTTGAGCGAGATACCTCCCGTGTCGAACGTGATCGCCTTGCCGACGAGGCCGAGGTGGACGTCCGGGCGCGCCCCGTCCGGCGGCTCGTGGCGCATCACCACGAGCCGGGGCGGGTTGTCGCTGCCGCGCCCGACCGCGGCCAGGGCGCCCATGCCGTGCGCGTCGATCTCCTCGGGGCCGAGCGCCTCCACGTGGAGGCCCTCGTGGCCCGCGGCGACCTCGTCGGCCCGCGCGGCGAGGCGCTCCGGGGTCAGCTCGTTCGCGGGCTCGTTCGTCAGGTCGCGCGCGCGGTTGACCCAGTGCGAGACGGTCGCCGCGCGGGCGGCCGCGTCCGTGAGGTCGCCGTCGGCCACCAGAGTCAGCCGTTCCAACTGGCGCGTGTCGCCCGCCGTCTTCCAGCGCGCCGGGTCGTAGGCGCCGAGGAGCACGCCCTCGACGACCGCCACGATCTGCTTGTCGAGCGGGATCGGCAGCTCCGGCTCGAGCAGCCACGCCACCGTCGCCACCCGGGCCTGCGCCGCGATTCGTGCCACCGCGGCCGCGGCGGTGCGCAGGGAGTCCGGTTCGACGCGGGAGGCGCCTCCGGTGCCGGCGGCGACGAGTCGACGTATGTCGAGCTCGCCGTCCAGGTGGAGGAGCACCGCATTGCCGACCTCGCCGGTGAGCTCGCCGTCCTCGGCCAGCCGACTGAGGCGCCCCCCGAGGCGCTCGTCGAGCGGCCGCGCCGTCCCGGAGAGAGGGAGAGGCGGATCGCCGACGAAGAAGGCGAGCAGATCGGCGTCGGTCTCGGCCGGCGCCCGGACGTCGACAGAGGTGGCCATGAGCGGCGCTCGATGCTATCCGACGGGACTTTGCGAAGCGCACAAATTGTTCAAGCACTCTTTACCTCGCGATCCGACCTGCCGATTACCGTGAGTGAGATGAGCATGCAGGCAGATCAGGGCAGCGCCGACCGGCTCCTGGGAGAGATCTCGGCGCTCGTCGCCCGCCGCCAGGCGCTCCGTTCGGCCGGCGCGAGCTCAACCGCGCTCGAGCGAAATCGCCTCCGGATCGCACGCCTCCAGTGGCGGCTCTCGCACGCGCTGATCGAGCGGTTTTTGCCGGCGCAGCACGCCCGCGCGGCCTAGACGCGGGATCGAAAATTCCCGCGGCGCGGATGACGACCCAGACGCGGCGGCGGATCAGCCCGCCCGCGCGCCGCCCGTACCTCCAGTACGAGCGGCGCCCGATCGGACTGACCCCCTTGGTCTGGATCGCCCCCCCGGGCGCGCGAATGTACCGATCACACGTCTAGCTCCACCGTCCGCGGCGTAACTCTCCGTCCCAGACGGCGAGCCGACCGGCCCGCGGGTGGCCCGACCGCGACCGCAGCCGCACGACCGCCCGCCGCCTGGACGCTGTCGGTGCCGACGCGCAGCGGCCTCGTGGTCGCCAGACCGGCTGACCCAGCCGTCTAACCTGCCGCAGGTGCGATCGGCGATCGACAGGCGGGCGATGGCGGCCCTCTCCGCCGGGCACCTGGCCACGGATTTCGCCGGCGGCGCGCTGCCCGCGCTCCTCCCGTTCCTCGTCGACCGCTACGGGCTCTCGTACACGCTCGCGGCGCTGCTGATGCTCGCCTCGGCGCTCTCGTCATCGGTGATCCAGCCCGTCTTCGGAATGTGGTCGGACCGACGCGGCGCGATCTGGCTGTTGCCGGCCGGCGTCGCGGTCGCCGGCGCCGGCATCGCCCTCGCCTCCGCCGCGCCGAGCTACGGCCTGGTCGTCGCCTGCGTCGTCCTCTCCGGACTCGGCATCGCCGCCTACCATCCCGAAGGCTCGAAGTTCGCCGCATACGCGAGCGGCAACCGCCGCGCCAGCGGCATGTCCCTCTTCTCCATCGGCGGCAACCTCGGCTACGCGCTCGGAGCGATCACGGCCACGCCCCTCGTCCTCCTGTTCGGACTGAAAGGCGGCCTGCTGCTGGCGGTGCCCTGCCTCGCGGTCGCGGCCGTGCTGTTCTCCTTGTTGCCATTTCTGACGACATTCGTACCCGAACGCTCGGACGGACCGGCGGGCGGCGGCCAGCATCGCATCGCCGCGACCGCGCTGCTGCTCGGCGTGATCGCCTTCCGCAGCGTCGCGTGGTTCGGGCTGGTCACGTTCGTGCCGCTGTGGGAGGTCTCGCTCGGTCACTCCGAGGCGTACGGGAACCGGTTGCTCTCGATCATGCTCCTCGCGGGCGGGATCGGGACCCTCGCCGCGGGACCCGCCGCCGACCGCTTCGGCCGGCGTCCGGTGCTGATGGCCAGCCTGCTGGCGACGCCCCCGTTGATCCTGACGTTCGTCGTCGTCGGCGGCATTCCGGGCGCGGTGGCGCTCGCGCTGGTCGGCGTGTGCGTGATCGGCACCTTCGGCGTGACGATGGTGATGAGCCAGGAGTACCTGCCGCGGCACATCGGGATCGCATCCGGCCTCTCGATCGGTCTCTCGATCGGCCTCGGGGGCATCGCCGCGGTCGCGCTCGGCGCGCTCGCGGACTCCGTCGACCTGCGCACGGCGCTCTACGTCTGCGCCGTCGCCCCCGCGGTCGCGATCGTGCTCGGCGCCATGCTTCCGCCGACACGCGACGCCGCGGCCTCGCGCCGGAGCTCGCCTCGCCGTAGGGAGCTACGCATCTTGAGTCGTGATCGCAATTCCCGCGGCGCGGCTGACGACCCAGACACCGCGGTGGACAGCCCGCTCGCGCGCCGTCCGTACCGCTGGTACTGCCCGGCGCACGATCGAACTGCCCACCTTGGTCTGGACCGCCCCGCGGGCGCGCGAACTACCGATCACGCGTCTAGGCTACGGAGACGAGCGACCGAGGAGGACGACGTGGCTGAGAGCGTGAGGGAGTTCTTCGAGGGCCTGCCGGGGCGCGTCGACCCCGGCAAGACGGCCGGGATGAACAACTCGTTCGCCTTCGACATCGATGGCGCGGGGAGCTGGATGGTGAAGGTCGAGAACGGCCAGGTCAGCGTCGACGAGGGCGCCGAGGGCGGCGACTGCACGATCACGACGTCCGAGGAGAACTTCATGAAGATCGTGCGCGGCGAGCAGAACCCGACCACGGCGTACATGTCGGGGAAGCTGAAGGTGAAGGGCGACCTCGGCGCCGCGATGAAGCTGCAGAAGCTCTTCTGAGCCCGGCCGGGCGATGCTAGGGAGTCGAAGCCGAACCGCGCGGCGAGCACCGCTGTGGATCTTCGAGCCGAACCGCGTGATCGCCCACGACTACTCCTCGAGGTCGATCAGCACCGCCCCTCCCGCCACCCGCTCCCCCTCGCTCACGTGGACGCGCCGGACCGTGGCCGCGTAGGGCGAGACGAGCGGCGTCTCCATCTTCATCGCCTCGAGCACGAGCAACGCCTGGCGCGGCTCGACCGTGTCGCCCTCGGTCACGAGCACGGAGATCACGGTCCCCGGCATCGGCGCAGTCACCGTGCTGGACTCCGTGAGGACGCCGCGGCCGGCCGCCGTCTCGGGGTCGGGCGGAGGGCGCGGCGCCGGGGCGGGCAGGTTTAGGCGCCACGGCGTCCGCCAGGGGGACGAAGCGGTCCGCGCGGGCGGCCGCGAGAGCGGCGGGTTCTCGACGAGGAAGGCGGTCGTCGTCCGCCCCGCGGCGACGTCCGGGTGCGCCACGAGCCAGCGCAGGAAGGGGAGGTTCGTCACGAGGCCGCCGACCTCCGTCGCGTCGAGCGCCTCCCGCAGCCGTGCGAGCGCCTCGGCGCGGTCGCTCCCGCGCGCGATCAGCTTCGCGATCATCGGGTCGTA
>JBHEMU010000142.1:0-5104 GCA_046262415.1 Gaiellaceae bacterium | reverse complement strand
CGCCGAGCGCGGTGGCGGCGGTCAAGATCGCGCGCCACAACCTCAGCCGGCCGACCGCGATTTGATCGGGATCCGAGAGATAGGCGGGGGAGACGTCGCGCCCGATGCCGGGCTCGCCGAAGAGCAGCCCCGCGGCCTCCGCCGTCAGCGGGTGGATCGACGAACCGTCACCGCGGCCGGGCCCGGCAGATGCCTCGCGCTCCAGCGCGGCGATCCGGTCGAGCGTCGTGCCCGGGATCGCCTCGTAGAGGTGCGCCCGCGCCTCCACGGTGCCCGACGCGCCGTCGTGCTCGCGCAGGAACGTCTCCAGCGACGTGCCGCCGAACGTCGCCAGCCGGCGCGCGACCTGCGGCGTTATCTTCATCTCGAGCACGCGGCTGTACTTCTTGAAGGCCTTCGCCCGACGGTGCGCCGGCATCAGCACCCAGGTACCGGTCAGGAACGCGCCCGGCCGCAGCTCGGGCTGCAGCGTGGCCGGTGGCATGTTCGCCACCGCCGCCGCCTCGAAGGCGCGGTAGGTCTCGTGCGCGAGCAGGTCCTCGTCCTCGAAGACGTGCTCGCCGAGCTCGCCGAGGCGGTGGACCGTGTCCTCGATCGTCGCCGCGAGCGCCGCGCCGGCCGCCTCGCCCTCGTTCTCCGGCGGCGCCTCGAGGCTGATCGAGCGCAGCCCGGCGTCGACGATCGCGCGCGACAGCGGCGCGCTCTTCTCAGGCCCGACGTACCGTCCGATGAGCTTCGCCAGGTAGCCGGCGAGGAAGCCGACGACGCGCTCGCGCCCGGCGACTCCTAGGGCCATCTTCGCCACCGGCAGTATCGCCGGCAGGAAGTCCTGCACGGCGGCGGCGGGATCCTCGCCCGCGGGTAGCCGCGTGACCTCCGCGACGAAGCGTTGGCGCGCCGCGTTGAGCCGCAGGGCGTCCTCGCGCTCCGTGGCCTGCGTCTCGAGTGCGTGCTCGGCGAGGGCGATCTCGCCCTCCGTCTCGTCGGCGGCGAACAGCAGCGACGCCGCGGCGAAGTCGAGCTCCTGCTGGATCACCCCGACGTCGGCCGTGGCCGGGGTCTCGGGCTCCTCATGCTCGGTCTCCTGCTCGAGGCCGGCGGCCCCAAGGACTCGCTTGGCGAGCTGCGTCGCCGCGGGCTGGAGGTCGGCCGGCAGCTTGCCGAGCGCCGTGCTCAGCACGCGCTTGAGCAGTGGCTGCACGAGCGCCTTGAGCTTGCCCAGCAGGATGCCGATCGGCATGACCTTGCCGACCGCGGCGATCCCCTTCTTGGCAAGGCTCCAGGCGCCCTTGGCGAGCTTCTTCGCCTTGTTGAGCAGGCCGCCGAGGAAGTCCTCAAAGGTGGGCGACAGGTCCGTGCGGCCGACCTCGAGCGGTGCCAGCAGCGAGTCCAGCTCGCCCTCGCTGAGCTGGGCGACGTCGTGCTCGGAGACGGCGTCGGCGACGCTCTCCAGTAGCCGCTCGGCGTGCTCCTGCAGCGGCGCGAGCCAGCCCTCGACGAAGCGCTCGCGCGCCGCCGGGTCGCCGGGCTCCTCGCCCTCGGGCAGCCGCTCGTCGACGGCCGCCGCCGCTTCCTGCGCGAGCCGAAGCGTCAGCTCGTCGAACTCCTCGTCCCAGAGCTGCTCGAGCAGCCCGACGAACTCGGCCGTGGCGGGCGAGGCCGCCTCCCCGTCCTCGCCCGTCCAGTACTCGGGCAGGAATGGGCTCTCGACGTCCGATTGACTGGCGAAGCCATCGAACGATGGCGGCGCGTCGGGCACCGGCGCCTCGAGGGCCGGCGTGCCCTCGAAGGGCGTCTCCGGCTCGTATGCGGGTGTGGTCTCCACTGGCATGGTTGGCTCCCTTCAGGCCGGCAGAGCCGGGCGGCGGCGGGTGGGTTTCTCGCCACAACCGGCGCCAAGCGCCACGGCCGATCTGCGACTCCTCAGCCGGTTGGCGCGCGCCGTGACCACGGTCGTGGCCCCCGCGTAGAAGGTCGCTGGCCGTGGCCCCAAGGCCGCCGCGGACCGAGCGGGGCGGTCGGTCTCGAGCGGCACGGGGACATCGAAGGGTGTGCTGATCGTCACAGGAACCTCCGTTCTGCTGTCGGCCGCCACCGAAGCCGTGACGCGGGCCCGGGCAGCGATCTCATCGTCCGTCGCCGGGCGCAGCTCCGCTAGATGCGGGGAGGCAGTCCTTGGGGCAACCCGAGGCGCACCTTCGGGCACCGGGGATCTTCGCCCGGCGTGCTTTCGAGAGCCGTGCGCAGAGCCGGACCGGCGCTCGTGCGGCAAACGCACGAACGCGCGCGCCGAGCCCGAGCCGCCGGGTTCGCCGGCGGGAGGGACTATCGCGCGACCGGGCAGCGACCGAGCGTCGCGGACGACGCCGTGGGACGACCCGTCCACGGCCCAGGGATCCGGGCAGGACTTCGACCGACCCGAGCGCGCAGGCCCTTTACACCGCGGGAGGCGTGCGTTAGGTTGCCGTTATCGCGGCCACGGGGCAAGCCCGGTGCTGCGAGGAAGGGAGCAGGTTGACAACTCGCCGGGGTATCGCAGCACTCCGCGGCCTCTCCCCGGCCGAGTGGACGATGTCCGTCAAGCCCCGCTGCGGAGAAGCGCGCGGGCCGGCGTGCGTTCTCACCGCCGGTTTCCCGTCGTGGTGGACCCGGGCGTGGAGGCCGCAGGGTCGGCGACGACGGCGGTCGACCCCGGGGCCGGTCGCGGAATGACGCCCGCGATCCGGGTGGCGGTCATCGAGGAGCTGGAGATCTTCCGCCGTGGGCTTGTCTCGTGCCTTGCCGAGGAGGGCGATCTCGTCGTCACCGTCGCCACCGACGACGCGCCGCTGCCCGGGCCGGCCGACATCGCCGTCGTCTCCGCGGCTGCGGCGCGCCGCCACCGCTTCGAGTGCCCGATCGTCGTGTGTAGCGCCGAGCGCGAAGGCCCGCGCCGAGTGGCGGCGGGGAACGTGGTGACCGGCGTGCTGCACCGCGGCACGATGACCGAGGCGCAGCTGCGCGCCACGGTCCGTGCGGCCGCGGCGGGCCTGCGCGTGAACGCCGATGCCTATGGCGATCCCGACGCCGACGCGCACGACCCGCGCGCCGTCCGCATCCTCGAGCTTCTCGCCGACGGACACACCACTCGCGAGATCGCTGACGACTTGAGCTACTCCGAGCGCACGATCAAGAAGCGCATCCAAGAGCTGGGCGGCTGCTGAACGCGCGCAGCCGCGCGCAGGTCGTCGCGCACGCGATCCGGCAGGGAGTGATCTGAGGGCCCATTCGGGCGACGTGGCGCCCAAAGGGGCGTCCCCCATGGGTCGGGCGCACTGCTCTCGGGTCCCGCAAGACGGCGCGACCGGCTCTTTCGCCTCCTCTGTCGGCGTGATGTGGACGCGACGCTGGAGGCCCCGATCTGGGTGGACGACGCCGACCCGATCTTCCGCCGGGGGATGATCGCCTGCCTGGACGCGGAGGGATTCACGACCGCCGGCGAGAGCGCGGCGCTGCGGCCCGAGCCGGACCTCTCCAAGACGGCGGTGCTCCTTTTCGAAGTGAACGGCGGCAGTCTTCCTCGGGCGACCCGCCTGGCGCAGCGGTACCGCGTCCGCCTCGTCGGGCTCGTGCCCGAGGGGCGTCAAGAGGACCTCTACGACACGCTCACCTCCGGGCTCGCCGGCGTCCTCGTCAGGAGCGAGCTGACGCCCTCGCGACTGACGACATGCGTCCGGGCGGTGAACGAGGGGAACGGATCCATCCCGCGCCACCTCCTGGGCCAAATGCTCGCCGGGCTCGCCAAGGGCGGTCCGCGGGGAGCCTCCACCGGTCAGCTCGCGCGCCGGGAGGTCAACGTCCTTCGACGGCTGGCCGAGGGCGACAGCACGCGGGACATCGCCAAACGGCTGTCCTACTCCGAGCGGACGGTGAAGAACATCGTCCACGACCTGCTCGTCAAGCTGAACTGCCGTACGCGCGCCCACGCCGTGGCGCTCGGAACGCGCCACGGCGTGATCTGAGCGCGCTTCGCTGCCCCAAAGACTCTGGTCGACATCGGTTGACTGTGCCAGCGTGCGCGTCGTGTCGCGGCGACGTACCGTCGTCCTCGGGGAGTTCGGCCCCATCTTCCGGCTTGGCCTGCGCTCCGCGCTGGTCGAGGCCGGGTGCTACGTCATCGCGGATGGTGCGCCGCTGGAGAAGCTCCACGCAGTGCTGAGCACCGCATCCGTGGAGGCCGTCATCCTCAACCTCGACGCCCCCCTGTGCGCGACCGGCGCTCTCCGCCTCCTGGCGGAGCATCCGGGTCTATCCGTCATCGGGTGCTCGGCGGAGCGGACGGCGATGCGGGTCTTTCGGGCCGGCGGCGGGGTGGACGAGCGGCCGCTGACCGCGGCCGCCTTGGGCGCGGCCATCGCCGAGGGCGACGGCTAGCCGTGACGCGTTCATGATCCGTCGTCCGCAGGCTCGAGTCCTGCCCGGCCCATGGGATCCCTGCGGGTCCGCTCGACGCAGCGCCCGGTGCGGACGCGAGCGCAAGGCAGAGACCGTCCCCGGCGCAGGGCGCACGGACATCGAGATTAAGAGCAACCGACACCACCTCATTCTCCTGGGCCGCCGCGTCAAGCGCCGCCGCGAGCCGAGTGGGCGTCTCGCGGGTCGAACCTGGCAATACGCAGCGATTTCTGCGGGCGCTTGACTCGACGCCCCGGGCGAGATGGTCAGCACTCAGGTCCGGGCGGAAGACCGCCCGGCTCGAGAGCGATCACGTGAGGGGCGTGCGCTTCCACGAGAACGAGAGGAGACCCCTTCTTATGTCCCCTCGCCTCGCTCCGAGCCACGGCTCGGAACGGAATCAGTCATCTAGGATCAAGCGATCCGTGAAGCGCTTATCTTCGGCTGATGCCGAAGCTCGCGACCTCTTCCGGCCCGGCAACGGTGATTGTCCTCGGCGCCGGCTTCTCGAGCGTTGCGGGCGTCCCGCTCGCGGCGCAGCTCTTCCGCGACGAGCCCGAAGTTGATCGGATCACTCGCCAGCGGCTGGTTCGAGCGGTTCGGTCAGGCTGGCTCACCTGGCATCAGCGAACCAACGGCGCCCCGGAGGAATATCTCGCTGAACTCGAAG
>JBHEMU010000141.1:0-3145 GCA_046262415.1 Gaiellaceae bacterium | reverse complement strand
CCGTATCGTCGGTCGACCCGTCGTTGACCAGCACGACCTCCAGGTTGGGGTACTGAAGGGTGAGCAGCGAGTGCACGCTCTCCGATACCGTGAGCGCCTCGTTGTGCGCCGGCGCCAGCATCGACACGGTCGGTGCGGCCTGCGAGCCCAAAAGGCGCCAGCGTCCCTCGTGCCAGACCTCGAGGCGGTGGCGCCGCATCTCGAGGGCCGAGGAGGCGAGGAGCGCGAGAAGGAAGCAGTTGACGACCACGAAGTAGCCGAGCACGGCCCACTGCATGTCGACGAGGACGGTCCGAGTGATGTCGGCGGCGGTCTCGATCACGCGGGCTCCGCCGCGCCGGCTGGAAGATCGAGCATCAGGCGGGCCATGTCGGCGGCGAAGCGGTCGTGGTCGGCGAGCGCGCGGCGGAGCATCAGCTCTCCGGCCCCGCCGAGCTTTCGCAGGGCGAGGCCCGCCTGGAGCCGGGCGTCCCACGAGCTGTCGCGCAAGACCTCGACGAGCCGGGCCGCCGCCGGCCAGTGATAGGCCTTGCCGAGTGCCTGGGCAGCGGCGGCCCGGACCTCGGCCGCCTGGTCGTCGTCGAGCAGTTCTAGGAGCCGCTCGACGCTGTCGGGCCCTCCCAGAGCGCCAAGCAGCGTCGCCGAAAGCACGCGTGTGCGGGGCTCGGGGTCGGCGCTGAGCCGCAGGGCGCTAGGCAGGAAGGCGGGATCAGGCAGCCAGACCGCCACCTCGAGCGCCGCCGCCGCCTGCACTCGACCGGCTCCCTCCAGATAGCCGGCCAGAGGGCCAATGGCGGGTCGCCCGACGCGGAGCAGCGAGTCGCGCACCGTGAACCGGCACGCGGTCTCGGAGTCGGTCAGCATACAGAGCAAGCGCGCGACGATCTCGGGACGAGGGTGCCCGGCAGCCCATTCCGCGGCCTGGGCGCGGACCTCGGCGATCCTGTCGTCAAAGAGCCGCGGAACGACGTCCTCTCCTCCTCCGAGCAGGGTCAGCAAGCGCGCACCCCGCAGCCGCTGCTTCCAACGCCGGCTGCGGCAGCGCCGCTCGGCGTCGGCGAGCAGCCCCGCCTCAGCCGCTAGCTCGGTGAGAACCTCGCGCCGGGCGCCGGCGATCGTGGGCTTCAGGTCACCGATCAGCCGCAGGCGCGCCGACACGGGAAGCCCCGCGACCAGCTCCGGGCCCCGCTCGCCCAGCCCGTCGCCCTCCAGCGCCCCGGCCAGCGCGCTGCGCGCACCGGCCAGCCGCCGCGCTACGACGCGGCCGCGGACCTTGACGACGGCGCCGTGGCCTGCCAGCAGCAGCAGGCCGGCGAGGAGCGCGGCGGCCTCGACCGCCAGGGCAACGACGACCAGCCGCTCCGCCACGGTCTAGCGCTCCAGGGCGTGGCGGACGCGCTGCGTGAGCACGGGCACGCTGAAGGGCTTGGCAACGTGGTCGACGGCGCCCGCCTCCAGGGCCTTGACGATCTCCGACTCCGCGGCGCGGCCTGTCAGCATGATCACGCGGCTTCGCTCGAGCACGCCGCGCTCGGCCATCCTGCGCAGCACGCGGAGGCCGTCGATTCCAGGCAGGTCCCAGTCGAGCAGGATGACCGGGGCGACCAGGTCGGGTACGGCGGCGGCGAGGTCCGTGGCGGCCTGGACGCCATCAGTGAGCAAGGTGGTCCGGTAGCCGCGCGTCTGGAGCGAGTGCTCGAGCAGCTCTCCCAGCACCGGGTCGTCCTCGACGATCACCACGTCGACGCTCCTCGGCCCGCCGTCGGCCTTCCGGCCTGCCGGAACGACTCGGTCACGACCCTCGGACTTAGCTGCGTACAGGGCCGTCTCGGCGGCGCGGTAGAGCTCCTCGAGGTCGCTCCCGTCCTTCGGGTACTCGGCCAGGCCGCCGCTGAGCGTCACGGTCGCCCCGGCGGCCGTGCCGAAGCGCTGGCCGCGCACGGACTCGACGAAGTCGCCGGCCCGCTGAAGCCCGTCGCGGCCCGACATCCCGTACATGCCGACCACGAACTCGTCGCCTCCCCAGCGGGCGGTGACGTCCTCCCCACGGAAGGAGGTCCGCAGGGCCACGCCGACTCCGCGCAGGACGGCGTCGCCGGCCGCATGCCCCCGCGTGTCGTTGATCCGCCTGAAGCGATCGACGTCCATGATCGCCAGCGACAGCGGCTGGCTGTGCCGGTCGGCCATCCGCAGGAAATTTTCGAGCGTTGTCGTCGAGCTGCGCCGGTTCGCCAGACGGGTGACGCTGTCGGTCTCGGCGAGGGTGCGGTAGAGGCGCACGCGCTCGAGCCGGTTGGCGATCCGCGCGACCAGCTCGGGTCCGACAAAGGGTTTGGAGACGTAGTCGTCAGCGCCGGCTCCGAAGACGGACTGCACCGCCTCCGATCCGGTCCGCGACGTGAGGAACAGCACGGGCATCCCCTGCCAGCGCGGGTCGTTTCGCAGCGCTCGGCACAGCTCCGGGCCGCTGACGTCTGGCATGTCGTAGTCGAGCATCACGAGGTCGGGCGCGACCTCCTCGAGCGTGGTCCAGAAGCTCCTGGGGTCCTCGCAGGTCACGACCTCGAGCTCGGCCGCCTCCAGTACAACGCGCACGGCCTCGAGCATTCCCGGGTCGTCGTCGACCGCGAGCACTCGCGTGCCCGCTGCCCGCAGCCGCTCGCGGAGGGCCAGCACGGAGTCGACCTTCTCCGCGGCCGCGAGCGAGCGCGGCAGGAAGCCACGGCCCCCTCGGCGCGCCACCTCGACCCGGTCGACCTCGGCAGCGGTGGGGTCGGTGACAACGACCAAGCGCTCCTTCCACGCCAGCCTCGCCCACCGAGAGGTCGAGGAGAACCATCCTCGGCGCGCGGCGGTCCATCTCTACCCGCGCGTGACCGAGGGTGCGGCTCAGTGAGGCGGTGACTCCTTGGAAGGCCGCCTCGTCCACGAGCTGCGCTCCGTGCACGGGGTCCGGGTCGACCACGAGGAGCTCGAGGAGCCCCTGCTCGTCGCCCGGCAGCGGGGTCAGCCGACCCGCTGCCTCCGGCGAGCCGTCCTGCTGGCGGGGCGTAGGCTCCCCTTGCGCGGAGGTCCCTTCCTCAAGCTCGCGCCGGAGCGCCAGCACGAGCTCGGCGAGGCGGGGGAGCTCCGCCGCCGCAGGAGC
>JBHEMU010000140.1:0-11241 GCA_046262415.1 Gaiellaceae bacterium | reverse complement strand
CGGCAAGTCCGAGACGGGCGTTACGGTGCTGCATCCGGGCCTCCTTCGGGAGTGAGTCCTGGCAGACCCACAGCCTCGAAGGAGGCCCGGATGTACTCCTCAGGTGTCTACAACGTGTTGAGGCACGTCAGCTAGGAGCGTGGCTCTACCCGGATGCGCTCGTGCGGTCGGCTCAGAACCGGCTCCGGCTCGGGCTCCAGATGACGACGGCGCACCGCCACGAAGCTACCGATTACGCTTCGCCTCGATGGTCGAGCCGACGCGTGAGGACGTCGAGGCCCTCGTCGGGTCCGCGACGCCGCACTTCGCCTTCCAGATCCGCGCCCGCGTGCGCGAGCTCGTGTCCGGGCTCCCGGAGGGCCACCCGGTGAGGGCGTACGGCGAGGAGCACCTGGAGCTGCTCGAACGCCTGGGCCGCGCCTCCTCGAAGGCCGAGACCGGCGGGCGGGCCCGCCGGGACCGGCCAGGGTGGGAGGAGCTGCCCAGCTCCGCACCGGCCGACGCGCCGCTCCCCCGCGGAGCGTGAGCCGGCTCCCCGAGGGGTCCACCGTCTTCGTGAGCGGAGGCTCGCGGGGGATCGGCAAGGCGATCTCCCTCCGGTTCGCCGAGCTGGGGGCCGCCCGCGTCGCGATCGGGTACCTGCGGAACGACCGGGCCGCTGGGGAAACCGCGGAGGAGCTGCGAGCCCTCGGCGCCGAGCCCGTCCTCGTGCGCGGCAACGTCTCGGCCGGCCGCGTCGCCGGCGCGGTCGCGGAGCTGGGTCCCCTCCACGCCCTCGTCCACAACGCCGCCACGGGCGTGATCCGGCCGGCGCTCGAGACGGAGGACAAGCACTGGGACTGGACGCTCAACGCCAACGCGCGGGCGCTGCTCTCACTGGCCCGGGCCGCGGCCCCGTCGATGCGGCCGGGGTCGACGATCGTGGCGCTCTCCAGCCTCGGCTCGACGCGCGTGCTCGAGAACTACGTGCTCGTCGGCACGTCCAAGGCGGCGCTCGAGGCGGTCGTGCGCTACCTCGCCGTCGAGCTCGCGCCCCGCGGCATCCGGGTCAACACGGTCAGCGCGGGCCTCGTCGAGACGGGTGCGCTCGACCACTTCCCGAACCGTGAGGAGATGCTCGAGGCGGGCCGCCGGACCCCCGCCGGGCGTCTCGTCGAGACCGGCGACGTCGCCGACGCGGTCGCCTTCCTCTGCTCGCCCGGCGCAGAGATGATTCGCGGACACACGCTCGTCGTCGACGGCGGCTTCTCCCTCCCGGCGTGACCGGCCGCGCCGCGGGGCAGAGGGGCCTCTCCGACCCGTCCGCGGGTTCCTGATGGAGCCGACCGACCACAACCGCCGCGCCTGGGACGAGGTGCACCGTGGCCGCGCCCGGTCGATGCGGGGCGAGCTCGGGATCCCCGACCGGGTGCGCGTGCGCCTGGGGGACGTGAGCGGGCAGAAGGTGCTGCACCTCCAATGTGCGAGCGGCGACGCCACCGCCGAGCTCGCCCGCCTGGGCGCGCTGGTGACCGGGCTCGACGTTTCGGCCGAGGCGCTCGCGGACGCCCGCGAGCTGGTACCGACCGCGCTCTTCGTGGTCGGAGACGTGCACGCGCTCCCGCCGCAGATCCGCCGGGGCCGCTTCGACCTCGTCTACTCGGGAGACGAGGGGCTCACCTGGGTGGTCGACCTCGAGCCGTGGGCCGCGGGCATCGCCGCCTCGCTGCGGCCCGGTGGACGGCTCGTCCTCCACGACACGCACCCGGTCGTTCACTGCGTGGACGCCGCGCTCCGCTGGCGCGGGGACTACTTCGCGGGCGAGCCTGCGACCGAGCCGGGCCTCGCGCGGGCCTGGCGACTCGGCGAGATCCTGACCGCCCTCGCAGGAGCGCGGCTCGTGCTGGAGTTCCTCGAGGAGCTGCCGTCCACCGGGACGACGCGCCGCCAGGATCCCCGGGTCCCCGCCGAGCTCCTCCTCGGCTCCCGCAAGCCGGTCGAGATCAACGCGTCCGCCACATCGGCGTGAGCGCCGCTCCGACCAGGTTGACGACGAGGTCGGCGGCGAGGGCGATCAGCGCGGCGAGCACGAGCGCGCCCACAGCGAGCGGGGGATCGAATGCGAGCCCGGCGAACATTGTCCGCCCGAGGCCGGGCAGGCCGAACCAGTACTCCACGAAGAGCGCTGCGCCGACGAGGAACCCGACGTCACGGCCGATGGCCTGCGCGAACGTGATCGCGATTCGTGCCCGGGCGCGTGCTCGGACTGCAGGACGTTCGGCGGCGGCCGCGGCTGCCGCCTCGCGGTCCCCCCGGACGACGAGCGCCTTCGCGCCGCGCGCGTAGACGGTTGCCGGGATGATGCCGAGGCAGATCCAGGGCAGCAGGAGGTGCCTCGCCCATTCGACCAAGCCGCCGCAGTCGGTCGCCGGGTTGAAGAAGTCGCAGTAGCCCGTGAGTGGAAGGATCTCTGCTCGAAGCGAGAGCCAGTACGTGAGCGTGAACAGGGGCCAGAGCGTCGCCACGCCGAAGGCGCCGTAGAGGACGAGGCGCGCGATCGCTCCGAAGCGCCGGTGCCTGCCCCAGAGCACACCGGCCGGGAGGCCGAGCAGGAGCCCGAAGACGAGCGCCCCGGCGGCGACCGACAGCGTGACGGTGCTCGCTTCGAGCAGCGGGACGGTCAGGTCGCTCCCGCGGTGGATCGACGTGCCGAGGGAGCCCCGAAGGAGCCCCGACACGTAATCCCAAAACCGGGCGAGGAACGCATCGCCGTCGACGTACCGGGCATGTTCGGGTCGCGCGCTGTCCGGGGCGTTCGCGAGCCGGACGGTGAGGAACGCCAGGAAGACCGAGCCGGCGAGGACGAGCACGGAGAGGGCGATCCGCTCGGCGGCGTACCGCCGGAAGGTCACCTCCGGCCGTTGAACGGATGCAGCAACCGCCCGACCGTGTCCGAGGCGATGTACCCCGCGATCTTCGGATTCTCCTGCAATCGCCGGAGCGAGTACTCGTACCAGCGCCGGCCGAAGGGGACGTAGATGCGAAGGCGGTGGCCGTCCGAGGCGATCCGCTCGCCCAGCTCTCGGCGGACGCCGAGGAGCATCTGGAACTCGTACTCGTCCCGCCCGCGGCCCTGGAGGACTCGGCAGGCCTCGTCGACGAGCCACTCGTCGTGCGTGGCGACTCCGACGTACGCGCCGACCGCCAGCAGCTCTCCGAGGCAGGTGACGAAGCTCCTCCGCACGTCGGCGAAGTCCCGGTACGCGACCGACGGCGGCTCGACGTAGATGCCCTTGACGAGCCGGACGTTCGGGCGCAGCTCCGCGAGCGCGCGGATGTCGGCGACCGTGCGGCGGAGGTAGGCCTGCAGGACGACGCCGATGTTCTCGTGCCCCGCCGCCCACAGCTCGCGGTAGAGCCGGAGCGTGTCGTCGGTGCAGCTCGAATCCTCCATCTCGATGCGCACGAAGTTGCGCCGCGCGGCGGCGTCGACGATCACCGTCTCGAGGTTGCGGCGGCAGAGGTCGTAGCCGAGCTTCAGCCCGAAGGCCGTCGGCTTGACGCTCACGTTCGCGTCCAGCCCTTCACGCTCGATCGCGCCGAGCACGTGGAGGTACGCGTCCACGAAGGTCCGCGCCTCCTCGTCGCTGTCCACCGACTCGCCGAGGACGTCCACCGTCGCCAGCCTCCCCGTCGCGTTCTCGCGCCTGATCACCCGGCACGCGTCGGCGAGCTCGGGTCCGGCGATGTACCGCTCCGAGAGCTTCTGCACCACCGGCTTCGGCACGACGGGCAGCATCCGGACGATGGCTCGGTCGAGCAGGGCCACGGGCGGGCCGATTGTAGACTGCTGCGCCGATCCGAAGCGACGCGCGCCGGGGCCGCCGGAGCGGGCTCCTACCGGCAGCTGATCGGGGCGGCGGAGCGCGTCAGCTCTCGCGCATGAATCCCTGGCGGGCCGCCGACACGAGCGCCACCGCCTCGGGGAAGAGCACCCGCATCGCCTCGCGGAGCGCGGTCGCCTGCTCCTGCGGAGACCCGGTCGCCTCGATCCGTCGAAGCGCGGCCGCCGTGAGCTCGACCGCGGTGTTGAGGGTCAGGGTCGCGAACTGCTCGCGCTGGGCGGCGACGACCGACTCGGACTGCTGCTCGGCGAACTCCCGGAGGCCCCGGAGGAGATCCTCCGGGTCGCCGCCGAACGGGAAACCGAAGCCGCCGCCTTCCATCGGGGCATTGTGCCTAGGCGAGCTCGAGCTTGTAGTTACCCTCGACGTCGCGCGTCAGGCCGTCGATCGTGTCCACCGCACCCCGCATCGCCGCCGCGAACGGCGAGGCCGCCTGGTCTCCGAGCGCCTGCTCGAGCCGTCTCGTCGCCCCGCCCACCTCGTCGAGGTACGCCGGTGACGCGACTCGCGGCGTCCGGCCGAGGAGCTGCTCGAGCGCGAGCGCGGCCTGCTCGGCCTCGTCGATGCCGGGCGGGTCCTCCGTCATCCGCAAAGCCACCAGCTGCCGGCGGAGCTCCTCGAGGTTGCCGCCGCCGGCAACTTCCTCGGCGAGCTCGCACATGGCCGCGATCGAGACCGCCTCGCGGACCAGCCGCCGCTCCCGCAGCGGATATCCGTCCTCGTCGAAGGCGAGCCATCGCTTCTCCTCGCCCTCCGACCCGAAGGCGCACAGGTAGACGCGCACCCCGCCCGCCGGCTCGGCGGGGATGACCGCGGCGAGCTCCTCGTCGGCCTCCGCGAAGGGTCGAGCGGCGGCCGCGATCCGGGCCAGATCCTCGCTCAGGACCACGGGGCAAGAATAGACTCGGGTCGTGGCCGAGGCCGTCTCACCTCGGAACCGCGAGGCGCTCCGGCTGTTCGGTCCGCTCGGCCCCACCTACGACCGGTACGCGGCCCTGCTCTCCCTCGGCCAGGACGCACGCTGGCGCCGCTTCCTCGTCTCGCGCGTGCCGGCGGGTCCCGGGGGCCGCATCCTCGACGTGGCCACGGGAACGGCCGCCGTGGCGATCGAGCTCGTCAGGCGGACCGGCTGCTTCGTGGTCGGGCTCGACCAGAGCGAGGAGATGCTGGAGACGGCGCGGCGCCGGGTGGAGCGCGCGGGCCTGGCGGACCGGATCGAGCTCGTCGCCGGCCGGGCCGAGGAGCTGCCGTTCGAGGACGCGTCCTTCGACGGGTTGACCGCCACGTATCTCCTGCGCTACGTCGATCGCCCCGACGAGACGCTGCGCGAGCTGGCGCGCGTCGTCCGCCCGGGCGGGACGATCGCCTCGCTCGAGTTCGGCGTGCCGCCGGGAATCTGGCGGGCCCCCTGGGGGCTGTACGTCCGGGCCGGTCTGCCGCTCGCCGGCCGCGCCCTGTCGTCCGGCTGGGACGCGGTCGGCGCCTTCCTCGGCCCGAGCATCCGCGAGTTCTGGCGGCGGTTCCCGCTCGATCGCCAGGTCGATCTCTGGCGCGAGGCCGGGATCCGGGAGATCCGGTGGCGGCGGCTGAGCCTCGGCGGCGGCATCGTCCTCTGGGGCCGGCGGTGACGACGAGGCCCAGACCGGCCTTCTACGCGCTCGCGCCCAGAGGCTGGCGTGACTTCGTGACGCTGCTCCACCCGCCCTACACGCTGTGGCACCTGAGCTACGTCGCCATCGGCGCGGCGCTCGCGCCCGTGTTCCGGGGCGACCGGCTGCTGGCGACAATCGCCGCCTTCTTCCT
Source organism: Gaiellaceae bacterium (assembly GCA_046262415.1). Classification (GTDB taxonomy): domain Bacteria; phylum Actinomycetota; class Thermoleophilia; order Gaiellales; family Gaiellaceae; genus JACDAS01. The sequence goes on along the minus strand of JBHEMU010000140.1, from coordinate 5,554 downwards.
CGCCGTGGGCATCGGCGCGCACGCCCTCGACGAGCTGAACGGCCGGCAGCTCCGGACGGAGATCCCGTCCCTGCTGCTCTGGCTGCTCGCCTGGGGCTCGATCGCGGCCGCGGTCGCGATCGGGATCGCCGGGGCGGCCGCCTTCGACCTCTGGCTGCTCGCCTTCGTCGCCGTCGGCGCCGTCCTCGTCGTCGTGTACAACCTCGAGCTCCTCGGCGGCGTGCTCCACAACGATGCGACGTTCGCGCTCGCCTGGGGGGCGTTTCCTCTCCTGACCGGCTACTTCGCGAGCGCAGGGCGTCTCACGCCGGAAGTGGGGCTCGCCGCCGCCTTCGCGGCCTGCCTCAGCCTGGCCCAGCGGCGGCTCTCGACCCCGGCGCGGACGCTCCGCCGGCGCGTGACGCGCGTCTCCGGCACGCTGGACCTCTCGGACGGCCGCACGGCGCCGATCACGTCCGAGACGTTCCTGGGGCCGACGGAGGGCGCGCTCCGGGCGCTTACGGCTGCGATTGTCTCGCTCGCGGCCGCCCTCGTCGTGCTCCGGCTCGCGTAGCGCCCGGCGACGACGCGACCGGCCGATCTACCATGGGCGATCATGTCGTTCAGGAAGCGGGGCGTCGAGGCGTCGAGCGAGGAAGCGGCGATCGCCCGCGCGGTCGCCCGGCTCGACGAGGTGATCGAGCGCGAAGCTGCCCAGCGCGCCGCCGAGCTGGAACGAACGCTCGCGCTCGCCCGCGCCGAATCCGCGTCGCTGCTCGCGGCGGAGGAGCGGCGGATCGCCGAGGAACGCCGCCGCGCGGTCGCGCAGCGCGAGGAGCTCGCGGCGATCGAGCTGAGCAAGACCCTGACGGCGGTTCAGGAGAGCGTCGCCGCGAAGCTGGCCGCCTGGGCCGACGACGTGGAGCGGGTGCAGCAGGGGCTCGTCGGCCAGCTCGCGAGCTTCGAGCAGCGGCAGCGGCAGCTGATGGCCGAAGCCGAGGCGCGGATGGCGGGTGACGCCGACCGGCTCAAGGCTGCCAGCGAGGAATACCACGCGTCGCTCGCGCGTCTGCGCACCGAGCTCGAGCGCGCGACCCAGGAGACGATGGCAAGTGCCACGGCCGAGCTCGAGACGCACGCCACCGAGCGGCGCCGCGCCCTGCACGAGGTCGGCGAGCGCCTGCGCAAGCGCGAACGAGCGCTCACCGAGCAGGTCGAGCGGGAGGAGACGGAGGCGGTCCGGCGCATGCAGTCGGCCCTGGCCGACACGGAGCGCCGGCAGGTGGATCAGCTGAGGCGCGCCGTCGAGCGCGAGGCGCAGCGATTCGCGGAAGCCGCCTCGCAGCAGTTCGAGGCCTCGATCAAGACGGCCCGCGAGGAGGCAGCGCGGCGCCTCTCCCGCGAGCTCGACCGGGCGGTGGCCGTGTTCTCTCGCGAGGCGGACACCGTGCTCGGCGAACGGCTCAGCCAGGTGGGCGACGCGGGTGGACAGCGCCTGGAGAAACGGCTCCGGCAGATCACAGCCGGACTCGAGCGGCAGCGCGACGAGTTCATCGCCACCCTCGAGCGCCGGCTCTCGGACGCCGAGGCGGCCCTGCGGGAGCGCGTCAAGGAGGTGTCGAGCGAGGGCGAGGTCGAGCGCGGCGTGCTCGAGGCGAGGCTGCGGGAGCTCGCCGCCCGCATCGACTCGACCCACGATCGCGCGAGAATCAGGCTGCCGGCAGGGGATTGAAGATTGTGTAAAACCGTCAAACCACTGGCGGGAGGGTTCGTCTAGGAGAGGGCGAACCAACCAAACGCCTGCGATGAGCCAAACCACCCAGACCGAACCCAGCGAGCGCTCGAAAGTCGAGAGCTGGCGTCTCCACATCCTGGTCGAGGCCGGCTATCCCCTTCACCTCGCGGAGAAGCTGGCCCACTCCGAGGCCGATCTCCACCGCGCGGTCGATCTGCTCCTGCGCGGCTGCCGGCCGGAGACCGCGGCCGAGATCTTGCTCTAGGCGTCGCTTGCGACGCCGACCTCAGGAGCGCGGGCTTGCCCGTGCTCCGTCTGAGCCGGCCGCACGAGCGCATCCGGGGAGAGACCCACACTCCTAGACGCCCGTCCAGAGATGCCCCTACCTCGGCAGAGGGCATGGCCGAGATGGAGCTCTCGACCTTCCCAGGGCGGGGGACTACGCTGCTCCCATGAGGGTCGAGGCGATCGAGTACGGCGACCGCAAGGTCTACGCGGTCGGCGCCTTCAACCGCGGCGTCGCCGGCTGGATCCAGCGACTGCCGACGGTCTGGGTCGAAGGCGAGGTGACGGAGCTGCGCCGGCAGGCCGCGTGGCAGAGCGTGTTCTTCACCCTCAAGGACCCTGCGGAGGGTGCGTGCCTCGGGGTGTCGATGCCGCGCGGCCAGTTCGACGCGCTCCGCCTCGACCTGGCGGACGGGGAGCGGGTCCACGTCTACGGCCGGCCGGAGCTCTGGGAGGCGCGCGGCGACTTCCGCCTTCGCGCCCTCTCGATCGAGCGCTTCGGCCTGGGTGACCACCTCGCCGCGCTGGAGCGGCTCAAGCGATCGCTCGCCGCGGAGGGGCTCTTCGACGAGGCCCGGAAACGCGCACTCCCGCTCCTTCCGCGGAAGATCGGCCTGGTGACGGGCAACGATGCGGCGGCCAAGCGCGACGTCCTCACCACCATCTCCGCGCGCTTCCCGGCTGCCCATGTCGTCCTCGCCGAGACCTATGTCCAGGGGCCGCGTGCGGCAGCGGCGATCGTGTCGACGCTCGATGAGCTGAGCTCGGTCGCGGGCGTCGACGTGATCGTGGTCGCGCGCGGAGGCGGCAGCTTCGAGGACCTGCTGCCCTTCAGCGAGGAGCGGCTGGTGCGGGCCTTCGCGACGTGTCCAGTGCCCGTCGTCTCGGCGGTCGGGCACGAGCAGGACACGCCGCTCTGCGACCTCGCCGCGGACGTCCGCGCGTCGACGCCGACCGCGGCCGGACGGCTGGTCGTCCCCGATCGGGCCCAGCTGGTCGCACGGCTCGACCGCTCCCGTGCCGGTCTCGCGCGCGGAGCGCGGCGTGTGCTCGACCGGAAGGCGGAGCGTCTCGCCCAGACGCACGGGCGGCTCCGCCGGGCCCCTGCACTCCTGGTCGAGCGCCGCCGTGCTGCCCTCGAGCACGCTGCCGGACGCCTCCGCACCCTCTCGCCGCAGGCGACGCTCGAGCGGGGATACGCGATCGTCCGGGCGGGCGGCCAGATCCTCCGCGCGAGCGAGGCGCTCGCCCCGGGAGATCGCGTGCAGGTTCGCCTGGCGGCCGGCGGCTTCGGCGCGCGCGTCGAGGAGACGCGTTCGTGACGGACGAGCCGCGCTTCGAGGACGCGCAGCGCGAGCTCGAGACGATCGTCGAGCGGCTCGAGCGAGGCGAGGCGAGCCTCGAGGACGCGATCGGCCTGTGGGAGCGCGGCGAGGAGCTCTACCGCCTCTGCCTGCGCAAGCTGGACGCCGCGCACGGACGGATCGAGGAGCTGGCCCGCCGGGCGGACGCGGATGCCTGATCGGGACAGCGAAGCCCGATCACGTGTCGTAGAATCCCGCCCGTGCCCGCCCCGGTCGAGCTGATCCAGCGCGTCCCCCTGTTCGCCGATCTCGAGCGGCGCGAGCTCGAGCAGCTGGCGAACTCCTTCAAGGAGCGCCGCTTCGACGCCGGCGCGGCGATCGCGGAGGAGGGCGAGGGTGGCGTCGGCTTCTTCGTCGTCGGCGAGGGCGAGGCGAGCGTCGAGCAGGACGGCACGCAGGTCGCCACGCTGCGCTCGGGCGACTACTTCGGCGAGATCGCCCTGATCGACTCGGGTAAGCGAACCGCGACGGTGAAGGCGGAAACACCACTGCTCTGCTACGGCCTGACCGCCTGGGACTTCCGTCCGCTCGTCGAGTCGAACTCGAGCATCGCCTGGAAGCTCCTGCAGGCGATGGCGAAGCTGCTACGCCAGGCGCAGCAGCGAGACGGCTAGACGGCGGCCGAGCTCACGGAGATCGTCTGTGGCGCGGCCGGCGTCGCCACTGAGCGAAAAGAGCTCCGCATCGGCGATCGGCTCGTCGATCCGGCCCCCGAAGACGGCACACCGCACGCCGGCCTCCCGGCAGCGTCGCAGGACCTCACCGGACGCCTTCCCCTCGGTCGTGGTGCGGTCGACGGCACCCTCGCCGGTGACGACGAGGGCGGCCCCCCGGAGCCTCTCCGCGAAGCGCACTCGCTCGAGGACGAGGGCCGCGCCCGGAACGAGCTCCGCGCCCAGCGCGGCGAGCGCCGCCCCGAGGCCTCCGGCCGCGCCCGCCCCGGGCAGCAGCGCGAACGGCACGAGCTCGGCCATCGCGGCGAGCCGTGCCTCCAGCTGCTCCACGACGGCCTCGGTCGCCCCCTTCTGCGGCCCGAAGGCACGGGCGGCTCCCCGGGGCCCGAGGAGCGGGTTGCGCACGTCGCAAGCCACCAGGACCCGACGGCCGCGAAGCGCATCTCCCACCACCTCCCGGAAGCCGGCGCCGCCGTCGACGGTGGCGCTCCCGCCGAGGCAGACCAGGAGCGTCGTCGGCGAGGACTCGAGGGCTGCCAGCACGAGCTCCCCCAGGCCGGCGCTCGACGCGCGGAGGGGCTCGAGCTCCGCCGGCGCCAGCCCGGGAAGCCCGATCGCCTCGGCCGACTCGACGACGGCGGTTCCGTCGTGGAGCACGACCCAGCGCGCCTCGCGCGGGCGCCCGAGCGGATCGGCCACGGTCGCGGCGTGCCACTCGCCCCCCAGAGCTGCCGCGAGCACCGCGGCCGTGCCCTCGCCGCCGTCGGCGACCGGGAGCCGCTCGGGGTCGACCCCGCCGTCCCGAAGTCCCCCGGCCAGTGCGGCCGAGGCGTCGATCGCGGACAGGACGCCCTTAAGACTGGCTGGGCACGCGAGTGCGCGCACGCTCCGACCCCGCGTCCTCCGGGCGCGGCGCGTCCTCCGGGAGCTCCGCCTGCGTCGCCTCGGGCATCACGCGGAGCATCGCGAACGACAGGCCTTCGCGGGCGAGGAAGAACAGCCCTACGCCGATCCCGACCGAAGCCTCGATCGCCTGGAGGCCGAGCCCGAAGGCGAAGCCGTGGGGGTAGCTGACGCCGTAGTTGACGAGCGGCAGCGCGATCGCCGCCTGGAGGAGGCCGACGTTCCCCGGCCAGAGCGGCAGGATCGTGGCGATGTTCATCAGCACGAGCACGAGTCCCGCGGCCGGTAGCTCGAGCTCGATGTCGAACGCGCGCATCGCCGCCCAGACCGCGAGCAGCTGCGCCAGCCAGCCCAGGCACTGGAAGACCAGGGCGACGGCGGCGGCGATGGGCGTGCGGAGGACGCCGAGTCCGTAGCGGGCGAGCTGCACGACCTTCCGCACCGGCCCCAGGCCGTGGTCGAGGCGCTGCCCCGGATGGCGGCTGGCGCTGAAGAAGAGCACGGCGGCGAGGGTGACGCCGATCGCGGCGAGCGCCTCCAGGCTGGTGATCGCCCAGTTCGGGATCGTCGCGGTCAGGAGCACCCAGACCACGAGCAGGACCGCGGGAACGAGG
>JBHEMU010000139.1:0-38909 GCA_046262415.1 Gaiellaceae bacterium | reverse complement strand
CGGGCGCTCCTACTCAGCTATTGCAGGATCTGGGTAGCTAGGAGCGTGGGTCTCTACCCGGATGCGCTCGTGCGTCGCCTCAGACGGAGCACGGGCAAGCCCGCGCTCCTGAGGTCGGCGTCGCAAGCGACGCCTAGGCGGAGGACCGTAGGAAGATCGCCGACGACCCGAGGCGTCGTCAATGCGTGTCGCGCGGGGCGTGATTTGCCGGCATCAGGTCGCGCTCGAACGAGTCGAGGAGATCAAAGAGGCCGACGCTCTCCCAGAGGCGGTTGCGGCTGCGGCCGGTGCTCAACTCCCGCAGCACGCCCGCCTCGGTCAGCCGGATGATCGCCGTGCGCGCCGTCTCACGGCTGGCGGAGCCGGTGATCTCCTGAGCAGTCCGGGCGTCGACGACAGGGTAGCCAGGCATGGCGTCGATCAGCTTCTTTGCTCCTGACTGTGGGCGCGGCCGACCAGCTTGCTCGAACCACTGCTGCTGGAGAACGGCGACACGCTGAGCGAGGCCGCGGGCGAGATGCGAGGCGGTTTCCAGGGTGTCGGCGAACAGCTCGTACCAGTCGTTCTCGGCGCCTTGCCGGTATGCGGTGAGGCCGGCGACGTAGGCGTCGGCTCGACCCGCAAGCACGAGCGAGATCGGTGGGACGTAGCGGGGCGCGACGCCCCGGCGACGCAAGACGGCGTGAATCAGCGCGCGGCCGACGCGGCCGTTGCCGTCCGGGAACGGATGAATCGTCTCGAACTGCGCGTGCGCGATCGCTGCCTGCAGTGCCGCAGGGAGATCGTCTCTGTTGACGAATGCCACCAGGTCTTCGAGCGCGGCTTCGACGTACTCCTCCGGCGGCGGGATGAACTCCGCGTCGGAGGGGTTCGGCTGCCTGCCGCCAATCCAGTTCTGTTCTCGCCGGATGATTCCGGCGAAACGCTCTGAACGCGTGCCGGTGAAGAGAATGCGATGCACCTCGAGCAGCGTCTCGGGGCTGATCGCCGGCGAGGTCGAGGCCAGTTCGATTGCGCGCTCCGCCGCCCGGACGTTCGCCACGACCTCGGATGCGGTGTCGTGGCGGCCAGGCTCGACCAAGGCGCGGGCGAGCTTGCGATGCGACACGACGAGCCCCTCGATCCGCGACGATGCGACTGCCTCTGTGCGGAGAAGCTGACGAGCGAGCGCTTCCAGATTCCCGGCGACCGGCGGATCGTCATTCAACTCGCGGCAGGACCGTTCGGCGGCGATCAGGTCTTCGACGAGACGGGAGCTGAGAGGCGGGTCGAGGTCAGCGATCGCCTGCGGAACGTAGGCCTGATAGCCGAACGACTGGCGTGCCCGACGACCACCCATCAAGTGCGGTCCGGGCTCCCAGCGCCGTGTGACGTAGGTCGGCCTGTCCGGCAGCGCGAGTCCGGCACTCCTGGCGCTGGCGGAGTCTCCACTGTCCATCAGTCAAACGTAGCGCAAAAACCAAGCGATATACCAAGTTGTTCCGAAACTTGGCTTTACCGGGCCTGGCCTGCTTCCGTTTCCCTTGAGAGCCTGGATACAGCCGCCTATGTAGTTTGCGCCAAGTTTTGGTCCAACCTGGGCTAACGCTGCTACATAGACCAAGTTTTCGCAGAGCGCGTACGAGGGCAAGTCGTGCCGAGGGCGAGCAGACGACGGCGCTGCGGCCTTCGACCAGGAAGATTCAGCGGCAGGCGGCCGATGGGGTGCGCAGGACGAAGCCGCCTGGATGGGAGGAAGCGGCACGCCGAGTATCCGGTCGAGACCTTCACGCTTCGCTGCGGGCCGCCGGGAGGAACGCTGCCGAAGGCCCGACTCGCCTGCCGCCTGCTTGATCAGTATCCGCGAGCGATGCTCTTTCGTATGACGCGGAGCGGCGGCGTCGCCCGCGTGCGCTGCGCCGGCCTTCTCGTTGGACGGCTGATCGAGTTCGAGGGCGTCGTGCGGGGCGAGCAGGTCCGCGGCGCGGCGGAAATGTGCGACGACCAGGTCGGCTTCGACATGTGGCAGAGGACGCTTCCGCCTCAGGGTTGACGCCTCGAATCTCGAGGGATGGTGACGGCCTCGCGGTTGCCCTCCCCCGCCTCGAACGCCGCGGCCGCCGGGAACGCGACTCAGACCAGTGCCCCGCCCGGCTGAAGCTGCCGGACGGGGCACTGGAACGCTGAGCTCGAAGCGTGACTAGTGCGCGGTCGTCGTCCCGAGCCGCGTCTTGGTGCCGTCGAGCCCGACCGCCTCGAGGCGGTACGTCGTGCCGGCACGGCCGCCGCGGGCCGTGAACGCATACGCGTGCCCGCGCGTCTTGCCGGACGAGTGCGCCCGGATCAGCGTGCGGTTCAGCTTGGCGAGCGATCCGTTCGCACGCACGCGGTACACGTTGAAGCCCGCGAGGGCGGTTTCCGAGCCCGTGCGCCAGCGGACGACGACCCCCTTGGCCGTCGCGGCCGAGCGGAGCGAGCGGAGCGTCACCGCCGTCGGAGGCGGCAGCGGCTCCATCGTCGACTGGTTCAGATGGGGAACGTCGACCGCGTCGGCCAGGATCGCCGCGTCGTCCAGCCTGAACACGTCGACCCCGCGCGCGTTGCGGTTGTTCGCGTACATGTAGTCGCGGTACCAGTACGTCGACCACGAGTTGGCCGCCGTGTCCGTCTTCGGGACGTAGTAGCCGATCTCCGTCGGGGCCGCCGGATTCGTGAAGTCCACCACCGTCGTCGCCCCCGAGTACCAGGAGGACGCGAGGATGTCGCGGTCGCTCCTCGTCGGCAGGGTGTTGAAGTTGTGCGCGCTGCAGACGGTTCCCGGGTCGGAGTACGAGATGTGGTAGGGAGGGCCTGCGACGAGGGGCAGGGTTCGATCGCTCACGTCGTAGAACCACAGCGCCCCGGCCGGCGAGTTCGGGGTCGAGAACACGCAGCCCGGCGCGACCGCCGCGCCGCCCAACTCGTCGCCGATCACGAGGGTGTTGCCGTCCCACGAGAACGTCGTCGAGTGGTGGATGTTGATCGCCGGATTGTTGATGTGGGCGAGGATCACGGGCTGCTCCGGGTTCGAGATGTCCCAGACCTGGGACTCGCTGATGCACGCCGCGCCCGCGATCTTCTTCTCCAGAAGGACGGTCACGTCGTGACAGCCGATCGCGGCAGGGCCGACGCTGGGGGTCCCGATCACGCTCGCTGCGGCGGGATTCGCCAGCGGCACCTCGACGACGGAGATCTTCCGGTGGGTCTGAGGGCTGCACGTGGCGGTCGCGTCACCGAGCGGGTACGAGAGGACGTACAGCAGCAGGCGGTCGTTCGCCAGGTCGGGGACGAGCGTGTGCGTGTGCGAGCCGCAGTCGGTCCTGACCGTCGCGATCTGGACCGGATTCGCGGGGTCGGCGATCGAGACGACGCGGATGCCTTCCCAGGCCGAGCCGGCCAGCGCGTCGCAGTCCGGGCTCGCGCGCGGGCCATCGATGGAGACGAAGACGAGGTCGTCCCAGACGGTGATGTCCGACTGGGAGCCCCTGCAGATGAAGTTCGAGACCAGGGTCGGCGCCGTCGGATTGGAGATGTCGAGGATCCGGAAACCGCCGGGACTCAGGTTGCCGGCGATCGCGAGGTTGCCCCAGAAGGAGGTGTCGGTGCCGCCGGCATACGGGGGGTCGGGGGCGGACGGCTTGTAGTTGCCGACCAGCGCCATGTTGGCCGAGTGCGGGTCTGCTGAGTGCCCCGCGCGGGCGAGCCCGATGGCGACGAACGCGACGGCCACGAGACCGCCGAGCAGCACACAGATCCTCTTCATGCGAAATCCTCCATTGACGAACGACCCCTGTCCCGACGTTGCCTTCCCGCCTTAGCGCGGAAGAAAACACACTCGGCCTGCTGGCTCTGGCCCGCGCTCGGCGCGGGGGCTCGCTGGGCGGAATGGCTTCGCCTGCGGCGGCTCGGCCCGCGAAGAGGGCCCCGGGGGCGTCCGGCGGACGGCCGCGGCCTACCTCGTTGCACGCAAGCCCGGGCTGGGGTAGGGTCGCCCGATGCGCCGCGCACTCGCGTTCCTCTCGATCCTGGGTCTGCTCGCGCTCGCGCTCGCGGCCGCAGGGTGCGGCGGCGACGACGGAGGCGGCGGCGACCGCCTCACCAAGGCGGAGTACGCCGCGCAGGCGAACGAGATCTGCGCCGACTTCAACGCCAAGATCGAGGACCTGGGGACGCCGGAGAACATGGAGCAGCTGGCCGACTTCACCGAGAAGGCGATCCCGATCTTCGAGGACGGCATCTCCGACCTGCGGGCACTGAATCCGCCCGAGGAGCTCCAGGCGACCGTCGACAGGTGGCTCGAGAGCGCCGACGTTGCGCTCGAGCGGATCAGGCGGGTGCTCGAGGCGGCCCAGGACGGCGACGAGGCGGCCGTCGGGCGGCTCTCACAGGAGGCAGAGGCGGCCGAGAAGGGGTCGGACGCCCTGGCCCGGCAGATCGGCGCCAACACCTGCGCCGAGAACTAGGCGCGTCTAGAGCTCCAGCTCGAGGAAGCGCGTACCGGCTACCGGGTTGAACCGGTAGGGCGCCGTCTCGCGGAACCCGAGCGATTCGTAGAGCGGAATCGCCTCGACCATCGTCGGCAGCGTGTCCAGGCGGACGCTGCGGTAGCCGAGCTCCCGCGCCGCCGCCAGTGCCGCCTGCGCCAGCTCCCGTCCCAGGCCGGTCCCGCGCGCGGCGGGCCGGACGTAGAGGCGCTTCAGCTCGCAGCTGTCGCCCTCGAGCGGCCGGAGCGCCACGCAGCCCGCCGCGCCTGCGTCTTCGACGGCCAGCAGCAGCCGGCCGCGGGGTGGCGTGTACTCCCCGGGGAGGCCGGCGACCTCGGCCTCGAAGTCCTGGAAGCCGAGATCGACCCCGAGCGAGTCGGCGTACTCGTGGAAGAGCTCGCGGGCGGCAGCGACGTCGGCCGCGCCCCGCGCCTCGAGGATCCTCAGCGCCCCGTGAACCTCGGCGGCCGCTTCTCGAGGAACGCCGCGACGCCCTCGGCGAAGTCCTCGCTTCTCGTCGCCGCGGTCTGGAGGTGCGCCTCCCGTTCGAGCTGCTCCTCCAGCGTCGACGTGACGGCGCCGTCGAAGAGCCGCTTCGTCAGCCCGATCCCGCGGGTGGGCGCGGCGGCGTAGGTCGCGGCGAGCTCGGCCGTCCGCGCCGCGAAGGCATCGGCCTCCACCACCTCGGACACGAGCCCCCAGGCGTGCGCCTCGGCGGCCGTGAGCTTCCGGTTCGACGTCATCCACTCGAAGGCCCTCGCCTGGCCGAGCAGCCTCGCGATGAAGAACGACCCGCCCGAGTCCGGCACAAGGCCGATGCCGACGAAGCCGGGCACGAAGCTGGCCTTGTCGGCGGCGATCCGGAGGTCGCAGGCGCACGCCAGCGAGAGCCCGGCTCCCGCGACCGGCCCGTTGATCGCGGCGATCACGGGTTTCTCGAGAGCCCGGATCGCGAGCACGTTCGGGTGGTAGGTCGACCGCAGGCGCTCGCCCACGTCGCCGACCTCGCCCTGGAACTCGGTCAGGTCCTGGCCGACGCAGAACCCCCTGCCGGCGCCGGTGACGACGACCGACCGGACGGCCGGGTCCCCGGCTTCCTTCAGGGCCGCCAGCAACCCGCGGTGCACGGCGGCGTTGAACGCGTTGAGGACCTCCGGCCGGTTGAGCGTGATCGTGAGGACGCCCCCGTCGCGGGTGGTCTCGACCTCGGCCATCGCGGCGAGCCTAACCGAGATGCCGTCCTGCGGGACCCCCCTGCCCGGTTGGTACGTTGGCCGCATGGCCGAGCTGCGCCTCGTCGACATCCTTCCCGGCGCCGCCGGACAGGACCCGCGGCCCGGAGCGCTGCCGGCGGACGACGAGGCGCTCGACGCCTACTCCCGGACGGTCGCGGGCGTCGCCGAGCGTCTCGCCCCCTCGGTCGCGAACCTGCGGGTCTCGCGCCGGATCCGCGGCGGGCGCACGGTGGACGGAGGCGGCAGCGGCGTCGCGATCACGCCGGACGGCTTCCTCGTCACCTCCGCGCACGTCGTCGATCGCTCGCGGGGCCCCGTGCGGGCGTCCTTCGTCGACGGGCGCGAGCTCGAGGCTCAGGTCGTGGGCGCCGACCACCTCTCGGACCTCGCTGTGCTGCGCGCCGAGGGCGGCACGCTCGTTCCCGCGGAGCTCGGCGACGCCGCCGGCCTCCGGGTCGGCCAGCTCGTGGTCGCGATCGCCAATCCGAACGGCTTCGCCGGCTCGGTCACCGCCGGCGTCGTCTCGGCGCTCGGACGCTCGCTGCCGACGCGCGCAGGCTCCGCGACGCGGATCGTCGAGAACGTGATCCAGACCGATGCGGCGCTCAACCCGGGCAACTCGGGCGGCGCCCTCGCCGACGGGCGCGGCCGCGTCGTCGGGATCAACACGGCCGTCGCGGGGATCGGACTCGGGCTGGCGGTGCCGGTCAACTCCACGACGATCGCGATCGTCGGCGCCCTCATGCGGGAAGGCCGGTTCCGCCGCGCCTACATCGGCATCGCAGGCGGGCCCAGGCCGCTGCCGCCGCGGCTGCGGCTCAGCCTGGGCCGGACCGGCGGCATCGAGGTCGTCGAGGTGGTGGAGGCGAGCCCGGCAGCCCGGGCCGGGCTCCGGCCGGAGGACCTGATCGTCGCCGTCGACGGGCGCCCCGTGGAGGGCGTCGACGAGCTGCATCGCCTGATGTCGGCCGAGCTGATCGGCCGCCCGGTGCAGCTGACGGCGATCCGGGGCGACCGCACGCTCGAGTTCGAGCTCGTCCCGGCCGAGCTCGAGACCTGATGCGCCGGGCGCGGCGGCTCGTCGAGCGGATCGTCCTCGGCGCGCTGATGAGCGTCCTCGTCCTCGTCGTCGAGCGGAGGCTGCTGAAGGCGCTCCGGCGCCGCGAGGGCTAGGACCGTGGGTCTCTACCCGGATGCGCTCGTGCGGTCGGCTCAGACGGAGCACGGGCAAGCCCGCGCTCCTGAGGTCGGCGTCGCAAGCGACGCCTAGCGCGGCCTGCGGCGGAACACGTCGGAGAGCAGCGCGAGAGCCAGAGCCCCGCCGGAAGCGCCGAGCCCGATCGGCACCCAGCGCGCCACCTCCTCCGACGCGGCGGTGATCGCCATCCCGATCACGGCGCATCCGGCGACCGCGCCGAGCGCGATGCGCCGCCCCGCGGCGCGGATCGTCTCCTCGAGCGGAGCGGAGCCGCGTACCTCGACCTGGAGCCGCGGCCCGGGCCGCGAGCCCATCACACGCTCGAACGCCTCCGTCAGGCGCACGATCCTGGTCTTCAGCTTCTCCGCCTCGTAGTAGAGCCGCTTCGGATCCGCGCCGTGCCGGATCCGGTCGGCGAAGCTCCGAAACAGGAACCGGCCGACGACGTCGAACGGGTCGAGCGTCGGGTCGAGCTCCGCCGCCGCGAGCTGCATCTGGGCCAGCGCCTTCCCGGTCAGCGCGAGCGACGCAGGCAGGCGAACGCCGTGACGGGTCGCGATCTGCGTCAGGCCCTGGAGCATCGGCCCGAGCTGGATCTCCTGCAGGGAGCTGTGCCGGAAGCGGCCGAGCAGCTCGCCCAGGTCGGCCTCGAACGCGGCCAGGTCGACGTCGCCGGGCTGCTCGTCGCCGGCCAGGAGCAGCACGATCTCCGCGAGGAACGGGGTGTCCTGCTGCCAGAAGGCCATCAGCAGCAGGAGCGTCAACTCCCGGAGCTGCGGCCCCAGCTCGCCGACCATGCCGCAGTCGAGGAAGTAGACCTTGCCGTCCCACCACATCAGGTTGCCCGGGTGCGGGTCCGCATGGAAGAAGCCGTCGGTGAGGATCTGTCGGTAGAAGGACTCGAGCAGCTGCGCGGCGGCCTCCTTGCGCGCCGGGCTCTCGGGCGCCTCGCGGACCGGCACTCCCTGCACCTCCTCGAGCACGAGCACGCGGTCGGTCGAGAGCCGCTCGTAGACGCGCGGCACCTCCAGGCGCGGGTAGGGCGCAAGCACCTCGCGCATCCGCTCGGTCTGCGCGGCCTCCTGGCGGAAGTCGAGCTCCCGCCGCAGCGAGTCGGACAGGTGCTCGGCGACCGCGGGCAGGTCGACGAGCTGGCGGAAGGCGGGGCGTTCCTTCGTCTTCTCGACGAACAGCTCGAGCAGGCCGAGGTCGCGCATGATCTCGTCGCGCGCCGTCGGGCGCTGCACCTTGACGACCACGCGTTCGCCGCCGGCGAGGGTGGCGCGGTGCACCTGGCCGATCGTGCCGGCGGCGAGCGGGCTCGGGTCGATGCTCTCGAAGACGTCCTCCCAGGGGACGCCGAGCTCCTCCTCCATCACGGAGACGACCTCGGCCTCGCTCAGCGGCGGCACCTGGTCCTGGAGCCGCGCCAGCTCGTCGATGAACTCCGGCGGGAGCAGGTCGGGCCGGGTCGAGAGGATCTGGCCGAGCTTCGCGAAGGTCGGGCCGAGCTCCTCGAGCGCGGCGCGCAGCTTGCGGGCGCGGTCCCGCAGCGGCTCGTCCCGCCTGGACACCTCGCCGAAGCCGTAACGGGCGAGCACGCGGCCGATCGTCGCCGCCCGTCCCAGCAGCGCGCCCTCGGCACTCTTGCCCGGACTCACCGCCAGAGCCGCTTCCGTCTCGACTCCGCCCCGGTGTTGACGATCACGACCGTGCGGCGCGAGAGGTGGGAGACCCGGTTGGGGACGTTGCCGAGCAGGAACTCGCGGCGGCCGCTCATGCCGACGTTGCCGACGACGACCACGTCCACGTCCTCCGCCTCGGCGGCGTCCACGATCGCCTGCGAGGGATCCTCTCCGGCGACGACCTTCGCCCGGCCGCGCACGCCCGCCAGCTCCTCGGCGAGGCGTTGCAGGTCCTCGTCCCCGCCGGAGGCGCCCTCCGGCCGCACCTCGAGCAGCAGCAGCTCGGCGCCGTAGCGCTCGGACATCTCGGCCGCCCAGCCGACGGCGCGGTCGGCCGTCTCGGAGCGGTCGGTCGCGACGAGGATCCGCCGGACGGAGCTGGTCTCCCGTTCGCGCCTCAACGGCATCGCTTGATTCTCGTCTACCCGGGCGCTGCGGCGGTCGCCTGACCCTCGTGGCCGGCGAGCTCGACGGCGAGCGGCCACGATACGATAAATAGGACCCGCCGCACCCGAAGATAGGCCGATCGGCCCTGACCGCAGCGCTGCAGACTGGTAATGCTGGGGGCGGCCGGTCCTTGCCGTCAGTCCGCCCAGGAGGTCGACCATTCTCTCGAGTTCCCCTCAGTCCGCGTTCGTTGCTGCGCGAGGCTCGCCGCTTCATCTCGTCTTGCCGCTCTCGCCGTCGCAGTCGTCGCGGCGGTCGTGCTCGCCGGCGGCCTCGCGACCCCCGCCTCGGCGATCCCGATGCCGCCGGCCCCGGATCACACCTACATCCCGGCGACCGAGACGCACGTACGTTGGACCTGGTATCCGGCGGGATACTTCATGACGACGCCGGCAGACGCGGCCTGGGTGCTCGAATGGGAAGGCGGGATCGGCTGGCAGAACAGCTACCTCGACACGTCTCCCTGCCCTGAGAGCTGGTACCCGTCCTGGTGCTGGAGTGCCGACCAGGTGCGACACGACAAGGCCCGCGCGACGATCGGGCTCGAGTCCGGCATGCCCGGCTTGCACACGCGCGCGAACGGGGGAGCGCCCTGCCAGACCTACTACGGCGTCGACTACTACTGCTACCGGCGCTGGATCCCGGCGAACAAGCCCTACGGGCCGATCGAGCGCGCCCTCGGAATGTGCGGCGGCGGCGTTCACGCCGGCACGGCGAGCGCCTGCTTCGGCGACCCGGTCAACAGCGCCATTGGCGCCTACGTCCATGCCGCCACCGACATCGCCTTGCCCGGCGTGGCAGTTCCCTTCGTCTTCGAGCGCACCTACAACTCGGCCCGTTCGAGACCCTCGTCGGCCGCCAGCTCGCTGGCAGCGCGCCTCGGCCCCGACTGGACGCACAGCTACGCGACCGCACTCGCAGTCAAGGCCAACGGCAACGTCGTCCTGCACGGCGATGACGGCCAGCAGACCGCGTACACGCCGCAGGCCAACGGCAGCTACCTCTCCGACCCGGGAGCGCGCTCTCGCCTGATCAGGATCGCCGACGGCTACACGGTCGTCCGCCACGACCAAATCGTCTATCGCTTCGACACCGCCGGCAAGCTGCTCTCGATCCGCGACCGGAACAACCAGGGCGTCTCGCTCGCCTACGGCGTCGGCGGCGAGCTCGCGACCGTCACCGACAGCGCCGGCCGCACGATCTCCTTCGGCTACACGAGTAACCTGTTGACGCAGTTGTCGCTGCCCGGCGGGCGCACGGTCGCCTACGGCTACACGAACGGCCGCCTGACCACGGTGACCGACGTCCGCGGCGGCACGACCACCTATCGCTACGACGCCGCCGGCCGCCTGGACAAGGTGACCGACCAAAACGGCCACCGCGTCGTCGAGAACGTGTACGACCTCGCCGGCCAGGTCGTCTCCCAGCTCGACCCGCTCGGCGAGCAGACGACCTTCGCCTGGGACGCGCAGTCGGGGTCGGCGATTGCCACGGACGCCCGCGGCAACCCGTGGACGGACGTCTACGCCGACGGCGTCCTCTCCGAGCGGATCGATCCGCTCGGCAACTCGACCGACTACGGCTGGTCGAACGCACTCGACCTGCAGAGCATCACCGACGGCCGTGGCAACCAGACGACGATGAACCACGACGCGGGTGGGAACGTGCTCTCGATCACGGCGCCGGCGCCGCTCTCCTACAGCGAGAGCTTCACCTACGACGCCTTCAACGCCCGCACGAGCCACACCGACAGGCGCGGCGCCACGACCAGCTTCGCCTACGACACGAGCGGCAACCTCGTCTCGACCACGGAACCAGGGAACGTGCTCACCCAGTACGGCCGCGACGCCACCACCGGACTGGTGACCAGCGTCACCGACCCTCGCGGCAAGACGGCCCTCCTCGTCTACGACGCGGCCGGCAACCTGACGCGGGAGACGACGCCGCTGGGCAACGCCACCACGTTTGCCTACGACAGCTCCGGCCGCAAGACGTCGCTGGTCGAGCCCCGTGGCAACGTCACCGGCGCCACTCCTGCCGACTACCGGACGACGTTCGTCTACGACGCCGCCGACCGGCTGACCAGCGTCACCAATCCGCTCGGCCACGTCACGCTCCAGGCGTTCGACCCGGCCGGCAACCTGACCAGCCGCACCGACGCCAAGAGCCGCCTCACCAGCTTCGCCTACGACGAGGCGAACCGGCTGCTCTCGGTGACGAAGCCCGACCTCGCCGTCAGCTCCTACGCCTACGACGCGGTCGGCAACCTCGCCAGTCGCACGGATGCTGCTAGCCGGACGACGACCTACTCCTACGACTCCGCCAACCGCCTGGTCGGCGTCACCAGGCCGCTCGCGCGCTCCTGGGGCTTCACCTACGACGCCGCCGGCAACCTCGTCAAGAGCGTCGATCCGAACGGCAACTCGACGGCACCCGACGGGGACGGGATCACCAGCTACGGCTACGACGCAATCGACCGGCTGAGCTCGATCGGCTACAGCGACGCGACACCGGCCGTCACCTTCGCCTACGACCCCAACGGCAACCGCACCCTGATGACCGACGGCGCCGGCTCCGAGAGCTCCGTCTACGACCCGCTCGATCGGCTCACGTCCGTCAGCCGAGGGGCCGACAGCTTCGCCTACGCCTACGACGCCGGCGACAACCTGACCCAGCGCACGTATCCGGACGGGACGAGCGTCAGCTCCTCCTACGACGACGACGGCCGCCTGGCCACGCTCACGAGCGCCGGCGCCACCAGCTCCTTCGGCTACGACGCCGCCTCCAACCCGATCTCGACGACGCTGCCGAGCGCGAACGGCCACGTCGAGACGCGCCTGTACGACCGCGCCGGGCGCCTGACCGAGGTCAAGAACGCCAAGGGCGCGACCGTGCTCTCGCAGGCGAGCTCCACACTCGATGCGACCGGCAACCCGACCAGCGTCGCCGGCACCGGCGCCACGACGGTCTCCTACGACTATGACTCGCGCGACCGGCTGATCTCGGCCTGCTTCGCCGCCAGCTGCGCTGCCGGCTCGCTCGACCTGATCGGCTGGAGCTACGACGGGCTCGGGAATCGGCTGACGGAGACACGGGCTACCGGTACGACCAGCTACAGCTACGACGAGGCCGACCAGCTCCTCTCCGAGAGCGGGCCGCTGGGGACGACCGCCTACGCCTACGACCAGAACGGCAACCAGACCCACGCCGGCCTACGCAGCTTCGCCTACGACCTCGAGAACCGCCTCCGCTCGACCACGCTCGGCCCGCTCACGACCGCCTACGCCTACGACGGCGACGGCAAGCGCCTCGCCGCCTCCGCCGCCACCGGGAGGACGAGGTACCTGTGGGATCCGAACTCGGCGCTGCCGCAGCTGGCGCTGGAGCGAGACGGCGCCGGCACGCTGCTGCGCCGCTACCTGCACGGGCCGACCGGCCCGCTCTCGCTCTCGACACCGAGCGCCAGCTTCTACTACCACCGAGACGGGCTCGGCTCGATCGCGAACGTCAGCTCCTCGAGCGGCGTCAAGCAGTGGAGCTACGCCTACGAGCCCTTCGGCACGCTCCGCTCCGAGCAGCAGCAGGCAGCGCTGGCGCCGGCCAACCCGCTCCGCTTCAGCGGTCAGCTCCTCGACGCCGATACGGGCCTCTACCACCTGCGTGCGCGCCAGTACGACCCCTCGAGCGGCCGCTTCCTCTCCACCGACCCGCTCGAGCGCGCGGTCGGCGACCCCTACGTCTCGGCCTACCTGTACGCCGACGCGCGCCCGACCGTCCTGACCGACCCGAGCGGGCTCTCGCCGAGCGAGGGCTGCGGCTCGGGCCTCTCGCTCAACTGCGCCTGGCGGTTCATGAGCGAGGCGGACGCCTGCGCCGGCTCCAGCTCCTGCGAGCTGGCCCGGTTCGGCCTGAGCATGATCGGGCCGGGGAAGTTCGGGGTGCTTGCGCGGGCGGGGCGCGCAAAGCGATTAGTTCCGGATACGCGCGCTGGAGGGCCGCACAGCGTATTTCGCCGTGATCCCGTTTCACGCCGCGTGACCCATTACGAGTCGTACCGGCCACAAAGGAACCCCTTGGATCCGAGGCCATGGGAGTCCGTCAAGAGGTTTGATGGCGTTGGACGGCCGCACTACAATAAGATCGATAGGCGGTATGTCCCGCCTCCGCACGTCCATGATCGACGTGTCCGCGGCGGAGTTCGTCCGGCGCGACAGTGGGAAGTCCCGCAATGACTCCTGGGGATCCCACTTCAAGGCTGCAGATGTGGTTCAGTACGCAGTGCGACGGCGATTGGGAACATGAGTTCGGCGTGCGTATCGAAACCCTCGACAATCCCGGCTGGACTGTTGTAATCGACCTGTCGCGAACGCCTCTCGAACACTTGCCGTTCGACGCTGTGGCACACGAGCGCGGTAGCAATGACTGGATCCACGTGACGATCGAGGAGTCGCAATGGCGGGGAGTCGGGGGTCCCGCCAATCTCTCTGAACTCCTGATGCTGTTTCTCGCATTTGCGTCTCCCGACAACAGAGCATCCTGATTGCGATCTCGCAGCCTGAGGGGAAAATACCGCTGCGGGTTAGATTAGGCAGCCTCGCGCAGGGTGACGGTGTGGCCGAGGCGTTCGAGCTGGGCTACGAGGCGGCGGGTCTGGCGTTTGGGGTCGCGGCGGGCGTAGTAGTCGCCGCCGAGGTCGGTGTAGAGCTCTCCGGTGGTGAGCATGTGCCAGCAGGCGCAGATGATCGAGTGCTTGACGGCGCCGATCGCTTTCTTGTGGCCGCGGCGAGCTTTGAGGCGGCGGTACTGGGCCGCGAGGTAGGTGTCGTGGGAGCGGGTGTTGGCTTGGGCCGCCTCGGTGAGCGCGATCCCGAGCCATCTGGAGCCCTTGCGCGAGCGGCCTGAGCGGCGTTTTCCGGCCGACTCGTCGTTACCGGGACAGAGGCCCGCCCAGGACGCCAGGTGGCTGGCCGTGGGGAACACCGACATGTCGTCGCCGATCTCCGCGATCACGACCTCGGCGGTGCGCCGCTGCACGCCTGGGATCGTGCAGAGCAGCTCAACCGCCGCCGCGAACGGGCGGATCTGCTCCTCGATCGCGTCCGAGAGCAGCCCGCTCTGTTCGTCGAGAAAGTCGATGTGGGCGAGGATCGCGCCGGCGACGATCCCGTGCTCGGCGTCGAAGCGGCCCTCCAGCGCCTCCCGCAGCGCCGGCAGCTTCTGGCGCAGCCTGCCCTTGGCCAGCTCGGCGAGCACGGCCGGGTCGGTCGTGCCGGCGACGAGCGCGTCCAGCATCGCCCGGCCGGAGGCGCCGAGGATGTCGGTGGCGACGCAGTCGAGCTTGATGCCGGTGTCCTCCAGGATCTTGTGCAGCCGGTTCGCCTCGCGCTGGCGCTCGCCGATCTGCGCCTTGCGGTAGCGGGTCAGGTTGCGCAGCGTCCGGATCGGCTTCGGCGGCACGAAGCTCGCGCGCAACAGCCCCGCCTCGAGCAGCTGGCACAACCAGGCCGCGTCGGAGACGTCGGTCTTGCGGCCGGGCACCTGCTTGACGTGGCGGGCGTTGACGAGCAGACACTCGAACTCGTCCTCGAGGATCGCCCAAGGCGGCTTCCAGTACACGCCCGAGGCCTCCATCGCCACCTGGATGGCGCCGTGCGCCTGCAACCAGTCGCGCAGCGCGAGCAGGCCGCGCACGGTCGTCTTGAACTCGGCCACGTGCTGCTCGCGCCCGCCGCCTGCAGCGGGGACACGCACGCACGCGATCACCTGCTCTTTGTGCACGTCGAGCGCCGCCGGGCGCTCCACTACCGTCTCCATCTGCGCTCCCTTCCTCTCGACGACACGATCGTCGCCCGGGGAGCCTCGGAAGCTGGCGAGTCTGATGGTCGTGCTCGAAGCGACAGTCCGGGGTGCCGGCAAGGCTCCCACGCCAAACTCTTGACGGGCTCACACACTGGCACCAGGGGGAACCGGCGTCAGCAGGCGACCCGCGGATGATCGCCGATTTCACCCGCCCGCGGGTGGCCGGCACGACCATGGCCAACTCTTAAGAGAACAGCCGGCGACTAATGCCAGGATGAGTTGCGCTCGACCGGGCGACGCCTGAGCAGGCGATGAACAACGCGTCTAGAGCGGAGTGGAGTTCCCCCGCTTCGGTGAGCATCAAGCAGTGCCCCCGGTTCTGTGGAGTCGAGCTGACTGAGCGCGTCTCGGTCGGGAAGGATGTCTGTCATGCCGAAAATTCCGCCGTATTCGTTGGAGTTCCGTTTGGAGGCTGTGAGGCTGTTACGGAGCAGCGATCGTTCGGTCCCGCAGCTCGCTCGTGAGTTGGGGGTGTCGCCGCAGACGTTGCGGAACTGGTCGGTTCAGCTCGAGGTCGACGAGGGCAGGGCCGAGGGGCTGAGCTCGGCTGAGCGTGAGGAGCTGCGCCGGCTCCGGCGTGAGAACCGGATCCTCGCTGAGGAGCGGGAGATCCTAAAAAAAATTGCGACATGGATGGATCGCTGCTCGACCTGGCACGGGGTCCCAACCGAGCTCATCGCCCATCTCGAGCGAAACTGGCCTTCAGAAGCGGGCTGCCCTACTCTGTCTCTCGCCGAGTTTGGTTGCTGAGACGCGTCAGCGTCACGGAATGTTCCCCGGACGCGCGAGCGACTCGGTTCGCCGACACAGGGTGGCGCGTGATGCTAGCGCGCCGAAGGCTGGACACGGTGTACGCGATCATTCGACTGGACGACTCGGCTGTGCACGAAGGTCAGATCTCCGTGAAGGAGATTGTTTCCACCGAGGAAGAGGCCATCGCAGAGGTCGACCGACTCAACGAGATTCGGCGCGACGAGTCGTACCGATACGTCTGGTAGGCGACGCGGTGGATGGAGACACCCTCGGTCCGCGAATGACGTCTACCCGGCGGCCGGGGCGGTCGAGTGACCCTCGTGGCCGGCGAGCTCGACGGCGAGCGGGACGACCAGCACCGCAGCGAGCAGGCCGAGCGTGAGGGGCGGCGCGAGGTGCGAGCCGGCGGGCGCGAGCGCCAGCGCCGCCGCGCCCGCCCCCGCGCGGAGCCAGTGGTCGAGGTCATGCATGGAGGCGGCGCCCGCCAGCTGGATCAGCGCCATCGCGCCGAGCGTCAGCGCGACGCCGCCGCAGACGATCCAGGCGGTCCCCTCGTGCAGGCTGTCCGCACGGGCCTCCTTGATCGCGAGCTTCGTGCCGGCGCCCAGCGCCGTGATTCCGACCGCGAGCGCGAAGTGACCGTAGACGTAGACCTGCCCCCGCGGGACGCTCCGCAGGATCACGGACGAGTCGAGGTAGTCGAAATACAGCCACCAGCAGCACGCGGCGGCGGCGAACGCGGCGGCGGCGACCAGGCCCGACCGCAGGCCGAAATCGACGTCGGAGACGCCGACGACGACCGCGAGCACCGACTCGCCGAGCACGATGATGATGAAGAGGCCCATTCGCTCGGGGATGTGCGATGCGTGGATCGGCGCCGACTGGATCACCCGGCGGCTGACGAGCGGCGTGCCGATCTCGATCGCGGTGCCGATCCCCCAGAGCCAGTAGCGCGCCGGGGCGTCGACGAGGAGGGACGAGGCCCAGACGAGCCAGCCGGCGCTGAAGCCGCCGATGTAGGCGGTCAGGAGCGGCCGGGCCTCGCGCACGTGCCGCCACGCCCGGGCGTTCAGGACGATCACGAGCCCCCGCACCGCGAGGTAGGCGACCGTGAAGGAGCGCGCCGCCTCGCCGGCGGCATCGGGCACGTACACCGCGAGCGACGCGACGGCGAACATGCCGGCCAGCATCAGCAGGCGGTGGAGCACGTCGTCCGTGTCGAACCGGTCGGCGTAGAAGGTGAAGCCGATCCAGGCCCACCAGATCGGCGCGAACAGCCCCGTGAACTCGAGGAAGCCGCCGAGCGTCGGATCGGCGCTGAGGCTGTTCGCGAGCTGGGCGACGGCGACGACGAAGACGAGGTCGAAGAAGAGCTCGAGCCACGTCGCCCGCCGGTCGTCGTCCTCGTCGGTGCGGCGGAGCCTCGGCCGCTCGATCAGAGCCATGCCGTCGAGAACGCGCGCTTGGAGGGTGGATCACGTTCCAGCGTGTCCGGTTGGCGAGTTCCGACGGACGCGCGGGCAAAGCCCGCACGTCCTGAAGGTAGGCATCGCAAGCGACGCCCTACCGGCCGGTGAATTCCGGCGGCCGCTTCTCCAGGAAGGCCTGGAGGCCCTCATTCGCGTCCTCGGAGGCGAGCGTGAGCGCGAGCGCGCGGCGCTCGGATTCGATCCCGAAGCGGAGCGGGGCCTCGAAGGCGGCGTCGACGGCGTCCTTGGCGAGCCTCGTCGCGATCGGTCCCTTGGCGGCGATCGAGCGCGCGACGCGCTTCGCCTCGTCCAGCCAGGCCTCGCGGGCGACGACCCGCGCGACGAGGCCGGCGGCCAGCGCCTCCCTGGCCGTGAGGAAGCGGCCGCTCAGGATCACGTCCATGGCCAGCGCCTTGCCGACGGCGTGCGTCAGACGCTGCGTCCCGCCGGCGCCGGGGATCAGGCCGAGCCCGGTCTCGGGCTGGCCGAACCGCGCCGTCTCGGACGCGACGATCAGGTCGCAGGCCATCGCGAGCTCGCAGCCGCCGCCGAGGCAGAAGCCCGACACAGCCGCGACGAGCGGGGTCGCCACCGCCCGCAGCTCGTCCCAGCGCTCGACGCGGCGGTGGAGCACGAGGTCGATCGGAGTCGACCGGGCCAGCTCCGCGATGTCCGCGCCCGCGGCGAAGGCGCGCTCGGAGCCGCCGACGACGATGCAGCGGATCTCCCGGTCGCGGTCGAGCTCGCGCAGGGCGCCGACGAGCGCCTCCATCAGCTCGTCCGAGAGCGCGTTCAGCTGCTGCGGGCGGTTCAGCAGGGCCGTGGCGACGCGGCCGTCCCGCTCGACGAGGACGAGCTCAGCCACGGCCGACCGCGGCCGCGCGTCTCACCGCTCGAGGAAGCGTCGCACCGCCCCCTGGGCCTCGTCGCCGAGCATCGAGAGGGCGAGCCAGTCGCGGGCGTGCGTGATCGTCTGGCTCCAGGCGAGGTCGCGCCAGACGTTCAGCTGGGTCTTCGCGTAGCGCGTGGTCATCGGCAGCTTCGCGGCGAGCTTGGCCACGTACTCGTCCACGGCGGCGTCGAGCTCCGCCGCTGGAACGGCCTTGTTGACGAGCCCCCACTCGGCCGCCTGCGGGGCCGGGATCTCGTCGCAGAGAAAGATGATCTCCCGCGCGCGGCGGTCGCCGACCATCAGCTGGAGCCACTGCGTGGCGCCCCCGGCCGGCACGGAGCCGTGCTCGAGGCCGACGTGGCGGATGAACGCGTCGTCGACGATGACGGCGAGGTCGCAGGCCATCTGCAGCTCGTTGCCGCCGCCGACGCAGATGCCGTTCACGCGGGCGATCGTGGGCTTGCCGATCTCGCGGAGGCGGTCGTGGGCGTCCTTGAACGCGCCGAACCACTTCCAGTAGGCATCCGGGTTGCCGAGGTACTCCTCCGACCACGACTTGAGGTCGGCGCCGACGCAGAACGCCCGCCCGGTGCCCGTGAGCACGACGGCGCGGATCTCGTCGTCCCAGGACGCGTCCTCGGCGGCGCGCGCCAGCTCCCGCAGGAGCTGGAAGTCGAAGGCGTTCAGCACCTCGGGCCGGTTGAGCGTGATCGTCGCCCGCGGCGGCGCCTTCTCGTAGACCAGCTTCTCGAAGCCGAGCTCCTCGGGGGAACGGGGGGCCGGGCTCGTCGGCTCGGTCAAGAGACGTCTGCGAAGTGGACGTGGAAGCGGCCGCCCATCTCCATCGCGTCCTTGCCGGTCGCGGCCATCTCGGGCGTGCGCATCGCGGCCTTGAAGGAGTCGCGGTCCGGAAACTCCCACTCGGCGTAGTACGCGAACTTCGGCTCGCCCATGGGGGCGCCGAAGACCTTGCCGTGGCGGAAGGACGCACCCTCCACCTGGCGGCAGAGCTCGGCGTGGCGCTCGTAGCGTTCCGCCTCGGGCTCCTGCTCGTAGACGACGAAGACTCGGATCATCGGCACTCCTTCCGGTCGGCCTGGCCGCGCGAGCCTAATGGCTTACGCTTGCGCGGTGTCCGGGGGAAACGCCGTCGCCGTCGGGCTCGCGCTGCTCGCGGGTCTCGCCGGCTCGGTGCAGATCGCGGTGATGGGCTCGTTCGGTGAGCGGATCGGCACGCTCGAGGCACTCGCCTTCGCCACCGCCGTCCAGCTCGTGCTGACGCTGGGCGCTCTCCTCGTCGTCCGGCAGAGCCTTGGCGGCTTCACCGCCGGTCTGCGTGAGCCCGCCTGGTTGTGGGCCGGCGGGCTGATGGGCGCCTTCATCGTCTTCACGATCACGCTCGCCGCGCCGAGGATCGGTACGACTGCGGCGATCGGCCTGATCATCGCCGGCCAGCTGGTGATGGGGGCTGCGATCGACCGGTTCGGCCTCTTCGGGCTCGAGCGGATCGGGCTCGGCTGGCCGCGCCTGCTCGGGATCGTGCTGCTCGCCGCCGGCGCGGCGCTCTCGCTCAAGAAGTAGCGAGCGGCACGAGCTCGAAGCGGTCCACGTCCACCAGGCCGCGGTCGGTCAGCTTCAGCTTCGGGATCACCGAGAGCGCGAGGAACGCGAGCATCTGCAACGGCGCCGGAAACGTGCAGCCGAGCTCCACCGCGGCGGCCACGGCACCGAGGCTCCGCTCGATCACCTCCTCGAGCGGAGCGTCAGAGAGGAGCCCGGCGACCGGGAGCGGCAGCTCGGCGCGCACCTCGCGCTCCGCGACGGCGACGATGCCGCCGCCGAGCTCGGCGAGGCAACCCACGGCGAGCGCCATGTCCTCGTCGCTCACGCCGACGACGACGATGTTGTGCGCGTCGTGGGCGAACGTCGAGGCGAGCGCGCCGCGCCGCAGGCCGAAGCCGCGGACGAAGCCGACACCGATCCGGCCGGTGCCGAGATGGCGCTCGACGACTGCGATCTTCGCCAGGTCGCGCTCAGGATCCGCGACCGCGAAGCCCTCCTCCACGCGCGGGGCCTCGACGAGCGCCTCGGTGACGATCTGACCGGGGACGAGGCCGATCACGCGTGCGCTGCCACCGTTCCACGGGATCCGGAAGTCGGCCAGGCCGACCGGACGGATCCGCACGGGGTGGCGGACCCATTCCGGGACGTCGATCGCCGGCAAGTCTCCCACCGGCCTGCCGGCCTTGAGCACGAGCTCCGGGACGAACCGCTCGAGGTCGCCCAGGACGAGCAAGTCGGCCTGGTAGCCCGGGGCGATCGCCCCGAGGTGGTCGAGCCGGTGCCAGAGGGCGGGATGGTGCGAGGCCATCACCAGCGCGTCCTCGGGTCTGATCCCGAAGGCGACGGCGTCGCGGACGAGCGCGTTCACGTGGCCGTCCTCGGCGATGTGCTCGGGCTCGCGGTCGTCCGTGCAGAACGCGATCCGGTGCGGCCCGAACTCCTGGACGAGCGGCAGCAGCGCGTGCAGGTTCCGCGCGGCCGACGCCTCCCGGATCAGCAGCCACATGCCCGCGCGCAGACGCTGGCGGCCCTCCTCGGCGGTGGACGCCTCGTGATCCGAGCGGATGCCCGCCGCAACGTACGCGTTGAGCGCCATGCCGAGGACGCCGGGGGCGTGGCCGTCCACGTGCGCGGCCTCCGGCTCGTCGAGGCGCAGCTTCGCGAGCTCGCCGGGCGCGCCGGCGATCACGCCGGGGAAGTTCATCATCTCGGCGAGCCCGATCACGCGCCGGCGCCGGAGCAGGCCCTCGAGGTCGCCCGGAGTCAGGGGCCGCCGGGGAGACTCGAACGACGAGGCGGGCACGCAGGACGAGGCCATGAAGTACACGTCGAGCGGCAGGCCCGCGCAGGCATCCAGGAGCCAGTGGACGCCGTCGGTACCGAGCACGTTCGCGATCTCGTGCGGGTCGGCGACGACCGCGGTGGTGCCGAGCGGCAGGACGAGACGGGCGAACTCGCCGACCAGGAGCTTCGTCGTCTCGATGTGGACGTGGGCGTCCACGAAGCCCGGCACGACGTGGCGTCCGGCAGCGTCGAGCACCTCGCGGCCCTCGTACTCGCCGAGGCCGGCGACGACGCCGTCCACGACCGCGATGTCGGCGTCGAGCCACTCGCGCGTGAAGACGGAGAGGACGCGGCCGCCGCGGACGACGAGGTCGGCCGGCTCGTCGCCCCGGGCGACGGCGATCCGCCGCTCGAGCGCGCCCGCCGGGCTCACAGCCCCACGATGTCGTCGGGCCGGACCGGCACGCGCGTCAGGGCGCGCCCGGTCGCCGCGCGCAGGGCCGACACGATCGCCGCGGTCGAGACGACGGTCGGCGGCTCACCAACGCCCTTGGCGCCGTAGGGGGCGTCAGGCTCGGGGTCCTCGACGAGGTTCGAGACGACCGGCGGCATGTCGAGCGCCGTCGGGATCAGGTAGTCCGTGAAGCTCGCGTTCGTGATCAGCCCGTCGCGGGTCTGGATCTCCTCCATCAGCGCGAGGCCGAGACCCTGTGCGGTCCCCCCTTCGATCTGGCCGGTCACGGCCTGTGGGTTCAGCGCCTTGCCGACGTCCTGCGCCGTGCCGATCCAGACCACCCGGGTCAGGCCGAGCTCGACGTCCACCTCGACCACGACCCGCATCGCGGCGCAGGCGAAGGCCACGTGGGCGCGCTCGCCCGTGATCTGGCCCGTCTCCGGGTCGAGTGGGGTCGTCCGGGGATGGCGGTACACGCGCTCGAGGTCGATCTCGCCGGCCGGGCCGAGGCCGCCCCGGCGCTCGAGCTCCTCCTTCGCCGCGCGGCAGGCGAGCCGCACGGCGCCTGCTGCCATCCAGGTCATCCTCGACGCCGAGGCCGAGCCCGCGGAGGCGACCGTTGCCGTCGAGTGCGGCGCGAGCACGACGTCCTCGATGCCGAGCTCCGTGCGTGCGACCTGGGCGATGATCCCCGTCACGCCCTGGCCGACCTCAGCGGCGGCGCAGTGGATCTCGGCGGCGAGCTCGTCGCCGGCCCGCCGGTACAGCCGGACGCGGGCGGCGGTGAAGTCGTCGAAGCCCTCCGAGTAGCAGACGTTCTTGAAGCCGAGCGCGAAGCCGACCCCGCGCTGCACCCCCTGACCGCGGGTGACGTTGCCGGCGCCGCCGGGAAGCCGGATCGGGTCGCGCGGGAGCTCCTCGGGCTCGGGCACCGGCAGGGCGGCGGCGCGGCGGATCACCTCGGCCACCGGCAGCGACCCGCCCACGCGCTGTCCGGTCGGCAGGACGTCGCCCGGGGCGAGCGCGTTCCGCAGGCGCAGCTCGACGGGGTCGAAGCCGAGCTCGTCGGCGAGCCGGTCCATCTGCGCCTCGGCCGCGAAGCAGGTCTGGACCGCTCCGAAGCCGCGCATGGCGCCGCAGGGGGGATTGTTCGTGTAGACGCAGGTGCTCTCGATCAGCGCGTTCGCGACCGCGTACGGCCCGCAGGCAAAGCAGGCGGCATTCGAGGTGACGGCGGTGGAGCTCGACGCGTAGGCGCCGCCGTCGAGCAGGATCCGCATCCGGACGCAGACGAGCTTGCCGTCGCGGTTCGCGCGGTGCTCGGCCCAGATCCGCGCCGGGTGCCGGTGGACGTGTCCGACGAAGGACTCCTCGCGCGTGTAGACCATCTTCACCGGGCGTCCCGTGTGGAGCGCCAGCAGCGCCCCGTGGATCTGGATCGACAGGTCCTCCCGGCCGCCGAAGGCCCCGCCGACGCCGGAGAGGTGGATCCGCACCTGCTCGGGGCGGAGGCCGAGGCACGGCGCGACCTGGTCGCGGTCGACGTGGAGCCACTGCGTGGCCACGTAGATGTCGACGCCGCCGTCCGCGTCCGGCACCGCCAGCCCCGACTCGGGGCCGAGGAACGCCTGATCCTGGATGCCGACGGCGTAGACGCCCTCGACGGACACGTCTCCTTCGGTCTCCGGGTCCCCGTGCCGGATCACGATCGACCGGACGACGTTCGGCCGCGGATCCTGGCGGTAGCCGTGGCCAATAGTCGGGCTGTCCGGATGGAGCGGCTCCTGCTCGGTGGCCCGCCCGGCCTCGACCACTGGCTCGAGCGGCTCGTACTCGACCGCGATGCGCTCGGCCGCGCGGCGCGCATCCTCGGGGTGCTCGGCGGCGACGAGCGCGACCGCCTCGCCGAAGTAGCGCACGCGGTCGATCGCGAGCACGGGCTGATCGGGGAACTCCAGGCCGTAGCGCTTCTGGCCGGGGACGTCCTCGTGCGTGAGCACCGCGTGGACCCCGGGCATCGTCAGCGCCGCGGAGACGTCGAGCTCGCCGATGCGCGCGTGCGCGTGGGGACTGCGCAGGGTGTGGCCCCAGAGCATCCCCGCCGCGAAGAGATCGCTCGAGTAGGCGAACTCGCCGGTGACCTTCGGGATGCCGTCGGCGCGCGGGACGACCTCGCCGATCCGGCCGAGCACGAGCTTCTCCTCCGTGCGGGAGCTCACGCGACTTGCTCCAGAGTCGGCACGAGTCGGTCACGGTTGGGTGCGCCGTCGCCGGATACGCTCGAGGCGGGTGGCGGGTGGAAGCCAAACTCCCCACCCAGGGTGGGGTTGTGGGGGCGTTCGGTCGAGTCCGTCCCGCTCACCGCGCCGTCCGTCACGCTCACCGCGTCGCGGCCAGGCGAACGGCGTCGAAGATCTTGGCGTAGCCGGTGCAGCGGCAGACATTGCCGGAGAGCGCCTCCCGGATCTCGTCGTCGGTCGGGCTCGGCCGCCCCGAGAGCAGGTCGACCGTCGCAACGACGAGCCCGGGCGTGCAGAAGCCGCACTGGACGGCGCCGGCCTCGACGAAGGCCTCCTGCACGGGATGCAGATCACCGTCTCCGGCCAGGCCCTCGACCGTTGTCAGCTCGTGCCCGTCCACCTGCGCCGCGAGGACGAGGCACGCGCAGACGAGGCGCCCGTCCAGCAGCACCGAGCACGAGCCGCACTCGCCTTGCTCGCAGGCGTTCTTCGAGCCGGGGAGACCGAGTCGCTCGCGGAGGGCGAAGAGCAGGGACTCGCCGCCGCGGACGTCCGTTTCCCGCTCCTCCCCGTTGACGCGCAGCGCGATCCTCACGCCAGGCACCGCTCGAGGGCGCGGGTCGCGAGCACGCGGAGCGCGTGCCGGCGGTAGGCCGCCGTCCCCCGGACGTCGTCGATCGGCGAGGCGGCCGCGGCGACGCGCTCGGGGAACGACCCTCGCTCGTCGAACGGAGCAGTGACGAGACCCGCGACGGGCCCCGCCGACCCGAACGAGGCGCGCAGCTCGTCGCGCTCCCGGTCGACCGCGAGCGCGAGGGACACGACGGCGATCACCATCGCGTTCCGCGGCCCGACCTTCATGAACGTCTGCCGCGCCCCCGAGGGACGGAGGAGCACCGCGGTGATCAGCTCGTCCGGATCGAGAGCGTTCCGCTTCGGGCCGACCAGGAAGTCCCGGAGCGGCAGCGTCCGCACCCGGCGCACGCTCGCAAGCTCGACCTCCGCTTCCTCGATCAGGAGGGGCGGGAGCGCGTCGCCGGCGGGGGAGGCGGTGCCGAGGTTGCCGCCGATCGTGCCGCGGTTGCGGATCTGCGGCGAGCCGACCGTCCTCGAGGCCTCGGCGAGCGCCGGCAGGATGGTCGCGAGCGGCCCGTGCAGCGCCTCGGCGTAGGTGAGGCCCGCGCCGAGCCGCAGCGTCCCGTTCTCGCGCCCCCAGCCCTTCAGCTCGGCCACCTCGTTCAGGTTCAGCAGCGCCTCCGGCCGGCGTCGGTCGAAGTTGAGCTCGACGAGGACGTCCGTGCCGCCCTCGACGGGCAGCGACCCCGGCTGCCCGGCCTTCAGCGTCAGAGCCTCGCGGAGGCTGCGGGGGCTCAGCACCTCCATCGGCCGAAAGAGTACGCTCGCCGCACGTGTCCGTCCTCCTGACGAACGCCTACGTCGTCACGATGGACGACACGGGGACCGAGCACGAGCGCGGCTGGATCCTCGTGGAGAACGGCCTCGTGTCGGCCTGCGGCGCAGGCGATCCGCCCGCCGCCGACGAACGAGTGGATCTCGGCGGCAGCCTCGTGACGCCCGGCCTCGTCAACACGCACCACCACCTCTTCCAGACGCTCACGCGCGCCCGGGCGCAGCAGGCCGACCTCTTCACCTGGCTCCGCGAGCTCTACCCGGTCTGGCGGGCGATCGACGCGGAGTCCGAGTACGCCGCCGCCCGGACCGGGCTCGCCGAGCTGGCGCTGTCCGGCTGCACGACCGTCTTCGACCACCACTACGTCTTCCCAGGCGGGCGGGCCGGCATCGTCGAGGCAGAGATCCAGGCGGCGGACGAGCTCGGCGTCCGGATCGTCGCCTCGCGGGGATCGATGGACCTGGGCGCGTCACAAGGCGGCCTTCCTCCCGACGACATCGTCGAGAACCTCGACCGCATCCTCGACCAGACGGCGCTGCTCGCGGGATACCACGAGCCGGGGCCGGGGGCGCGTGCGCAGATCGCCGTCGCTCCCTGCTCGCCCTTCTCGGTGACGCGGGAGCTGATGACCGCCTCGGCCGAGCTCGCCCGGGCGAACGGCTGGCGGCTGCACACGCACCTGGCCGAGACGGCTGAGGAACGGGACTACTGCCTGGAGCTGTACGGCTGCACGCCGGTGCAGTACCTGGACGAGCTCGGCTGGCTCGGCGAGGACGTGTGGTGCGCCCACTGCGTGCACCTCTCGCAGGCGGAGATCGGCCGGTTCGGCGCCACGCGCACCGGCGTGGCCCACTGCCCCACCTCGAACATGCGGCTCGGGGCCGGCATCGCGCCGGTCCGCCCGCTGCTCGAGGCGGGAGTTCCGGTCGGCCTCGGCGTCGACGGCTCGGCCTCGAACGAGCGAGGCGACCTCTTCCTCGAGGTGAAGCAGGCGCTGCTGGTCTCGCGCGCCCGCGGCGGCCCGGAGGCGATGACCGCCCGCGAGGCTCTCCGCCTCGGCACGCGGGGCGGCGCCGAGGTGCTCGCCCGCGGCGACGTCGGCTCGATCGAGCCCGGCCGGTGCGCAGACCTCGCCGTGTGGCGCACCGACGGGCTCGAGCTCGGCGGCGCCGAGGATCCCGTCGCGGGCCTCGTCCTCGCCGGCCCGCACCGCGTCGACCGCCTCTACGTCGGCGGCGAGGAGGTGGTGCGGGACGGGCACCTCGTCCGGGCGGACGAGGACGAGATCGCGCGCGAGCACCGCGTGCAGGCGCGAAGATTCGCCGCATGATCTCGACGCACGTCCTCGACACCGAGCTGGGCGAGCCCGGAGCAGGCGTCAAGGTGGGCCTCTACCGCGGCCAGGAGCTGATCTCGCTGCAGGAGACGGACGAGGACGGCCGGATCGCGGAGCTCGCCCCGGACGGGCTGGAGCCCGGCGTCTACCGGCTCGTGTTCTACGTGGACGGATTCTTCGAGCGAGTCGACCTGTCGCTGCAAATCTCCGACGTCGACCGGAACTACCACGTGCCCCTCCTCGTCTCCCCCTTCGCGTGTACGACCTACCTCGGCAGCTGACCGCCCGGGAGCTGGCCAGGCTCTTCGAGGGCCGGAGCCGTTTCGTCGAGCGGCTCGCCACGCTGGCGAACCCTCTCGATCAGGCCCGGCGCGTGGCGCGCGAGCTGTCGGACGCCGAGAAGCGCGAGGTGCTGAACGCCCACCCGGCGATCGGCGCCAGCACGCTCTCGGCCCGCTCGGCCCTGGAGCAGGGTGGCGACGAGGACCCCGCGGTGATCGCCGAGCTCGAGCGCCTGAACCGCGACTACGAGGCGCGCTTCGGCTTTCGCTTCGTCGTGTTCGTCGCCGGACGGTCGAAGGCCGAGATCGTGCCGGTCCTGCACAGGCGCTTGGAGCGCTCGCGGGAGGAGGAGCTCGAGACCGCCCTCGACGAGCTCGTCTCGATCGCCCAGGACCGCTGGAGGCACCCCTGAGCGGCCTGCTGGCGCTCGATCCCTACGCGACGGACTGGCTCAACCTGGTCGCGCGAGGCCTGCACGTGATCGCGGCGATCGCCTGGATCGGCTCCTCCTTGTACTTCATCGCGCTCGACAACCACCTGGAGCGCCCGAAGGCCGAACGGGATGCCGACGAGGGGGTCGCCGGCGAGGCCTGGGAGATCCACGGCGGCGGCTTCTACCGCGTCGAGAAGTACCAGCTGGCGCCACGCTCCCTGCCCGAGCGCCTGCTCTGGTTCAAGTGGGAGGCCTACGTCACCTGGCTGTCCGGCTTCGCCCTGCTCGTCGTCCTCTACTACTTGAACGCCGACCTGTACCTGCTCGACCGCGACGTCGCCGACATCGGGCCGCTGGCGGGGACGGCGATCAGCGTCGGCCTGCTCGCAGCGTCATGGGCCGTGTACGACGTCCTCTGCCGGCTGCTCCGGGGCCACGACCTCCTGCTCGGGGCCTGCCTCGTCGCCCTCACGGCCGCGTCCGCCTACGGGATCGGCCAGCTCTTCAGCGAGCGCGCGGTGTACGTCCAGGTCGGGGCGATGCTCGGGACGATGATGGCCGGCAACGTCCTGCTGAACATCATCCCCGCGCATCGCGGGCTGATCCGGGCGAAGGAGGCCGGGCGCGAACCTGACGCCGGGCCCGGGCTCGAGGCGAAGCGGCGCTCGGTGCACAACAACTACCTGACGCTGCCCGTCCTGTTCACGATGATCTCGAACCACTTCCCGTTTACCTACGGTCACGAGCACGCGTGGCTGATCCTCGTCGTCCTGATGCTGATCGGCGCCTGGATCCGGCACTTCTTCAACCTGCGTCACTCCGGCCGCACGGTCTGGGCGATCCCCGCGACGGCGGCGCTGGCGATCGCCGGGGTGGCGGTCGCGATCCGTCCGGAGGCGACGGCGCCGCCGGACGCCACGGACGCGGTGCCGTTCTCCGAGGTCCGGCGGATCGTCGAGCAGCGATGCGCGACCTGCCATGCCGCCGAGCCGACCGACAGGCAGTTCACGGTCGCGCCCAAGGGGATCGCCTTCGACACGCCCGAGCAGATCCGGGCGCAGGCGGACGCGATCGAGCAGCAGGCGGTGAGCACGAGGTCGATGCCGCTCGGGAACCTGACGCGCATGACACCGGCGGAGCGCGAACGGCTCGGGGCCTGGATCCGCCAGGGCGCGCGGATCGAGTAGGTTCGCCACGGTGCTGGAGATCGCCTGCGGCGGTTTCTCGTTCCGCGCGCGCCTCGAGGAGGAGAGAGCGCCGCGGACGGTCGCGGCCTTCCGTCGGCTGCTCCCGCTCGAGAGCCGCATCGTCCACGTGCGCTGGAGCGGCGAGGCGGGCTGGATCCCCTTCGGCGACCTCGATCTCGGGCTCGGGCCGGAGAACGCGACCTGCTACCCGCACCCGGGCGAGATCGTCCTCTACCCGGGCGGCGTCAGCGAGACCGAGATCCTGCTCGCCTACGGCTACGTCAGCTTCGCGAGCAAGGCAGGCCCGCTGGCGGGCAACCACTTCGCCACGATCGTCGAGGGCGTGGAGCACTTGCGCGAGCTCGGCCGCCGCTTCCTCTGGGAGGGTGCGCAGGAGATCCGCTTCGTCGAGGCATAGCCTCCTACAGGCGACGAAGGAGGCTC
The DNA here is from genome assembly GCA_046262415.1 of Gaiellaceae bacterium. Lineage (GTDB taxonomy): Bacteria > Actinomycetota > Thermoleophilia > Gaiellales > Gaiellaceae > JACDAS01. The sequence goes on along the minus strand of JBHEMU010000139.1, from coordinate 10,235 downwards.
GCGAGCACGTCGACGGCGAGCGCGACGTCCGCCTGGCTCGAGAGCTCGTCCGGAGAGTGGCTCGCGCCCCCGTTCAGGCTGCGCACGAAGAGCATCGCGGACGGGATCCCCTTCGCGGCGAGGACACCGGCGTCGTGGCCGGCGCCCGACGGGAGGTCAACTGTGGGCAGGCCGCGGAACGAGAGCTCCTCGCGGAGCACCAGCCGCAGGCTCTCGTCCAGGGCCACCGGCTCGTTGCGGTAGGTCGTCACGAGGCCGAGCGCCGCGATCAGCCGCTCGAACCGCTCGGCATCGGGCGCGCGGGCGTCGACGGACAGCGTCACCCGGCCCGGGATCACGTTCAGGGCACCCGGCTCGACCACGACCCGCCCGACCGTCGCGACCGCGCCCTCGACGGCGAGCGCCGCGTCGCGCACGCGCAGGACCAGCTCGGCCGCGGCGACGAGCGCGTCGGCTCGGCCCTCCATCGGCACCGTCCCCGCATGGCCCACCCGGCCCTCGACCACGAGCTCCCCCCGCGCGACGCCGGCGATCCCCGTCACGACGCCGAGCGGCGCGTTCCCGTCCGCCAGCACGGAGCCCTGCTCCACGTGCAGCTCGACGAAGCGCGCCGGCCGGTCCGCGAACGCGCGGCTGCCGGCGCAGCCGCGCTCCTCGTCGCGGAAGGCGACGACCGCTCCCCGGCCCGCCCGCTCGACCGCCTCGATCCCGGCGACGACTCCGAGGGCGCCGTCGTACCTGCCGCCGCCGGGAACCGAGTCGAGGTGCGAGCCCGTCCAGGCGCTGCCGCCGGCAGGATGCCGGCCGATCAGGTTCCCCGCCGCGTCGACCGAGACCTCGAGCCCGGCCTCCTCCATCCAGCCGCCGGCCAGGCGGTGCGCCTCGTCCTCGGCCGCCGTGTAGCCGACGCGATTCGCCCCCGGCCCGCCGCCGATCGCGTACAGCCGGTCGAGCCGCTCGTCGATCCGCCTCGCGGGCCCGAGGCCGTTCAGTGGGTCGGCCGGCAACGTTGCCCCCCTTCTGGGTCGCGAGCACCAAGCCAGGCAAGGACGCAGGGAGCCCGCGTACCCATAGGTACGTGGGCGACTGAGGACGCCGCATGGCGCCGCGTGATCGCGGGCCAGAAGCCGGTGAACGTTGCCGGTCGATCCACTAGCATCCAGCCGCCTCTTCCCCGCGTGAAAGGAGCCCCCCGATGAGCGCTCTCGCACGCTGGTTCCGCTTCGACGAGCACGGCACCACGCTCGCGCGGGACTCGATGGCGGGCGTCACCACCTTCATCGTCATGTCGTACATCATCTTCGTGAACCCGGCGATCCTGGGGTTCGCGGGGATCGAGGGCCTGCAGGACCGGGGCCTCGAGTTCGACGCCGTCCTCACCGCCACGTGCCTCGTCGCCGGCGTGATGACGATCGTGATGGGCCTGTACACCAACCGCGCCTTCGCGATCGCGCCCGGGCTCGGACTCAACGCCGTCGTCGCCTTCTCGCTCGTCGCGGGGGAGGGGCTGGGATTTCCCGAGGCGATGGGCATCATCGTCTGCGAGGGGGCGCTGGTCACCGTCCTCGTCCTGACCGGCCTGCGCGAGCGGATCATGGAGGCGATCCCGCTCGACCTGAAGAAGGCGATCGCGATCGGGATCGGGCTCTTCATCGCCTTCATCGGCCTCTTCCAGTCCGGGCTCGTCGTGCGCGGGCCCGAGGGCGTCCCGGTCGACCTGGCGCGCTTCACGACCTGGCCGGTGGTGATCACCCTCTTCGGCCTGGTCGTCACGATCGCGCTCCGCGCGACCGGCTTCCGCGGCGACCTGCTCGCCGGCATCGTCCTGACCACGGTCTTCGCCACGATCGTCAATTACGCGACCGACGTGTACGAGGGCCCCGCCACGGAGCGGTACGCCAAATGGCCGGACGACGTCGTGCAGGGGCCCGACTTCAGCATCGTCGGCGACATCAGCTTCGACTTCTTCACCGCCGCCAAGCTCGGCGTGATCGGCGCGCTGGCGTGGATCTTCACGCTCTTCCTCGCCGACTTCTTCGACACGATGGGGACGCTCGTCGGAGTCGGCAAGCAGGCCGGCTACCTGGACGAGCAGGGGCGCCTGCCCGAGATCCGCAAGCCGCTGCTTGTCGACTCCGTCGCCGCGATGGCGGGCGGCGCCGCGTCGGCCTCGTCGGCCACGACCTACATCGAGTCCTCCGCGGGCGTCGGCGTCGGCGGCCGCACCGGCTGGGTGAGCGTGGTCACGGGCGCGCTCTTCTTCCCGTTCCTGTTTCTCGCGCCGCTGATCGGCATGGTGCCGCCGCAGGCGACCGCGCCGGCCCTGATCCTGATCGGGTGGCTGATGATCAGCGTGCTGACCGAGTCGGAGGGCGAGGCCGAGGGCGAGACGCGGGGCCGGCAGCGCCGGAAGCTCGCGGGGATCGACTTCCACGACGTGGCGATCGGCCTCTCGGCGGCGATCATCATCATGTTCATGCCGTTCACGTTCTCGATCACGGACGGCATCGCCGCCGGCTTCATCGTCTTCGTCCTCGTCAGGGTGGCGGAACGCCGCGCCCGAGACGTGCACCCGCTGATGTTCGGAGCCGCCGGCGCGTTCGTCCTCTACTTCCTGATCCCGCTCCTCCAGGACACGTTCGACTGGATCTAGAGGGCACGAGCCCCTTCTTCTGCGCGCCTGACCCTCACCGTCGCCTGGGCTCCCGCCCGGACAAGCCGGGCTCCGCCCGCGGTCTCCGTGGCAAGGCGACGGGCGACCTGTGATCAGCCGGAGCGTTCCTCTCGCAGCGGCCTCAGCACGAGCCAACCCGCCACCGGGAAGACGCACGCCAGCCCGTACGCGGCACGCCAGGACGTAGCGGAGACCGTGGCCGCGAACGCCACCGGTGCGAGGACGCCGAGGCCGGAGAGGACGCTCTGCTGGAAGCCGATCGCCGCGCCGCTCCGGCGGCCGCCCGCGAGCTCCGCCGCGGCGGCGAAGGAGAGCCCGTTCCACGCCATCGACAGCGACCCCGCCAGCACCAGCGCCGGGACGAGCACCAGCAGCGGCGCCGACAGGGCCGCCGTCGCGGCGGCGAGGGTCACGGCGATCGCGACCCCGATCCGGCGCAGGGGCACGACGCGCTGCCCGCGCACGTCCGACCAGCGGCCGACCGAGATCCGCAGGATGGCGGCGCCCACCTGGATCGCCACCAGCACGCCGGCGGCCGACCCCTTCGACAGCCCTCGCGCGTCGTGGAGGAACAGGACGACGAAACCCATCAGCGCGACCTGGGCCGGCAGGTAGAGGCCGCTGCCGAAGCACACGACCCACAGCCGCCGGTCCCGGAGCGTCCACTCGACCGCGTCCACCGGCAGCTCCTGTCTCGCACCCTCCCGGATCAGCGCGCCGCCGACGAGAGCGCCGAGCACGCAGAAGCCGCCGAGCAGGAGGAATGCGCTGCGCACGGACACGTGCGGGAGCACCGCGGCGGCGGCCAGGCCGCCGAGCGGGATCGCGGTCTGCCGGATGCCCAGCACGAGGCCGCGCTGCGCCGGACCGAACCACTGCATCACCGCCCGGCCGCTGGCGGAGTTCGTGCTGGCGCCGAGCGCTCCGGCGAGCGCGAGCAGCAGGGCGAGCGCCCAGACGCTCTCCACGGTCGCGACGGCCCCGAGCGTCAGGCCGCAGAGCCCCAGGCCGACCGCGAGCGTCCAGCGCTCGCCGACCCGGTCGGCGGCGAACCCCCACGCGAGCAGGGTCAGGAGCGTCCCCAGCCACTCGGCGGCGAGCACGAGCCCGAGCTCGGACACGCTGAGGCCGAAGTGCTCGCGCAGCGCGGGCGCGATCGCCGGCACCCCGATCCCGACGGCCGAGAAGCTCGCCTGCGCGAACGTGCCCGCGCCCAGCACGGCCCAGCGGTAGCGGCCTCCTCGGGGCGGGGCGGGGCCTAGCGGCGTGGGTCTCTACCCGGATGCGCTCGTGCGGTCAGCCCAGACGGAGCACGGGCAAGCCCGCACTCCTGAGGTCGGCATCGCAAGCGATGCCTACAGCCCGAACGGGTTCGCCGGCCGCGTGCCCGTCGAGACGACGACGCTCTTCGTCTCGAGGTACAGGTCGAGCGTCTCGAGCGCGAGCTCGCGGCCGAAGCCGGACTGCTTGTAGCCGCCGAACGGCAGGCCCGGGAAGGCGGTGTAGGGCATGTTGATCCCGACCGTGCCCGCCTTGATGCGAGAGGCCAGCCGGTGACCACGGCCCGGGTCGCCCGTCCACACGGTCGCCATCAGCCCGTACTTGACGTCGTTGGAGATCGCGATCGCGTCCCGCTCGTCCTCGAAGGGGATGACGGTGACGACCGGGCCGAAGATCTCCTCCTGGGCGACGACCATCCGGTTGTCGACCTTCGCCAGCACCGTGGGCGGGTAGAAGGCCCCCGCGCCCTCGGTCGGCCTGCCGCCGGCGACGACCTCGGCGCCCTCCTCCTGCCCGATCTCGACGAAGCCGTGCACCTTGTCGCGGTGGGCCGTCGAGATCAGCGAGCCCATCTGCGTCTCCGGATCGAGCGGGTCGCCCACCTTCACGCGGCCGGCCGCGTCGGAGAAGCGCGCGACGAAGTCGTCGTAGAGCGGTCTCTCGACGAGCACGCGGGAGCGGGCCTCGCAGCTCTGGCCGGCGGAGTAGTAGATCGCCCAGACCGAGCTCGGGATCGCGTCCTCGAGGTCGGCGTCGGCGAAGACGAGGTTCGGGCTCTTGCCGCCCAGCTCGAGCGTGAGCCGCTTGATCGGCTCCGAGCAGAGGCGCATGATCTCGCCGCCCGTCTTCGTCGAGCCGGTGAAGGCGACCTTGTCGACGTCGGGGTGGCGCACGAGGTAGGCGCCCGTCGTCGGCCCGTCGCCCGGAACGATGTTGATCGCACCGGCCGGGAAGCCCACCTCGGTCGCGAGCTCGGCGAGGCGAAGCGCCGTCAGGGGCGTCGCCGGATCGGGCTTCAGCACCACGGCGCAGCCCGCCGCCAGCGCCGGCGCGAGCTTCCAGGTCGTCATCAGCAGCGGGTAGTTCCACGGCACGATCTGCGCGGCGACTCCGACGGGCTCCTTCAGCGAGTAGTGCAGGAGCGAGCCGCCCACCGGGTTCGACCGCCCCGCGATCGAGGCGGTCGCGGAGGCGTAGTAGCGGAAGTTCTCGATCGCCCCGTGCACCTCGGCCTTGACCGAGGAGATCGCCTTGCCGACGTTGCGCGACTCGAGCTCCGCCAGCTCCTTGCGGTTGGCGGCGATCGCGTCGGCGAGGGCGTGGAGGAGCCGCGAACGCTCGGTCGGCCCCGTCTTGCCCCACGTGCCCGAGAGCGCGGCGCGCGCCGCCTCGACCGCGCGATCCACGTCGGCCTCGCCGGCCATGGCCGCGCGGGCCAGGGGCGATCCGGTCGCGGGCTCGGTCAGGTCGCGGGTCTCGGCGGAGGCAGGCTCGGCCGCCTCGCCGTTGATGAAGAGCCCGTACTCCCGCTCGGTCGCGACGGCCACGGCGAGACGATAGCGGGCCTGAGTTTCTGCGTGGCGCGTGAGGGGCATCAGACGCCGCATGAGTGTCGTCGCCGTCGAGATGACCCGGATCCCGGACCGCGACGAGGTGCTGCGCATCCTGGAGGAGCAGGGCCTCGAGGCCCGCCCGGTCGACGCCGAGGACTGGCTCGGCCTCGAGCTTCCCTGCGGCGAGGGCGACGACGCCTGCGCCGAGGTCCTGCACAGGCTCGAGACCTCGCTCGCGCAGAGCGGCCTGCCGCTGGTGCCGCTGCTCGCGGACGGCCGGATCTTCCTCCGCCCGCCCGGCGACTGACGGGCGCTCGGCGCGTACGCGGCCGCTTACGAGACGAACTCGACCTTGACCGGCGCCCTGAACGCGCCGATCGCCTCCGCGCGGCGGAGCAGCTCCCGCACGGCGGCCCGACCCTCGTCGCCGTAGTCGCACGTGAGCTCGTTCACGTACATGCCGACGAAGCGGTCGGCGAGCTCGTCGTCGAGGCCGCGCCCGAACCTCAGCGCGTAACGGAGCGCCTCGTCGCGGTTGGCGAGCCCGGCGCGGATCGAGTCCTCGAGGACCGCAGAGAGGTCCCGCAGGGTGTCCTCGCCGAGGTCCCGCCGTGCCACGTTGACGCCGAGCGGCAGGGGCAGGCCCGTCTCGAGCAGCCACCACTCGCCCAGGTCGACGACCTTCTCGAGTCCCCGTGAGGCGTACGTCAGCTGGCCCTCGTGGATGAGCAGCCCCGCCTCGGCCGCTCCCGACTCGACCTCCTCGAGGATCCGGTCGAACGGCACCTCGCGGTAGGCGAAATCGCCTGCGTAGAGGCGGAGGACGAGGAACGCGGTGGTCATGCGTCCGGGGACGGCGACCTCGACGCGGCCGAGGTCGGCACGCGTCAGCGGCCGGCGGGAGACGACGACGGGGCCGTAGCCGGATCCCATGCTGGCGCCGTGCGGAAGGAGGACGTAGCGGTCCTGCACGAAGGGGTAGGCGTGCAGGGACAGCGCGCTCACCTCCAGCCGGCCCTCGAGCGCCCACTCGTTCAGGGTCTGGATGTCGCGGAGGACGTGCTCGAACTCGAACCCGCGTGTGTCGACGGCGTCCTCCGTGAGAGCCCAGAACATGAACGCGTCGTCGGGGTCCGGACTGTGGCCGAGGCGAATCAGCACTCGGGGCCGGACCGTATCAGCCCCGGCCGAAAAACCAGCGCTCGAGCGGCTTGAGCAGCTCCTCCCGCCCGAACTCCTCCAGCTCCTGGGGACGCCGGTCCTGCTCGGAGACGCGCAGGTCGTCGCGCAGCGCTCCGTTCGCAGCCTCGAGGGCGTCCTCGAGCTCGTACCCCTCGAAGACGTAGTCGTCGCGCCGGGGCGCGTCGCTCGGCCGGTGCTGCGGATTGACGATGCGTCCGACAGCCCAGATCGCCCCGGGCTTCCGCTCGATCCAGATCACGATCCGCTCCGGTGAACCGTCGTCGCCCACGCCGTCCAGCACTCGCTCGGCGAAGCGCGCGACGGCGTCCTTCCGCGGCATGTGGGCAGGATACAATCGCGGCGTGGGGCTCTCAGACCTGTTCCGGAACCCCTTCTCGTTCCTCTTCGCCCGCTCCGCCAACGAAGAGCGCCTGGCCGCCTACGTGATCCGCGAGCACGACCGGGGTCGCTCCCTCGCCGACATCCTCGAGGACCCCTATGTGCGCAACCGCTGCTCGCCTGCCGAGCGCGCCCGGCTGCTCGACCACCCGGACGTGATCCGGGCGATCAGCGATGACATCATCGAGGCCGCCCGACCGAGCGTCGGCACGCGCGCCTAGAGTCGGCGACCCACGCCGCGCTCGCGGGCGCGCTCGAGCACCAGGGCCGCGAGCGCCACGTCCCACGCCGCGAGCCCGTTCGACTTGAAGACGACGACGTCGTCGTCGGACTGGCGGCCCGGCAGCTCGCCCGCGACGACCTCCTGGAGCTCGTGAACCTCGAGCCAGTCGAGCACCCCGCTCGCGACCGGCTCGATCAGGTCGGCGGACTCCAGCCTCGCCTGCTCGCGCGAGTCGCAGCAGACGAACCGGGCGCGCTCGAGCACGACGTTGTCCAGCTCGCGCGCCCGGGGGCGGTTCGCCCCCATCGCGCACACGAGGGCGCCATCGGGTAGCCACTCGCCGCGGAGGACGGGGTCCTGCGACGTCGTCGCGGTGACCACGATCTCCTGACCGCCCGCGTCGCGATGACCCTCGCCCGGCTCGGCTCCCAGGCGTCCGCAGAAGTCTCGCAGCCGCTCCTCGGTCCGGCAGTAGGCGACGACCCGGTCGATTCCCGGCACGGCCTCGCGGATCGCCGCGACCTGGCTCTCGGCCTGCCAGCCGCAGCCGATCACGCCCAGCGTCGCCGCGCCCGGGCGAGCGAGGTATCTCGCCGCGACGCCGCTCGCGGCCCCGGTCCGCAGCTGCCCGAGGCGATCGGCCTCGATCACGGCTGCGAGCTCGGCCCGCTCGAGATCGAACAGGCAGACGACGAACGGCGTGCCCCCGGGGAGCGCGACGTACGACTTGAGCCCCGCGTAGCCGAGCTCGTGATCGACGGCGGCCATGAGCGCGAAGGCACCGTCCGGTAGCCGCATCCGGGCCCGCGGCAGGTTCTCGACCGCGCCCGCGGCCAGCCGGCGGAAGCACGCCTCCACCGTTTCGAGCGCGTGCGCGACGGTGACAAGCCCGTCGACATCCGACTCGGTGAGGTAGAGGGGCAGAGAGCCAGTCTATGCGCACCATGTTCACCGTCTACCGGCGCCAGCGCGGCTCGCCCGAGGCCCGGACGCAATCAGTCGTCTCGAAGGTGTGTGGTTAGTCCAGCCTCAGGAGCGCGGGCTTGCCCGTGTCCGTCTGAGCCGACCGAACGAGCGCATCCGGGTAGACCCACGCTCCCAGCGCACCGCGCAAGTTCCGCAGTGCACGGCATCATCTGTTGCGATGAGAACTTTCGTCGCAGCGCTCGCGCTCGCCCTCGTCGTGCCCGCCGGCGCCACCGCGGAGCAGACCGACTCGGGCATCAGCGGCGTCGTTCGCGGCGCGGGCTGCACGCCCTCCGACCTCGGTTGCCGCACGGTCGCTCCGACCAGGGTCACGGTCCGGGTCGTCCGGGTCCGGAGCCGGGCGGTCGTCGCCACGGTCCATCCCCGCAACGGGCGCTTCCGCGTCGGGCTTCCGGCGGGGCTCTACACGGTGACGCTGCACCGCGGCACGACCGCCGCGACCAAGCCGGTCGTGGCGGCGAGAGTCGCGGTCGAGGACTGGCGCTTCACGACCGTCGTGATCACGCTGCCGCCGCGGACGATTCGCTAGCCTCTAATCGAGGTGCGGCTACCGGGGGTCTTGGCTTCGCTGCTCGTGGGCGCGGTTCCGCTCGGCCTGCTCACCTCCTCGTCTCAGACCACGGAATTCTCGAACGGAACGCCGATCCGGATCCCCGGCGTCTCCTCCTCGCTCGACCCGGGTCCCGCGAAGCCGTATCCGTCGGTGATCGACGTGTCGGGCGTCTCGGGCCCCGTGAAGAAGGTTCGCGTGACGCTGAGCGGGCTCGGGCACCGGGAGGTCAAGGAGGTCGAGGTCCTGCTCGTCGGTCCCGCGCCGGCGAGCAAGAAGGTGATCCTGATGGCGTACATCTCCCAGACCTCGCACGCGGAGCTGAAGGGAGCGACCTACACGTTCGACGACGCTGCGCCCGCGAAGCTGCCGAAGAGCGCTGACCCGCCGACTTCCGGGACGTTCAAGCCGACGAGCTACCGCAACCACGTCCAGGACCCCAAGTTCGTCGCGCCTGCTCCCAAGCCGCCGTACGACAGCCAGCTCGCCAGCTTCAACGGCACCGAGTCGAACGGCGTCTGGAAGCTCTACGTGATGGACACGCTCGGCTCCTACGAGGGCGAGATCTCCGGTGGGTGGAAGCTCGAGATCAACGGCACCGGCGGAGGCGGCCCACCCGCAGGCCCGCTGTGCAACGGCCGGAAGGCGACGATCACCGGTAAGAGCGCCTAACGAAATGAAGGCTCCTCGCCGCTGACGGCGAAAGCCGCTTCGTCAACCTCTGCTGAAAGGATGGTGGCGCAGATGGCGAAGCCGCTGGTCAGCGACGAGTTGTGGGAGTTCGTCCAGCCACTGATTCCGACCGTGGAGCGGCGCTTCCGCTTCCCGGGCCGCAAGCGAATCGACGACCGCAAGGTGCTGTCCGGGATCCTCTTCATCCTTCGTACCGGCATCCCCTGGGAACACCTGCCCAAGGAGATGGGCTGCGGTTCAGGGATGACCTGCTGGCGCCGCCTGCGCGAGTGGCAGCAGGCGGGTGTGTGGGAGCAGCTGCACGAGCTGCTGCTGGCGAAGCTGAACCAGGCCGAGGCGATCGATTGGTCGCGGGCCGCGATCGACAGCTCGCACGTGCGCGCCTTTGGGGGGGCGAGCGAAGCGGGCCGAGCCCCGTTGACCGCGCGCGCCCAGGCTCCAAGCACCACGTCCTCGCCTGCGGCCGTGGGATCCCGCTCGCGCTCTACTGAGCGCCGCCAATCGCAACGACATCACCGAACTGCTGCCGCTCGTCGACTCGGTGCCGCCCGTGCGCGGGCGCCGCGGCCGCCCTCGCCGACGGCCCAAGCTCCTCTTCGGCGACCGTGCCTACCACTCTCGCGCCGCCCGCCGCGAGCTTCGCCGGCGCGGGATCAGCGCCCGGGTCGCCCGGCCGCAGGCAGAGCACGGCTC